>JAZRYF010000024.1:0-5994 GCA_045600625.1 Saccharofermentans sp.
GTCATCAGACTTAAGAATAGACATAGCAAAATCATACTTACCATCAGCAACATTCATAATAGCTGAGATTCTAGGAGTATAGTTAGGAGCATCATGCTCATATTTACGACTTCTTAAAGACTGCTCAAATGTCATTCCTTCAGACATTCCCTCATATACAGTATCAGTCTGGTCACCATTTGTTACAATTGTACAATTACCAAGTACTCTTACTGGTCTATAAATGATAAGCTCAGGAGCTACAAGTAATGTACTTGGATCAAAAGCTTCCGTTCTGATTCCCTCATCCTCAACAGCAAAGATTCTGTTACGGCTTGAAGCACTTCTGCCCATAATAAAATAAGCAGATACTGCCTTCTTACCATCAGGTGACATACCAATGATGATACCTCTGCCAGGATAAGCGTTGTTCTTCAAGATGTCTGCAATGTTTAACTGTTCCATAATTCATTCCTTTACATATGTAATATTATTTTTGATTTCAACTTTACCATCAGCTATTAATCTGATTGCCTTAGGCATTATAACCTGTTCGCATTCCTTCATAATACGCTTTTGCAAAACTTCTGGTGTATCATCCGGTAAAACATCCACGGCTTTCTGAAGGATAATAGGACCATCATCATAATTCTCATTAACAAAGTGTACTGTAGCACCAGATATCTTAACACCCTTTGCCAAAACTGCTTCATGAGGCTTAATTCCATACATTCCAGCTCCACAAAAACTTGGAATTAAAGCTGGGTGAATATTGATAATTCTATTGGAATACTCATGTGTAAGCTTTTTGCCTAACAAAGTGAGATAACCTGCTAGAACAACTAATTCGGCACCACTATCTTTAATAGCCTTAACCATAGCGTCATCCCAATCATCGCGCGAAGCAAATGCCTTCACAGGAATTACAGCTGACTTAATTCCATTATCAGCTGCTCTTGTTAAAGCATATGCGGAGTCATTGGATGCAATCACCAAAGAAATCTCAATACCTTCAAGATATCCAGACTTGATATTATCGATAATTGCCTGGAGATTAGTTCCTCCACCTGAAACCAAAACTGCAATCTTCATTACTCAATACCTCTGTTATTTACTATTTCTTTTTTACCAGCAATATAATTTCCATCAAAACATGCACAGCAGCAGCCACATTTAATATTGCAAAGAGAATCCTTCAAAGAATCAAGACTTATGTAACCGAGGGAATCAGCATCAATCATCTTCTTAATCTCTTCAACAGACATATTCTTCGCAGGTAAATCCTTAACATTATCAGCATTTACACCGTAGCAACAAGGAAATTTAACTTCAGGAGATGCAAGTCTGACATGAACTTCCTTTGCCCCATTTTCCTTAAGGAATCGTATTATATGCTTTGTCGTTGTACCTCTGACAAGTGAATCATCAACAATCGCAACTCTTTTACCATCAATAGCTGGCTTTAAAGCAGAAAACTTCATTCTTACTGCCAACTCACGCTGTTCCTGTGATGATTTAATAAATGAACGTCCAACATATCTGTTCTTAAGAAGACCCATAGAGAAAGGTACATTAAGACCATCTGCATAACCTAGTGCAGCAACATTACCAGAGTCGGGAGCACCTATTACAATATCAACATCACAAGGCCGCTCTTTGGCAAGAGCAAGACCTGCTCTGTAACGAGATTCAAAAACTGAAGAACCATCGATATAAGAATCTGGGCGAGCCACATAAACATATTCAAAGATGCAAGTTTTACCACAACTAATTCTCTCATCAGAAGCAACAGAATCATTATAGTAAACTGACTTAATATCATTATTTGAAATACAAATAACTTCACCTGGCTCGAGATCTCTAATAAATTCAGCATCAAGTGCATCAAATGCACAGCTTTCTGAAGAAAGCATATACAGATCACCTTTTCTGCCTAAGCACAAAGGTCGAATTCCTAATGGGTCCCTAACTCCTATCAGAGCATCATCAGCCATTATTACCAAGGAATACACACCTGTAATTGTTTTCATAGTGCCGAGAATAGCTTCTTCTATAGTTTCTGAAACAACTCTTTTACGAGAAAACAAAGAAAGAATTGTCTCGGAATCTGTAGTTGTCTGAAATATAGCGCCTAATTCTTTAAGACCATCCCTAATATTTTCAGAATTGAGAATTGCAGTATCACATGATAAAGCAATATTTCCCACACTAGATCTGATAGCAGTTGGCTGAAGTCCTTCTAACCCCTTAAAACCATCGCTGCCTCTTACATGTCCAATAGCACATGAACCATCAAGAGCATTAAGTGTCATTTCATCAAATACTTCGGTAACCTGACCAGGTCTTTTATGAACAATAAAAGAACCGCTATTAACAGCTATTCCTGCAGACTCCTCACCTCTATGCTGTAAAGAAAAAATACCATAGTAGGCTGATTTAATAACATCAGTAGTAAGTCCACTTCTGTTAATAACACCAAATACTCCACTCATCTTATAAGCCAGCCTCCATAAGCTTGGCCTGAAGCTTAGTTTCTTTTGCCTCTACAGAAGAAACCAGTTCGTTTTTGTAATCAATAAGTTTATTAGCAAGATCACTATCAGAAATAGCAATCATCTGGCACGCAAGAATAGCAGCATTTGAACCACCATCGATTGCTACAGTAGCTACAGGGATACCAGTTGGCATCTGAACAGTAGCGTAAAGAGCATCGACACCATTAAGAGCGCCACCCTTACAAGGAACACCAATTACAGGAAGAATAGTATTAGAAGCAATTACACCAGCTAGATGTGCTGCCAAACCTGCTGCTGCTATAATAACAGAAAATCCATTAGCTTTTGCTTCCTTAGAGAGCTTCTCAGCCTTTGCTGGTGTTCTGTGAGCAGAAGCAATATGCACCTCATATTCAACACCAAATTTCTTCAAAAGCTTGAAGCATCCTTCCATAATTGGGAAATCTGAATCAGAACCCATAATTACCAAAACTTTACCGTTAGACATATATTACCTCCGTTATTTATTACTCATCTTCTTGATTCCAGTTAAGTCTGTCCATAACTCTGAAATAGTCAGAAGATCCCCAGTCATAAGGTCTTGGACAATAGTCATTTGCTGTAAAAGAAGTCTGACTATATGGAACAACCGTAAGATTATAATCCTCAACATAAGAGTTTGTCTCATCCATTACAAATTCACATCTCACAATACAAGAATCTGGATCAGACAAACCTGTATTACCACCAAAGCAGAAGTTCGAAAGGCTGTACATAATGAATCTTCCGTTATAAAGCTCAATCGGCTCTAATCTATGGGGATGAGTACCAACTATAATATCAACACCATAATCGATAAGTGCATGCGCTGTGTATGTCTGATCTGGAGTTGGATCATAATAACGTTCTATTCCCCAGTGGCATGAAGCAATAATTATCTGACATCCCGCATCTCTTAACTGATCAATAAGAGGATAAGCAGTAGCTGCAGTATCACCATTACCAATCATATCGATACCGAACATTCCAATTTTAATTCCACGAACTTCATAAATAGCTGTCTGATGCTGATTACTCCACAAAATACCAGCATCATCCAAAGTCTGCTGCGTAAGTTCAAGACCATCCTGCCAATAGTCATAACTGTGGTTATTGGAAAGATTTACACACTCAATGCTAGCATTCTGTAAAATCTGAACAGATGATGGATCGGCTGCAAATACAAATTCCTTAATCTGATGAGAAGCATTCTCATCTCCATAAGTTCCCTCAAAATTTGCAAGTGTCATATCATCAGTTGATAAATACTCAGCAGCATTTTGGAAGCAATAATCATAATCATCACCAACTACAGCATCGAAACTACCACTTGCACCACTCCAGGCAAGAGCATCAGCCAAAGTACAATCACCCAAAAAACTAACAACAATGTGCTCAGGAGCAGGAGTTGGAGTCGGCGTTGGAGTATCTGTAGGTTCAGGTACAGGAGTAGGTGTTAACGTTGGCTCCGTCTCAATCAGGATTACTGATTCAGAACTATTCACATACTCACCAAAAAAAGGCGCAGAACAAGACGCCATAACCATTATGGTTATGAGCGTCATTGCTGTTAATACAATATTTCTTGAAATGCGATTATTCAAAAACTTAATTCCTTATCATCTTTCTGTTGGAATTACAAATTCTTGTCCAAGAATAAGAGATCTTACAAACAATCCAGAATCAGAAAGCATTTCATCTGGCCAGTGACCAAAGAGCTTCTGCTCCATTGTGAAATTATTAGAATAAAGTCTTAAAGCATTGGAAGACTCAGTATTGGAACCACCTATACACCAGTTACACCAGGAAAGGTTATTGTTATCCAGGAACTCCATCCATTCCAAAGTCTCATCGTAGAACACTCCACCTGAACCAGAATCTAGAGAAGTACCCCACTCCGTAACAAATAAAGGAAGACCATTATCAATTGCAGTCTGTGCTCTGTCTCTTAATTCCTGGCCATGAGATCCAGCATAGAAATGAAGTGTATACATAACATTAGGGTCATCAATAGGATTCAGAGAAGCTTCATCAACATTCTGGCTCCATGATGGTGTACCAACGATAATAATATTGTCAGGGTCATTTGCTCTAATCGCACTGATCACATCAACTGCATAAGGTCTAATTACATTATCCCAGTCAACGTTTGCAGACTCATCATCAAATCTTGTACCATTAGGCTCATTGCAAATCTCATAAATAACATTAGGACACTCTCCATAGATAGCAGACATTCTGGAGAAGAAATCAAGAGCTAACTCCTTATTCTCATTAGGATCTCCATCATAAAGAATGTGCCAGTCAAGAATTACATAGCATCCTCGCTCAATTAATCTGTCAGCATAAGTACAGACTTCATCGAAGAATCTATCTGGATCATAAATATATCCCATATCATATCCACGAGTAGTCATAGCAAGTCTTACAACAGAGCATCCCCAGTCCTGAACCAAAGTATCGCAGATAGCATCAGTAAAGAAATTGTACTGATAGATAAGACCACAGGAACTCATACCACGAAGCTGAACTACTTCGCCATTCTCATTTACAAGATTTGTTCCTGAAACACTCAACTGTCCATTAACATCTACAGGTCTTTCAGTAACCTGAGCAGTACTATTAGGACCGATGGTTGGTTCTGTCTCTTCCGGTTCAGTCTCAATAACCTCTGTCTCTACTACTTCTGTCTCTGTAGCTACAGTTTCAGTAACTGATGGCAAAGTCTCATCAGGTAGCTTAGAAGAACATGAAGTCATAACTATTGATCCAATAATAAGTATTGAAGCCAATACATTTCTGATACGAGAATTCATAGTCAACTCCTTTTAAAAATAATATAATAATTATATGTTTTAAAAACTTGTAATTCAATTATTTCTTTATTGGGCTTTTAGCAAATAGTCATAAATTGTTAACAAATTCAAATGGTTCAAAGATATATAATATTTTTAAGTAATAAACAGGGGTAATGAGTATGTCAAGAGTAGATAGTTTACGTGGTAAGATAATGAAATTGGCATCTAAGGGTAAGTTAGATGGTCTAATTAAGCTGTCTGGTGATGCTGATGATGAAGTTAGAGCTGAAGTCGCAGCTGCTATGGGACAGATTAAGTCATATGAGAGTGGAATGGCTTTGATTCCTCTTCTTCGTGATTCCTCACCGCTTGTAAGAGCTTCAGCAGCAACTGCAGCAGCAGAAATTGGTGCAAAGCACTGTGAAGAGTATGTTAAGAAATTAGCTTTCGCTGATTCTGATCCTAGTGTTAGACAAACTGCCAAGGCAGCTTTTGATAAGCTTAAGGATAGAGTGGTTTAATTCATTATAAGGATTACATAAGAAAGGGGCTGTCTCAAAAGTAAATTGAGATAGCTCCTTTTTCATGCAAACAAAAATGAGCTCCGAAGAGCCCATTAATGGTAGAATAATTGTGTGAAAAATATTATAAATCTACAGTCAAACTATAGCAAAAATGGAAGT
>JAZRYF010000025.1:0-24654 GCA_045600625.1 Saccharofermentans sp.
AGAGGGATTCCACCAATTGCAGCCTGAACTGTCGCCTTAGGAGTATATGCGATCATTGAAAATAGGCGTTCTTTAAAACTAAGTGGAGTTTTAATCAGGCATACAAACACTCCAAACATACGGAATACAAGCACGCCAAGGATTAGAATAACGCCACTTACTCCAGCAGTCTTAAGACTATCAACTGCGACCGACGCTCCAACTAGTACAAACAAGAATATCTCTGCCGGCACCCAAATTTTATCAAACTTAGACGACAGGCGAACTGCAAGAACACTTTTCTGACGCTTAATCATTAAGCCTAACGCCATTATTGCTATAAGCGATGCGAAAGGCACAAAGCTTCCAAACTCATCTTCGATAAATACTAGTACAAAAGACATTCCGAGAATAATTAGAATCTTAACTGAATCTCTCATATGAATTTTGTTAAAGAACCAGACCAGTACAAATCCAACACCAAGACCAATTAAAATGCCTGTGACTATTGAAATTGGAATGTTAACAAAGCTTCTAACACTAATAGCCTCGCCTTGAGCAAGTGAAGTAAAAGTTGCAAATAATACGATTACAAAGACATCGTCAACAGATGCTCCTGCAAGAATCATCTGAGGGATACCTTTATTAGTTCCATAACCTTCATCAATTAATTTAATCATTCTAGGAACAATAACAGCTGGAGATACAGCGCCTACTACAGAACCTAAGATAGCTGCCTCCAAAATACTAATACCTAGAAGCTTAGGAGCTAGCAAAATCATACCAACCACTTCAAATGCAGCTGGAACAAAACACATCAATATCGCAGGTCTTCCAACCCTCTTTAAATCATCAAAAGATAACTTAAGACCAGCTCTGATAAGAATAATGATTAAAGCAATTTTACGAATCTCTGCCGAGATATTAAGGACGCTACTATCAATTAAATTAAATACATGAGGACCAATTAATATACCTGCGATAATCATTCCAAATAGGCTCGGAAACTTAATTTTCTTACACAAAGCACCAAGCAATAATCCAGCAAAGAATATATACGCGATACTAATTAACATTCTTCCTCTAACATCCTAACTCTTCTATCAATCTCGCCAATCAGACTTCGACAAGAATTATGAACACATACTTTCTTTTCCATTAGAAATATTAATTACAAATCTCTGAACCAGCCTGTCATTCCATCTGGTAACTCAGGAATATAAGGAGCTCCATCATCATAGATAAAATCACCCCTTAAAAGCATATTAATCTCCTATCAAAGGGCCTGCTTTAAAGCCTGAGCAAGCTGATCTGGGCAAGATGTACCACGACCATTACAGTTAATTCCCTCCATACGGGAAATAGCATCTTCAACCTTCATACCCTTAACAAGAGCAGCTACGCCCTGAGTATTACCGTTACATCCAGCTGTAAATACTACATTCTCTACGATACCGTCATTTACTTCAATCTGAATTCTTCTGGAACAAACTCCGCGTGGTGTGTAATCAATGTTCATCTTTTATACCTCTTTCAAATTAATACTATCGATAATCTCGCCGTCTAGATTCTTAAGCACCATATTAGCATCATCAATCACGATATAGCTATGAGCTGTATTATTCTTAGGCAGCGACATTGAACCTGCGTTCGCGTAAATCTTACCATCTGATACCTTAATAAAGCCAGTATGGAAGTGACCATAAATAACTGCATCAACTTCTTCCTTGGGTGCATTATCAATATTTACGTGATGTCCATGAGTAAAATAGAACTTCTTACCAGAAATAACCTTAACCACATGATCATTAAAAGGAAACTCTGAAATCATCTCATCTACTTCTGCATCACAGTTACCACGAATAGCAATTAGCTTATCCTTCATGTTATTAAGCATCTTAGACACATCCATTGGTCTATAGTCCTCAGGAAGTGGATTACGTGGACCATGGTAATACAAATCCCCCAGCAAAATTAGCTCGTCAGCCTGCTCACGCTCAAAAAGCTCGGGAATTCTACCTCCATAAAACATTGAACCATGTATATCTGATACGACCAAATACTTCATTTTTATCTCCTACTTTATATCTTCTGTATACCTGCATTCAGGGTAGGAAGTACAGCCATAAAATCTGCCAAACTTCCCTTCTCTTTGCTTCATCGGACTTCCGCACTTAGAACAAACCTTAATACCACGAGAGATCATTACATCTGGCTTCATCTCCGAAGCTAAGCACTCGTAAACCTGCTGGTTCATCTTACAATCGGCAAGAGCTCTGTGCGCGCCAGCGGTTGATATTCCGTACAAATCAGAAAGAACACCAAGACTTCTGCTCTTCAAATCCGGACGATAACTTCTGGCAAGCTTTAAGGTATCAATATAATCATTACCAAGAGTCTTACCAAAAAATCTCATACAATCGCGATAAATAAACTGCAGGTCAAACCTCTCGATATTATGGCCTACAAGCGGCAAATCACCAATAAAAGCAATAAAATCCTTAAGCACCACGTCGAAAGGCATCGCATCGCGAACCATGCTATCTGTAATGTTATTAACCTCTGATGCCACCTTAGGTATTGGTCTTTGTGGATTTACAAGTGTCGAGAACTCATCAGTTACTTTTCCATCAATCACCTTAATTGCTGATATTTCAATAACATCTTCGATTTCTGTGCTTAATCCAGTAGTTTCCAAGTCAAAAACTACATAATCACTAAGGAATTGATTCAGACACTTTCCAGTTGTTACAGAAAGACCCATCTCAGCCTCCGATATTAGCTAATACAAAATCAGCTGTAATAGCCTGCTGTTCATCAGCCGTAATAGTAGCCTCACCATCACCGCTTTGCCAGCCATAGTTACCAAACTGAGCGTGGTTACCACCATCGATAACAAGTTCATGAACCGAAGGAAGATTATCTAAGGCCTCTTCATATGAATCGATAGCCAGAATCACGTCTTCACTTCCATAAAGTGAAATAACATTGATATCAAGATCTGTAAGATCGACATTTGAATATGATGCAAGCAAAATCAATCCATCAAATACATCAGGATTATCATGTATCTCCCTGCTTGCCACGACTCCGCCTAATGAATGTCCACCAACATACCAGGTAGTAATCTGTGGATATTCATTAATAAGAGAAGATGCCTGACCACTATCTGTAAGAGCGATATTGGCAGGTGAATCAATAACAATACAAAGTAGGCCTCTGTCGGCAAATGCTCTGGCCAATGAAGCATAGGCTAGATAATCCACCTTAGCGCCCTGATAAAGAATAACACCTGTAGTAGCATCAGATGGATAAATCGCCAAATAATCGTCATACACTTCAACAGACAATAACTCTACATCAGCCAAATTAAAGCCATCATCTTCAGCATGATAATAATCTCCAAGCCATACTGTTATAGCAAGCAAAAGGCACGCCAAAGCAGCGATAAATCCCCACAAAATAATCTTAAACCACTTACCAGGCTTCTTCATAATCCACTCCATTATGATATTTCTAGATAAATTATAATATACACATCTGATATTTGGTGCTATTCTAGTGCGCGATATGATGAACTTTTTAATAACATTAAGCGCCGTAGCAATGATGCTTGGCTATGCATCCATAGGCTTTCTCATGATGAAGGGCAAACTCATCAAAGAGGATGCTATTTCCGCTTTTGCCAAGCTGTTACTTTATGTCAGTTCCCCATGTCTTACCATATATTCTATAAGTCGCGTCGAATGTACAAAGCAGACTTTATTTGATGCGTTAATCTGTCTTATCTTCGCGTTTATCGTCCAGGGTGGCCTTCAGATTCTCTTTCGCTATGTTTATAAAAAGCATATAGATGACGTAAACTACCGTGTTCATAACGTCGCTACAGCTATGGGTAATACTGGATTTATGGCAGTGCCTTTGCTCGAAGCAATAATGCCAGACTACCCTGAAGCCGTGTTCTTATCGACCGTCTACTGCATCGCGATGAACCTCGTTGGCTGGACCATGACCATCTACATTATCTCTAACGACAAAAAGTATATGCGTGTTAAAAACGCATTTTTAAACCCAGGCACACTCGCGCTTATCGTAGCTATTCCTATCTATTTAACTGGCTTTAAGCTTCCTAATGAGCTTGATACCATGATTACTCTTTTGGGTAAGATGTCAGCCCCACTTTGCATGATTGTTATGGGCTCAAGGCTTGGCACGATGAAGTTTAAGTCCCTGTTTATCGATAAGCACGTTTATCTTACAATCGGTATCAAGCAGATTTTGATGCCTGCTGTATCCTTCCTAGTATTAATGGCACTGCCTATGTCCTTCGAATTTAAGGAAGCCATCTTCATCTTAACTGCAGCCCCTGTTGCCAGCATGGTTTTAAACTACGCAGAATTAATTGGCCAGGGACAGAAAAAAGCAGCGAACCTCGTACTTCTTGGGACGCTGCTTAGTATCGTAACTATGCCTGTTATGATGCTTATTTTCTATCGTTAATCTTCCACCGCACCAGAAGAATACTTATTCTCCAGCTTTTTCATTATCGTGAGGTATGCTGGAATAAGGAAGCTGTCTGCAAGAAGCCATGCGAAAGGTGACGCTACACACGCACCAATAAATCCAAAAAGTGGTATAAAAACAAGACCTGCAACCGTACGCGCGATCATCTCGAGGATGCCTGCAATAATTGCAAAATTTGAATAACCTACACCCTGGATTAAGAATCTTAGGACATTTACAAAAACAAGAAGTGTAAGACATCCTGTCGTGACAAGGACATGAAGTGCTGACATATCTACCATCTCAGGAATTGGTCTGTCAGTAAACATCTCAATCATCGGAACGCGAACGAAAATAACTGCGATGAAGGCGAAGACACTGTATGCGATACCAACAAGGCAGGCAGCACGTGTTCCCTGGCGAATACGATCAATTTTACCAGCACCAAGATTCTGACCACCATATGTAGCCATTGATGCACCAAGAGCATCAAGAACACAAAGAAACAATAGATTGACCTTACTTGCAGAAGTAACAGCAGCAACAGAAAGAGATCCGAGCATATTAACACTGCTTTGAAGAATTACTGAACCGATACCTGTAATAGAGTACTGAAGACCCATTGGAAGTCCCATACCACAGAGTCTGCTGACGCAGTGAGAATCATAGTCCCATTCATCTCCTGATACGTGTAATATCTCAAACTTCTTAACGATAACGACAAAGCACATTACACCGGAGATAAACTGAGAAATAACAGTCGCGAGTGCCGCACCAAATACTCCCATACTAAACGCAGAGATAAAGAGGTAATCAAGGCCAACATTAATAAATGTAGAGATAATAAGAAAAATAAGTGGTGTCTTTGAATCGCCAACCGCGCGGATAATACCTGCGAGGATGTTATACAGGAATGTAACAGGAATCGCGATAAAAAGCGTCAGAATATATGTATAAGAATACTCTATACAATCTTCAGGAGTCTGCATCCACTCCAGAATATTACGGCATAACAAAGATACGACGATAGCAATACCAAAAGAAAACGCGAGTGACATATAAAGCGCATTTGCTACATATTTACGTAAAGTCTTATAGTCCTGCGCGCCAAAAGCCTGTGCTACAGGGATTGCAAAACCCGCACACATACCCATGCAAAAGCCAATAATGAGGAAGCTGATACTTCCAGTGGCTCCAACACCAGCTAAGGCCTCCACGCCAAGAAAATGGCCAACAATCATAGTATCAACAAAATTATAAAGTTGCTGAAAAAGATTACCGAGGATCATCGGTATCGCGAAAGCAATTATAAGCTTAAGTGGTGACCCTTCAGTCAGATTACGAGTCAGTGTTTTTTCTGCTGCCATATATCTCACCTTACATGTTAATGTCCGGTTATTATAAGCCTAAGAAGTGGTATTGTATGTTAAAAAATAGTCGTTTTATTATCAATTTATGGTATTCTTTAACCACGAATTTTAGTTAATCTAACTTAAGAGGTACTTATGGTTTTAGCGATTGATATTGGTAATACCCACATTGTCTTTGGTGGATTTGAAGGAGATGAGCTCGTATTTACAGCAAGGATCTCCACAGATACCGTTTGTACTGAAGACGAGTATGCCAGCAAGCTCATAAACATCCTGACAGTCCACGGAATTAACAAAGAACAGATCAGCGGAGCAATTATCTCATCCGTTGTTCCACCAATTAACTCAATTATGAAAAAGGCTATTAACTTCTTAGTTGATGTTAATGTTATTGTTGTAGGTCCTGGCGTCAAGACAGGTATCAATCTCCACTGCGATGTACCTTCTTCAGTTGGTGCAGACATCATCTGCTCCTGTGTTGCTACACATAACATCTATGGAAGTCCTGCTCTTATCGTCGATATGGGTACTGCTACCAAGATGATTTTAGTTAGCGAGCAGGGTACTTTTGAAGGCGTATCTATTATTCCTGGTGTGATGATTGGACTAAATGCACTATCCGTAGGCACTGCACAGCTCCCTCAGGTTAACCTCGAGAACCCAGGCCGTGTTATTGCAAAAAACACTGTTGACTGCATGAAGTCTGGTGTTATCTATGGTAATGCCAGCATGATAGACGGCATGATAGACAAAATTTACGAGGAATATGGCCAGGAAATTCCTGTTTATGCTACTGGTGGTCTGGCTTCCACTATCGTAAAATATTGTCGTAAGAAAATTACACTTAACGAGCAGCTGGTTCTTCTGGGATTAAATATCATCTATAAGAAGAACTCCTGAGCTTTAACAATTTTATAGTTGTGATATTAATGCTCTGTGTCTTGGAGTTTTAATATAATTTTTTAGCGTTGCACCTTATTAAGAGGGCGACAGCAAGGAGGAAAAATGACAACACAAAAAAAGACATTTGACACTAAGACTATTGCCTTAGGTGCCATCCTTACTGCAATTGTAATCGTATTGCAGTACCTCGGTTCCTTTATTCATTTAGGACCATTCTCTATCTCACTGGTTTTGATTCCAATCGTAATCGGAGCTGCTATGTGTGGTAAAGCTATCAGTACCTGGCTTGGATTCATTTTCGGCGTGGTAGTTCTTATCAGCGGTGATGCGGCTGCTTTCTTGTCCGTAAACGCAATTGGGACTGTTATCACAGTACTTGCCAAGGGTATGCTCGCAGGTTTTGTAGCAGGTATCATTTACGGCCTAGTTTCTAAGTTCAACAGATACGTAGCAGTTGTTGCAGCGGCAATAACTTGTCCTTTAGTTAATACTGGTATATTTCTTATCGCCTGCCGTGTATTCTTCTTCGAGACAATCACAGAGTGGGCTGCTGGCATGGATGTAGTTAAGTTCATGTTCGTTGGTCTTGTAGGTTTGAACTTTTTGGTTGAGCTTGCAATCAATGTTGTTCTTAGCCCAACAATCGTTAAGATCATTAACATTTTCAAGAAGCCAGCTAAGGCAAAGGCATAATTCAACTAAAAAATTGCAAACTAAAAGGCTGTCCAGTAAAACGGATAGCCTTTTTATAATTGTGATTAAGAATTAAAAGTATCTTTGTTCAATTCCTTATTTTGATGAGCAACGATTGTTGTACAAACAGCATCACCTGTGATATTAACTGCTGTTCTAAGCATATCAAGGATTCGGTCGATACCCATGATAAGTGCAATTGCTTCAACAGGAATACCAACGGAAGCAAATACCATTGAGAGTGTTACGAGACCAACTGAAGGAATACCAGCAGTACCAATAGAAGCAAGTGTTGCTGTAGCAATTACTGTTAAGTAGCCAGTAACACCAAGATTAATTCCATAAGCCTGAGCTGCAAATACTACAGCTACACCCTGCATGATAGAAGTACCATCCATATTGATTGTCGCACCAAGAGGAATTGTGAAAGATGAGATCTTACGAGATACACCGATCTTCTCTTCTAGCGTGTCGATATTCATAGGGATAGTCGCATTTGATGTTGATGTAGAAAATGCGAATGCCATAACCGGGAAGAACTTCTTAATAAACTTGAATGGATTAAGTCTTGTAAACAGGAACAAGAGTAATAAGTAAACGCCAAAGCACTGAACTCCCAAAGCTGCCACAACGCTTCCCATATACTTGATAAGTGGGAGAAAAGCGTCAAATCCTAAGTTAGCAAATGTTCTTGCAATCATGAAGAATACTCCAATAGGAGCAAATGACATAACAAGTGTAGTAAGTTCCATCATAAATTCATTGCACTGTGTCATGATATTAGACAGGAGCTCTGCCTTCTCGCCCATTTTAGCTAAGACGATACCAGCAATAAGTGCAAAGAAGATAATCTGGAGCATAGTGCCATTTGCAAGTGAAGCGATTGGATTATCAGGAATGATATTGAGAAGTGTCTCAGCCGCAGATGTCTCAGTAGTAACTACATCACCACTTACATCAATCGATGACATATCAAGACCGATACCAGGTCTTACGATAGAAGCAACACCAATCGCAACTGATACAGCAAGAGCTGTTGTGCATAGGTAAAAGACAATAGTCTTACCTCCTACTTTACCAAGTGTACTTGTATCGCCAATCTGGGATGCACCACATACCAGAGAACAAAATACGAGTGGTACTACAAGCATCTTCATAAGTCTGATAAAGCCAGTACCGACGACATAGAAAATACCATCTACAAAAACAGTATCTCGCACATATGAATGCGGAATTGCGAGATTGAATATAATGCCAACGAAAAGACCTGCAATAAGTCCTATGAAGATTTTGGTTGTAAGTCCAAGTTTTTTCTTTTGTGTATTACTCATTTCTTACCACCTTAATTACATATTGTCCCTGATATATTTATCAAGGTCGCTTTCCCAGCCTGGCATCTCATAAAGGCCAGTCATCTTAAGCATAAGGTTTTCAAGGAGAGTTGAACTTACAGAACCATCTTCAGACTTTTCTGGAACTGCAAGATTAGGATCTGCTCCTAATCCTTCTAATACTTTTCTTGCAAACTCAAGACGAGTACAAGATCCTTCACTTGAAGCGTGGAAAATACCATACTCAGATTTCTCAATGATTGTACAAATAAAGTCTGCAAGTGTATCTGCACATGTTGGTGTAGAAATTAAATACTCTGGTACTGTAAAGGACTCATTTGCTGCAGCCTTCTCACGTATATATGAGAGGAAGTGGCTTGTGCCAAAACCATATACCCATGAGCTTCTGATAATTAAGTGCTTAGGATTAAGCTCTCTAACGTAGTTCTCACCAGCAAGCTTGGACTTACCATAAACAGACACTGGATTAGGTGTATCAAATTCAGTAAGTCTTACATCACCATTAGATGCAAAAACATCATCTGTAGAAAGCTGAACTATCTTGGCATTAACCTTACGTGCTGCATTAGCAAGATTACGTGCGCCCAATGCATTAACCTTAAAAGCCTCAATCATATTCTCTTCGCAAAATTTAGTGTCAGAGATACTCGAGCAATTGATGATAACATCAGGTCTATAAATCTCAGCAGCAGACATCACAGCCTTAGAATCAGTAATATCAACGTCTTTGTCAGTTGCAACTACACGATTTTCTGTGTTAGCTTTCAGCCTTTTAACGAGCTCCTTACCAATACGGCCAGAAGCACCTGTAATCCAAATAGAGTTTTTCATACGTATGAATCCTTTTTTGAAAAGTACGAATATCATTCGCCAGTAAAGCTATGATACCAT
This sequence comes from Saccharofermentans sp., assembly GCA_045600625.1. Classification (GTDB taxonomy): domain Bacteria; phylum Bacillota; class Clostridia; order Saccharofermentanales; family Saccharofermentanaceae; genus Saccharofermentans. Next base: position 9,692 of record JAZRYF010000025.1, read on the forward strand.
CTCAAAAAATTTAAGACTAACAAACTATATGTTAATTCTTCATCTGATTTCGAACTAGAATAAAAAATACTCTTGAAAACTATGTTTAATGTTTATTCATTATCTCGAAAAAGCGATTGTAGTATTCGAGTTCATTATTTCTCATTACGAGGAATTCTAAATCTCTACCATGATTAGTCAAAGATCCATCGTATTCAACGCCTATCTCAACTAAGTATTCAAGCATCTCGGTGCCACTACGCTCAAGACCACCCTGGTAATCGGCAATAAGGTGATACGCATTATATCCGCAGGCATCCACTGCATTGATGTCGGCTCCATTTTCTACAAGAAGACGAGCTAATTCGAGGTCATTATGTGCAACAGCATTTAAAAATGGAGTTCTTCCACATCTATCGCTAACACCATAAGGAGAATCACTATGCCAACCATAATCATGTTCACTATCGTAGTAAACGTGATTAACATCGGCTCCATAATCAATAAGCAATTCAACCATCAGCATTAATTCATTATGGTCCTGAGTATAAGCCGACTCAACATGTCCATATTCGCCAGATAGCGCGGTTGTATTAATAAATCCATAATCACAAAGACACGCCAAAATAGTATATTCACCATCTTCGGCCTCATCATCACCATATAAAGAGCAATCAGGGTTTACTCCATCCCTAAGCATAGTTTCAACTCGAGTAAAATTAGAATGCATTACGTTATAAGTCAGACTACTATTATTCTCAATTACAACTGAAATAACACCATAAATAACAACTGTCACTACAAGAATAACAGGGACAATAAACACCCAGCCTAAAACTAAAAATACATATCTCGCATTCTTTTTCTTTCCTTTAAGAATGAAAGCTATGATAAAAAATATAATAGAGAGAACGGTTGTAATACCAAGTACAACTAGGATTATTAACAGCCACATTAAAAATAAGCCTACAAAAGCCATTATGATATTTCCCTTTTAAGAATTCTTCTCTCTAATATCCTTAAGATTTACTATCTTCCCGTCTTCCTTCTTTATGTCGATATTATCCATCTGACCTATGAAGCTAGCTCTAAAAGCAGCTCTATAAGCATCACGAAGTGTCTGTCGCTCTGCTGTCTCCTCTGGAGTTAATCCGACAGTTTTTGCCTTCTTAGCTAACTCATTAATTCTATTAATAGATCTGTTATCCATAATTCCTCACACAAAGTAAAATGCTGTATCCCAACAAGGGACATAAGGAAGATGTCTCATATAGACCTTATAGTCAGGATTAATACTAAGTACCTGCAAGGCCAAATCGAAGATATCTTCGCTCCTATGGTAACACGACACAAGCATTTGCGGACGATACTTTTGAATTGTCTCCTTCGCACCAATAATTGCCTTATGCTCATTACCCTCTACATCAAATTTAATAAAGTCGACCTTACGCCCCTGCATAAAAGAGTCTACAGTAATCGCTGGGATAATAACCTCGCCATTAGAAGATTCACTGTTGCCTCTTCCCTTATTTCTTGCCATATGAGCCTGCCCCACTTCATCACTAATTAAAGCGTTATAGTAATTCACATTGAGGTGACTGGTATTCTCATTAAGCTTTCTAAAATTCCTGCTATCAGGCTCAACCGCGTGAATCTCCTCTATCTGAGGGAAAAGTGAAGTGTATCTTATAACCGTATCGCCGTTATATGCACCTAGATCTACAAAGCACGAACCCTGAGGAAGGTTAAAAAGCATGTCTGCACTATCAGCAGAAACCTCAGTATTACGTAAATACTTAACATCGCCTGTAAGCTTATAGTTGACGGTATCATCCATAGTTTGGCGCGATAATTCATCTGCTAAGTGTGACTTTACTTCATCAATCTTAAGTTTATTCTCCTCATAAAAAGCCGCGTCAAAAATCACACCACCATAAACAGGCACATCGGGAGCGTAAAACTCATTTTCGGCTGCGATACGATAAACATTTTGTAGCACATCTTCACGATTAGAGCCAAAGCACATAAGGACAATCATATCGCCAAAGCGAGCCTTAACATCTTCGTAGCTTTCGATTTGAAAACCACGAAACTGCTTATTACGAACAAAACCAGAGCTTGCAAAGATAGCCTTAATCTTATCGCTAGAACCATCTTGTTCCATCTTGTCGATAATTTTATCCGCGCCATTACCTGTGCCATACAGCACTACTGGTTTATTAGTTGTCTTAAGATACTGCCAGAGATCCATCTTACTCTTCCATCAGATTAATAATATTAGAATCATTAATATAGCTCTCAGGAATCTGACCACATGTTACTGCACACACATCTTCAAACTTCGCGAAAGTTACCGCTGAAGTCTTACTGAACTTAGTATGATCACATAGTACATAAGGCATACTGGAGTGACGAAGTGCACATTCCTTAATCATCGCCTCTTCAGGATCTGGTGTTGTAAACCCTGCTTTATGATTAACTGCATTTGCACCCACAAAGGCAATAGAGAACTGATACTTTCTAACCTGCTCATAAGCAACGCTTCCAATCATAGCCTCGGTTGTCTGCTTAAGTTTACCGCCAATCATATACACGTCATAACCCATTGAAGCGAGCTTATTAGCATGAGCCGGAGCATTAGTTACAAAGGTAACATTAAGTGCAGTCACATAATCTATAACATGCTGTGTAGTGGTACCAGCATCTAAAAAAACAATATCATTATCAGAGATAAGTGACGCTGCATACTTGGCAATCATAATCTTCTCATCACGATATCGCTCTTCTTTTTCTGCTACTCTCGAGTCACCAACAACTCGCTCATCTATAGCAAAAGCTCCACCATGAACTTTATTTAACAGGCCACGAGCATCCATCTCTGTAAGGTCTCTTCTAATTGTTGCTTCAGAAGCTTCAAAAACCTCCATCAATTCAGAAACCTTGGCAGAACCGCGCTCATTAACGTACTGTAATATCTTCGCTTTTCTTTCTTCAGGGATCATAATGGAGCCTCCTTATGACGATTTATGACTGAATTGTACTATTGACGACGAATTTTGTAAATTATTTGTTTCCTGATGAAATTTTATGCTTGCTTTTGACGGATTATGATGGTATTATCAAATCACAAACACAAAAACCGTCATTTTCGGTCAAAACTTTTTAAGGGGGACGCACATATGCAGTCATTCAATTATGTAGTTAAAGATGAAGTTGGTATCCATGCTAGACCAGCAGGTCTTCTTGTTAAGGAGGCTAAGAAGTACGAGAGTGTTATCACAATCGTTAAGGGTGACAAGTCCGCAATAGCAACAAAGCTTATGGCAGTTATGGCACTCGGCGTAAAGTGTGGCGAAGAAATCACAGTTAATGTTGAAGGCGCTGACGAAGAGACAGCATGTGCTGAGATTAAGGCATTCTTAGAAGCAAACATGTAATCAAAGCTAATCCGTTTTGGAGGCTACAAATGGAAAAATACACAGGTAAAACAGTATTTAAGGGCGTTGCAGTTGGCCCAGTTACTATCTTCAATAAAGCTGATGATCAGATTAAGAGATATAAGGTTGAAGATACTGACCTAGAAATCGCCAGATTCGAGAAGGGTATCGAAGATACAAATGAGCAGCTCGCAGCTTTATATGACAAGGCTGTAGCTGAGGTTGGCGAAGCAAGTGCTGCAATCTTCGAAGTACATCAGATGATGCTCGAGGACGAAGACTATACAGACGCTATCAAGAGTGTTATCACAACCGAATCTGTAAATGCAGAGTACGCCGTTGCAGTTACTGGTGATAATTTCGCTGAGATGTTTGCTAGCATGGATGACGAGTATATGAAGGCTCGCGCAGCAGATATCAAGGATGTATCTAATAGACTCGTACGCGTTTTAAGTGGTAAAGCTGATTCTACTTCTGATTCAGATAAGCCATCTATCATCATTGCAGATGACTTAAGTCCAAGTGAGACCGTTCAGATGGACAAGAGCAAGATTTTGGCATTCGTTACTGTTCACGGATCTACAAATTCTCATACAGCTATTCTTGCACGTATGATGAACATCCCTGCCCTAGTTAGCGTAGACATCGATCTTGATTCAATCGAGAATGGCTGTACAGCAATTGTTAACGGTATCACAGGAGAACTTATTATTAATCCTGATGAAGAATTAATAGCTAAGGCTCAGCAGGAAATCGCTGCTATTAACGAGAAAGCTCTTCTCCTCCAGCAGATGAAGGGTCAGGAGACAAAGACTAAGAGTGGGCGTGAGATTAAGCTTTATGCAAATATCGGTAGCGTTAGTGATCTCGCATATGTTCTCGAGAATGACGCAGCTGGTATCGGTCTTTTCAGAAGCGAGTTCCTCTACTTAGGTCGTGAGGACTTTCCTACTGAGGATGAGCAATTCCAGGCATATAAGCAGGTTCTTCAGACAATGGCCGAGAAGAAGATTATTATCAGAACTCTTGATATCGGTGCAGATAAGCAGGTTGATTATTTCAACTTAGGTCAGGAAGATAACCCAGCATTAGGCTATAGAGCAATCCGTATCTGCCTTACACAGACTGAGATTTTTAAGACACAGCTCAGAGCTTTGCTAAGAGCTTCTGTATACGGCAACATGGCAATCATGTATCCAATGATTACTTCAACATGGGAAATCGAGAGAATCTACGAGATTGTTGAAGAGGTTAAGAAGGAATTAGAGGCAGAAGGAATTCCATTTAAGGTTCCTGAGCAGGGCATCATGATTGAGACACCTGCAGCAGTTGTCATAAGCGACTTGCTAGCCCCAATGGTTGACTTCTTCAGTATTGGTACTAACGACTTAACTCAATACACTTTGGCTATCGACAGACAGAACCAAAAGCTTGATAAGTTCTATAACGCTCATCACGAAGCTATCCTTCGTATGATTAAGACCGTTTGTGATAACGCTCACAAGGCTGGCATCTGGGCAGGAATTTGCGGTGAGTTAGGCGCTGACACAGAGCTTACTGAAGAGTTCGTAAAGATGGGCGTAGATGAGTTATCTGTCTCCCCTTCTATGATTCTTCCTATAAGAAAAATCATCCGCGATATGGAGTGAGAAAGGAGTAATTAAGAATGATTTATACAGTTTCTTTTAATCCTTCTCTTGACTACATCGTTAGCGTTGACAACTTCACACCAGGACGTGTTAACAGAACAACTAAGGAAATCATGTTCCCAGGTGGAAAAGGAATCAATGTATCCATCGTTCTCAAGAATCTAGGACTTACAAGTACAGCATTAGGCTTTATCGCAGGCTTTACTGGCAACGAGATTAAGCACCAGGTAGAGCTCCTTAATATCGAAGATAAGTTCATTCCTGTAGCGCAGGGCATTTCGAGAATTAATGTAAAGCTCAGATCTAACGAGGAGAGTGAAATTAACGGCATGGGACCTGCAATCTCCGACGAAGAGCTTGCTAAGTTCCATCAGCAGATTGACGAACTCGTTGAAGGCGATGTACTTGTACTTGCAGGATCAATCCCTACAGCCCTCCCTGACACTATCTACAGAGACATCATGAAGAAGTTAGATGGCAAGGGAATCATGGTTGTAGTAGATGCTACCAAGGATCTTCTCGTAAATGTACTTGAGTATCACCCATTCCTCATTAAGCCAAATAACTTTGAGCTTGGTGAAATCTTCGGAGTAGATGACTTAAGAGACAAGAATGAAGTAGTTACATATGCTAAGAAACTCCAGGAGAAAGGCGCTCGTAATGTACTTATCTCCATGGCTGGTGACGGCGCTGTACTCGTAGCTGAAGACGGAAGCGTATTCATGACAGAAGCTCCTAAGGGCAAAGTTGTAAATTCCGTTGGAGCTGGCGATTCCATGGTAGCAGGGTTTATGTATGGATACCTAACTACTAAGAATTACGAGAACGCTTTCTATACAGGCGTATGCACAGGAAGTGCAAGTGCATTTTCTGAAAATCTGGCGACAAAGCCAGAGGTTGAACAGTTATTAAATGCCATTGGGCGTTAATAAAATAAAGGAGGAAACACCTATGAAAATTACAGACCTCTTATCCGTAAAGGCAGTAGATCTCAAGGTTAAAGCTTCCGATAAGAATGATCTTATCAAGCAGGCCGTAGATCTCATGGAGAAGCAGGGCAACGTTTCTGACAAGGATCAGTATCTTAAGGCTGTTCTTGCTAGAGAAGAAGAAAGCACAACAGGCGTAGGCGACGGTATCGCTATCCCTCACGGTAGATGTGACGGTATTACTAAGCCAGGACTTATCGCAATGGTAATTCCAGACGGAGTAGATTATCAGGCATTGGATGACGAGCCAGTTAATCTCCTTTTCTTGATTGCAGCAGACACAAAGAGCGGTTCCGCTCATATCGACATCTTAAGCAAGCTCTCCGGTATGCTTATGGATGACGCTTTCACAGCGAAGCTCAAGGCTGCAAAGACTCCAGAAGAGTTCTTAAAGACAATCGACGATGCAGAAGCTGCAAAGGACGCTAAGGAAGCTGCTCCTAAGGCAGAGGCAACAGCTACACAGAAGAAGATTTTGGCTGTTACAGGTTGCCCAACAGGTATTGCTCATACATTTATGGCAGCTGAGGCTATCGAGAAGGCAGCTACAGCAAAGGGCTGCTTCGTAAAGGTTGAGACAAGAGGTTCTGGCGGAGCTAAGAACGTTCTCACAGATAAGGAAATTGCTGAGGCTGACTGCATTATCGTAGCAGCTGACACACAGGTTCCAATGGCAAGATTCGCTGGCAAGAAGCTTATCGAGTGCCCTGTATCTGATGGTATCTCTAAGGCTGACAAGCTCGTTGAGAGAGCTATGGCTGGTGACGCTCCTATCTATTCTGCTAAGGCTGGCGAGAAGGCAGAATCCTCTTCCGAGTCTAAGGGTAGCGTAGGACATCAGATTTATAAGCACCTCATGAATGGTGTATCTCACATGCTCCCATTCGTAGTTGGTGGTGGTATCTTGATCGCTATCGCTTTCCTTATTGATAGTATGCTCCTCTCACCTGAGCAGCTCCAGGAAGCAGGTGGTAACTTCGGTACAGTTACAGCAGCTGCTGCATTCTTCAAGGGTATTGGTGGTGCCGCATTCGGCTTCATGCTCCCTATCCTCGCTGGTTTTATCGCAATGAGTATCGCAGATCGTCCAGGTCTTGCAGTTGGTTTTGTTGGTGGTGCTTTGGCAGCTAACGGTACATCCGGATTCTTGGGTGCTATGGCAGCTGGTTTCATCGCTGGTTACCTCGTTAAGTTCCTCATGTGGGCTTGTAAGAACTTCCCTAAGGCTCTCGATGGTATCAAGCCAGTACTTATCTACCCTGTATTTGGTATCCTCGGCATCGGCGCTATCATGACATACATTATTGAGCCAATTATCGGTGCTATTAACACTGGAATGAACAATGCACTTAACTCCCTTAGCGGAACAAGCGCAATCCTCCTTGGCGTTATCGTAGCTGGTATGATGGCTATCGATATGGGTGGTCCTTTCAACAAGGCAGCTTACGTATTCGGTACAGGTATGCTCGCAGCTGGTAACTACTCCATCATGGCAGCTGTTATGGTTGGTGGTATGATTCCTCCTTGCGCTATCGCTCTTGCTACACTTCTCTTCAAGAACAAGTTCACAGCAACAGAGAGAAAGAATGGTCCTACAAACTTCGTAATGGGCTTGGGCTTCATCACTGAGGGTGCTATCCCTTACGCAGCTGCTGACCCACTCAGAGTAATCCCTTCCTGCATCGTTGGTTCTGCAGTAGGTGGTGCTCTCTCCATGGCATTTAACTGCACACTCATGGCTCCACACGGTGGTATCTTCGTATTCCCTGTAGTTGGTAACTGGCCACTTTACCTCGTTGCTTTGGCAGTAGGTACAGTAGTTGGTGCTGTTATGATGGGGCTCATCAAGAAGCCTGTTCAGGAGTAATTAATAAGTATTAACTTCTCATAACAAATATACTCCAAACGAGAACGTCGGTCCAAACGGGCCGACGTTTTTGATATATGGTTTTTATGTTATCTGTAGCAAAGTAGATCTTTTAGTTTCTTACCCAGATTAGATATGGCCAGCCGACATTAGGGTCATCACTGATTCTCGTATAATTCTCTTTGAGTGTATCAACAAAGCGATTAGAACCGTAAGCAACGCCCCAGGAAGAACCCTGCTCATTATAAACAACAATATTAGGTGCATTACCTAACAAATCGTCTATACACTCCTGCTCGAATTCATCCATATTCCATGGAAGCATATATGGAACTCTGTTAACTACACCGCGCCCCTTATAGAAAACATACATAGGATCTACTACTGATTCATCGAAGAATATCTCTTCGCCTTCAGTTGTCATTCGAACAATAGTATCTGACAACGAATCAATTGGCACCTGCTGCTTATCAACACTATCAACAGCTTCAACAACAAAATTACCAAGAAGTATCAGGCTTACCAGAACAACAGCAGTCTTCTTATAAACACCAAAAGATGAAAAACACTGATTGAGATAAATAACAACTAACAATACAGCAATATACCAGGCTGCAATACCGTGGAAGCCATATCCTCTGGATGCAGCGCATATCATCATGAACAAAGGAACTAATATTTCAGCCTTTTTCTTCTTCAAAAGAAGAACTACAGAGATTCCCACTGAAGCAATTAACAGACACAGGCGTAACAAAGTAATTGTATCTGCACCTGCCTGTAACACCAGATTGATATCAGATGATACCTGCAAGAAATAATATCTGATTGCATAGAAGAATGGAGAGAACATATTAGATCCATATCCAGCATTATAAATAGGATATACATCACGATTGAACAGATAAGCCTGGTTATAAACAAGACTTAAGCAACCATTTATTTTGAAGTACAGTACAGCTATAACTGGTGGCACAATTACCGATACAATTACCTTACTTAATCTTTTAACTGTAGCAAGCCACAAAGTCTTATTTTTAACAGCATCGATAATCTCTACTACTAATACTCCAAGCACAACCCAGACGAGAGAAAATGCACTTACAAAAGCAGCACCAAGGCTTCCCCAGATACAGATACTTACAATTATGCTTCTGCCCCAGTTGATTTTTCTGTCTTTAATATATGCAATAAACTCCAGAATCAAAGCGCTAAAGCATAGTCCCTGTAAACTGTCAGACAAAACCTGAGATCCATAACCAGCAATAATTACCGGTATGGCAATTACTTCGACTATCGGCAGTAAAAGCATTTTCTTAATACCGATATTTTTATAATTGCGCAGAAAAATCAGTGCCCATATAGCAGACTCAAAGAAATAATATGACAGACGGAACTGCTCAATAGAATTAGCTCCAAGAAGAGCAAATAACGAGCATAGGTAATAAAGAACCGGTGTATGCTGCGTGTAATAGTCTCTATATATGACGCCACCCTTAATAATTGTCATAGCAGCAGCAAAATTATCTGATTCATCAAAGAAGTATGGAACGCCAACCAGCAGGCTTCTTAGGAAAAACAGAACCACACCAAGAACAAGTGCAATTGTAACCGGGTCAGAAAAGCACTTTTTACCTCTATACTGAACATAAAAGCATCTAACTATTACGCCCAATAAAACAAACCACTCAAGAAGGAAAAAGCCTAACCACCAGTTATCCTTTTCTCCTCCCCAGACAGACATGCTCAGAGAATATGGGCAAACATTACCATTAAATCTAGTAGCACCTTCTCCAAAGTAATAACCATCAGCACACCAGAACTGCATCTGTGATCCAGGCTGAACATTTGCAGATGATATTCTCAAAGTATACATATCACCCTTAGTAACACTTACATTCTCATCAAATTCAAAGGTCTGGAGAAAATTATCAGCTAATAAACTGGCATCAAATAACTTGGAATACACAACATTGCCAGTTTCTTTTTCAACTATCTCGATATTCCAGTCAGAATTATTGTCCCTGCCAAATGTTCCGATTCTAATGGAAACTCCATTAATTACTTCATAAGGCATTTCGAAGTCCTGCTCCAAAACCTCTTCAGGAGAGCTGATGACAACGCTAATCTCATTTGCATCAATATAGTGCTGGTATTCTCTATATGTAAGTCTTGTTCGCGAATTATTAATACCCATTACTAAAATGAGTAACATAACAACCACAGCAAGAACTATCGCAGGAATATATCTAATAATTCTGTTTTTGTTAATCGATGACATATTATCCTCACTAAGAATCTATCAAGATAATATAACACTTTCAGATAAAAGACGGAACACAACCTGTACATGGCCTGGTAACTACTCTGGTGGAAATGAATACCTATCTATTATATTATTTATTTAAAATCGACCATTGGGAGCGCAATGAATAAAACAGATAAGAACAAAGTTATAGTCTGCCTACGCGTACTTGCTCTGTGTTTTGTGTTACTTCAGCATGGAGAATACCACTTCCCTATGCCTGATAATGTACCCTTGTTAGCTACTATTTTTGCCAACAGTCCTTCATGGGCTGGCGTATGGATTTTCTTTTTCATCTCAGGTTTTACATTAGGTCAGGGATTTTTTATAGGGAGATATGACTTAAAAGATATTTCAGGCAAGTTTAGCCTCAAAAAATTTCTTAATTTTTATCTTTTACGCTTTCTAAGAATAGCACCTGACTACTACCTGTATTTACTTATCAGCGTTCCTATTATTAATCATGGAAAACTGAACAGACAAAGCGTTATCACTCTAGTAAGGCTTCTTACTTTTACATACAATGAGAGTTATTCTCCTATAAATGGCGTACAGCACTTATGGTATGTTTCCACAGTAATGCAGTTATATTTGCTGATTCCACTTTTATACTATGCCTTTTCATATCTTAAGAAGAAATTCAAGCATCGTGCCTTGTTCTATATCCTGATAGTGTCACTTATTGGTGCTATTATAAGACAGTTGTCTCTACTCATTTCTCATAATAACTGGTATGTTTACGACTATACTTTCTTTGCAACTAATATTGATATCGTCCTGTTAGGAATTATTGCAAATTCTATAGACAATGAGAAATCCTGGAATTTCTTAAAAACACGTGCCTGCAAAGTCGTTATGGCTACCCTGTTTGTTATTCTTATAGGCTTTAACTACTACATTAATATCACTGATAATTTATTCCTTGAAGCTATATGTCAGGACTATTTCCCTACGCTTTATGTCTTCTTCTGTATATACTTTGTGGCTTATGTTAAACTCAATAAAATCCATTTTGAGAGAATAATAAGCTTTATTAATCGTCATTCGTATTCCTTTTATCTGGTTCACTTTTCAGGAATAATACTCGCCCAAAAAATTGCTTTAATCACACCATTTAATGCTGAAGTAAAGAATATTATCTATTACATTATCGGAACAGCTCTGTCTTTTGTTTTTGCTATGCCACTAACATATATCGGCAATTCTATAACAAAGAAAGTACATCCGTATATTAGCTGATATTTTCTTATATAGTTGGATTATGGAGCCACTCGCGCTCGGTCAGTTCCTTAATGTCATGTATCTCCTCACCACTTGTCGCGAGGACATCAGCGCCGTCGTGATCTTCTAGGATGAATGGCTTCTCAAAGCCGGCATCAAGTAAAGCTATAGTTATAGTCTGTCTTACAGCTCCTTCATCAAAAAGCTCCCCTGCCCCACTTATACGCAACTGGTCATTCAAAGAGCCATCGTGCTCTGTGATATAAAACTTAATTCCCTTCTGCTTAAGAACCTTATAAAGCGCAACAAGCTTGTCTGCAGCCGTTATATCTACAGTACCAATACCTCTGGCATCAATAATCACGCACTTGGTATCACTGGTTACTGCGGCCTCAATATTACTTACCAGCTTATCGATATTTGCAAAGAAAAGATTTCCGTTAAATCTATAAATAACCGCACCCTTGATAGCTCTAGCATTAGAATTACGGTTAAGTGAATGGTAGTTACCGTGCCCTGGAATTCTTCCTACAAAGGTCGCTGGTGGGTTTACAGCTCTTACCGCAACTTCGCCAAATGACAATACTACACCAACGATTACGCCGTTAACTGTACCTAAGAAAAGAACGGCCAGGAAGGACACGATGAAGATAATAAACTCGCTTTTATTAGCCTTCCACAAGCGCATCTCCATCTTTGTGTCGATAATACCGATTAGCGCCGTCATTACGATACCAGTCAGAACCGGTACCGGCATATATTTAAGGTATGGTGTTCCGTACAAAAGCACCCCGAGCATTACAGCACTTGCAGTAACTGACATAAGCTGAGTCTTGGTTCCATTTGAATCAGCGATACCACTACGAGATACACTTCCGTTAATAGGACAAACTCCAGTAAAACCTGCGACCAGGTTCATGGCACCATAAGCCAGAAGCTCATTATTCTTCTTTATGGTATAGAAATTCTTCATAGCGTAGCTCTCAGAAGCAAGCAGCGTCTGAGCCATAATTACAGCAGCAATACCAAGAGAAGTGATAATTACTGAATCTACGTTACCCTTAACCACAGAAAAATCGGGAACTATAAAAGAAGGAAGTCCACTTGAAGTCTCAGGTAAAAGCTTTACTCCATATTTATCAAGCCCTATAAAAACCTGCAACGCAACTCCTGCTACAAGCATCACTATAGTCATAGGAACCTTAGGAATATACTTCTTACAAACAAGAATAATAACCACCGTCGCCATACCAAGCACAAATGACAGCAGGTTAAAATTAGTAAGCTCGTGCGCAATATTAATAACAAGAGGCACCAGTTCACCTGTACCAGGATTACCTCCAAACATTTTGGGAGCCTGCATCAGAATAATCGTCATACCGATACCAGAGATAAAACCACCCATTACAGGAGTCGAGATATATTTAACTATTCTTCCCGCCTTAGCAAAATAAAACACTATAAACCATATACTAACTGCGATAGCCATTATGGCAGCTAGGCTCATCGCTTCATGAGATTCAGCAGCAAACCCAAGCTCTACCATCAGTGTCCCTACCATAACGGCAGGCATCGCATCGACACCTACAACAAACTGTGGAGATGTCGTCATAAAAGCAAATATTAAGATTGGAAACAAAGATCCGTATAAGCCATAAACTGGAGGTAACCCCGCTATAGTAGCATATCCCATCGAAATAGGAATCGACACAAGCGCCACGATAATGCCCGACAAAACATCGCGCACAAAATCCATCGGGCTTCTATATCTTTTAAACTGCCTGAAAAATCGCATACCCTATTATAAAACGAATAGTATGAATATTTTGATAATTATACCGAAGGCTCGAGTTTTTGCCTTTCGATCTGATCGAGCATTCTATAACACATAATCATGCCAAAAACACCTGCGCATACCCACGCGAAAGGATTAGCCGCACAAGCCACATAGAAGACACCTGTTCCGATTGCTACAAAGCCCATGATTGCTCTGGACGCGAATTCGATAACGCCCATAGACATCGCACGGACGCCTCTGTCACATGCCTGCATAGCACTTCTGTAGACGAAGATCATACCGAGGAATACATAACAAATCATATTCTCGTAGATGTTGATTCTAGCCATAGGATAATAGATATTTACGTCGATACCACTCTCGAGGAAGAGCTTTAGGCCTGGCTTTAATATCAAAGCGATAATAACAGCTACAGCCAGGGAATAAACAATCATAATCTTCATGGCAGCCTTAATGCCGTCACGGACGCGCTTTGTATCGCCCTTACCATAGTTCTGACCTACATACGCGGACATTACCTGACCCATTGTAAACATACCCTGAGTTAAGAGATCCTGGAGCTTATTAGAAGCAGTGATTGCTGTTACCGCGATTGTTCCAAAAGAGTTAATTGCACTTTGCATAATGAGTGTACCTGATGCTGTAATTGCATTTTGAAGAGCTACAGGAACACCAAGACTTAACTCAGAACGGATAGTCCTGGAATCAGCCTTCCAGTCAGACTTAAGAGGAACTAATACCTTAACCTTATAAATAATGTAAATCAGGCTTCCAATAGCTGCTACAAGCTGTGAAATAACTGTAGCCCAGGCTGCACCTGCAACACGCCAGTGGAAGTGAATGATAAAGAGCAAATCAAGTCCAATATTGAGAACAGCAGATGAAAACATAATTACAAGTGGAGCTTTACTGTTACCTACAGCACGCAGAAGAGCTGACAGATAACAGTTAAACATCATTGCAAATATCCCTATAACGATTGTGGAAATATAAGTATATGCGTCATCAAAAATATCTGCTGGAGTCTTCATAACAGTTAATAATGGGCGCATAACTGTTAAGCCCAAAACTGTCATAATAACTATCATTCCAAGACAGAGGAAAACACCATTAGTAACTGAAAGCCTAGTGCCCTTCTCATCATTATTACCAAATCGCTGGCTGGTTAAAATCGTGTAGCCTGTGGCCATTCCGTTGGCAAAACCCATGAATAAAAACATGATAGTTCCTGTAGAACCTACCGCAGCCAACGCATCTGGACCAACGAATTTTCCAACTAAAATAGTATCGCAGGTGTTATAAAGCTGCTGGATAATGTTACCCATCAAAAGTGGCAACATGAATTTCATTATTATAGAAAAAGGATTACCCTCTGTTAATCTAGTTTGCATAGCGCTAATTCTATCAATTAACTTAGGTTAGTGTATAACAGATTTATAGTTAAAATATCACTTTTTTGTTGTGCAGATTTGCGTGTTTTTTGAGTAAACTAAGTGTTTTACTCAAAGAAACACACAATTAGTTGAGCACAGCCGCTGTTTTTGAGTATTTTTTGAGTGTTCAACCAGTTTTACTCAAAGAAACACTCAAATTCCACTCAATAAAAAGGGGCTGTCTCAAAAGAACGCTTAGTTCTTAAGAGATAGCCCCTCTTCATGTTCAAAACCAAGCAGAAATCAGCGAGATTTCTGCTGTTTTTATGTAGATACCCATTGAAATCG
>JAZRYF010000026.1:0-13177 GCA_045600625.1 Saccharofermentans sp.
GAGAGGCCTGTTTGGTATGCAAAAAATTAATTTTCTTAGTGATTCTAGTGCCATTATAAGGCACAAAACTATCAGTTGTTAAGTCCAATTACAGAATTTAATGTAGCAAATTCAATACTTATAGCCATTCCTAGAATTTACCTTTACATTCAACTAGTGCTATTTATATGCCATGGTAACATCTGCCGTTCACCAATGTGTGAGTTCGTTCTTAAGGACATGGTGGAGAAGAAGAATATTGCAGATCAGTTCTATATTGAGTCTGCGGCTACTAGTACGGAAGAAATCTGGAACGGAATTGGTAATCCGGTGTATCCGCCAGCAAGAGAAGAACTTGCTTCTCACGGCATAAGTTGTACGGGTAAGCGCGCTCGTCAGGTTACACGTGAAGATTATAGTAAGTTCGACTATATTCTCTGCGCAGATACTATGAATATAAGAAATACTCTTCGTATCGTTGGTGGCGACCCTGAAGGTAAGATTAAGCTTTTACTCGATTATACAAACAGACCAGGCAGCTCTATCGCCGACCCTTGGTATACGGGTGACTTCAAAGCTACCTGGAATGATGTGGTTGAAGGTTGCGAAGGCCTTCTTCAGTATCTTGGGTTTTAAAGCTCTATAACCTTGGTCGCGACTTTATCTGCAAAATACTTATCGTGTTCTACAACAAGCATTGTTGGTTTGTACTCCATAAGAAGCGACTCGAACTGCATTCGTGAGAAAATATCTACATAATTAAGGGGCTCGTCCCATATATAAATATTTGAACTCATCGACAGTGAGGCGGCAATGGCCGTCTTCTTTTTCTGTCCTTCTGAATATGTCGAGATATCTGCATCAAATGCATCTGGTTCAAAATCCAGCTTGCGAAGAATGGTAAAAAACAAAGTTCTGTCTATGCCTCTTGTTAAAGCATACTCTGCAGGAGTTCCGTGCATGTGACTTGTATCCTGACTTAAGTATGACACTGTAACACCTGGTGCAACATAAAGCTGCCCTGAAGTAAGTATCTTCTCACTACCAATAATGTCTTCATGGTTGCTTCCGAGCATACGTAAAATCACCTTGATGAGTGAAGATTTGCCGCTGCCGTTAGAACCCTTAATAAGAACTCTGTCGCCGTTATTTATCTCTGCACTTATATTCTCGCCAAGCACATTCTTACTGTCCTCATATCTTAAGGACAAATCCTTCAAACGAATAATTGTGTTCGTGCGATAGGGAACAGGGTGAATCTTAAGGCTTTCAGTTTTCTCCGTATCTTTAAGCAGATCTTTCTTAAGGTCTATTTCGCGAGCTTGGCGCTTCTCCATGTTCTTTTTACCCTGCTGTAACTTCTTGGACTTGGCTCCAAGATAAGCGCGGGTAGAGATGCTTCTGTCGTGATCCTTAATCGGGTCCGTGCCAATCTTTTGAGATTCGATGTGATTCGCTTTGGCAGAGGCCTTACGGGCTGCATCTTCCAGGCGCTTTATGTCTCGCCTGAGGTTCTCATTTTGTGCTGCTTCGCTTTGGTCTCTTTGCTGCTTGTTTTCCCACCATGTAGTGAAATTTCCGCGTACCACTTCGACGGATGTTCTGTTGAAAGCTAATGTGTGATCTGTAACCGCGTCTAAGATATCTCTGTCGTGTGAGACGAGAATAAATCCGTTCTTGCCTTGAAGATAGTTTTTTACAGCTTCGCGTGACTTCTCGTCCAAGTGGTTTGTAGGCTCATCTATAAGTAGAAATTCATTCTCCCCAGAGAAGAGACAGCAAAGCATTATTTTTGTTCTCTCTCCAAAGCTTAGCGTGGTCCATGGGCGGTATAGTAGTTCTGCGTTCATCCCCATCAGGTTTACTTCTCTTAGAATCATCCAGTCTTCTCTGTCAGGAAATGCGTCCTGCAGTAAAGTAATTGCCATCTCATCCCATTTGTTAACAGGGATTACAGCGGGGAAATATCTGAAGGACTCGCCTGCACTTATAGTTCCGCTATATTCGTATTCTCCCATAAGTAAGCGCAGGAATGTGGTTTTGCCTTTGCCGTTACGTCCTACGAGTCCCAGCTTCCAGTCTGTATCAAAGCGCAAGGTTAGTCCCTCAAACACATTAGTAGAACTTCCATCATAAGCGAAAGTTAAGTTGTTAATATCTATCATTGCCATAGTAATTGCCTCCCGAATATGGGCGCAGAAAAACAAAATAAAAAGATGCGGAACTTTATATTCCGCATCCTTAAAGTTTTTAAAATATAAAAATCGATGCAAAAAGTATTCCTGCGCCTGTGACGCTAATAATCCGCGCCACTATCTATAAAGTTTTAACAGAAATACATAGCTTTCATCGGTCTTCCTTTCCCTTGAAGGTGAATTGTCACCTGATAGTGTTGGAATATAACATAAGTGCAATCTTGAGGCAAGACACCAGGCTGCGGGATGTGGTATTTTAATAGAAGAAAATCCCTTTTGTGGAGGAAACTTAATAATGAATATTGTTTGTCTTGATATGGAAGGCGTTCTCGTGCCTGAGATTTGGATTGCATTTGCAGAAGCTTCTGGCATTCCAGAGTTGAAGAAAACAACAAGAGACGAGCCTGATTACGATAAGCTTATGAAGTGGAGAATTGGAATCCTTAAGGAACACGGTTTGGGTCTTAAGGAGATTCAGGACACTATCGCTAAGATTGATCCTCTTCCAGGTGCCAAGGAGTTTTTGGACAGCTTAAGAGAAGAGACACAGGTTATCGTATTAAGTGATACTTTCTCTCAGTTTGCAATGCCTCTTATGAAGAAACTTGGCTATCCAGCTCTCTTCTGTAATGAATTAGAGGTAGCTGATAATGGTGAGATTACAGGCTTTAAGATGCGCTGTGAGAATTCAAAGCTTACAACTGTAAAGCACTTGCAGGCTATGGGCTTTGAGACGATTGCAGCTGGTGACAGCTATAACGATCTCGGTATGATTAAGGCTTCCAAGGCAGGCTTCCTCTTCAGATCTACAGATAAGATTAAAGCTGATAATCCTGAATTACAGGCTTTCGAAGAGTTTGATGATTTCTTGGCTGCTATTAAGGGTGCTCTCTAACATAAATATAACTACATGAGTAAGAATAATAACTATCTTACATATGCAGCTTCCTGTGAGTATGAGCCGCAGGAGTTATTCTTAGACGGTAATCAGACCGCCGATATTTGTATGAAGTTATCTGAACTTGGTGCGCGCCGTATTCTGCTTATGCGCCCAGACAGTATAGCTACACTGAAGAAGGTTGCTGAGTTTTCGTCGAAGCTTGAGAAAGCGAATTTCCGTATTTTTACTTTCTCCAGGCGTAATCAGTACCCCAGTTCTAATGATATTTATAAAGCCTACTCCCTCTATATGGAGTATAACTGCGATACTATCGTAGTCTTCGGAGGCGAAGCTGATATTTACTGTGCCAAGATGGTCGAGGCAATGGCGGTAAATGGTGTTAAGGACCCTTCACTTTTTGCCGGATACAATAAGATTAAAAAAGATATTTCGCTTTTGTGCTGTGTCGGTATGGATAATTCTTCTGCTATATCTTCAAGCTTTGCAGAGTTTAAGGATGAGAATACTGGCGAGTGGATTACGGTTCAGTCCAGCTTTTTGATTCCTCAGATAGTTGTTATTGATACTGATATCGCGATGCGTACTTATACGACAGACTCGGTTACATCTGCGCTTGATTCTCTGGCGATGGCAATCGAGGCGTTTTTATCACCTGCGTGTATGTTTCAACCTCTTTATAAAGCTACTGCCATGACCAGCATTAACCTCGTATTAAGTAATCTTATCGAGATGAAGGATCATCCGGATGACGGCTACTTAAGGCGTAAGATTGCTATGGCAGGTGTGTATGCAGGGACGGCTACCAGAATGACTGGCCTTGGTTATGCCCACATCGCTGTTCACTCTCTTTATAGTAAATACAAAATCGAATTTGGTAAATTATACGTTAAGATTATGACTGCCCTTATCCGTGAAGCATTAGAAAGCATCATTGATCCGTTATCTGAACTGTATGATTATCTAGTTGAAAATGAAGTTCATACTGGTATAGCTGGCGCTGAGGGTGTTCCTGTTAAGATGTATTCCAAGAAGGAGTCTGCCGAAGCATTTGTGGCTTTGATTGAGTCGCTTTATAATACTGTGGTTATTGATGAACCTGAGGTTCCGGAAATCTCAGACAGAGACGTAAAGAATATCGCGGATATGATTAAAACTACGGCTGAAGACTATGGTCTAACTATACTTTCTACTGCTGTAATAGAGAATGTAATTAAGTCATTATGATTC
Organism: Saccharofermentans sp.; assembly: GCA_045600625.1. Classification (GTDB taxonomy): domain Bacteria; phylum Bacillota; class Clostridia; order Saccharofermentanales; family Saccharofermentanaceae; genus Saccharofermentans. The sequence goes on from JAZRYF010000026.1 coordinate 4,303, forward strand.
CAAAATATATAAGAGATGCCATGACTGCGCTTAACGGCGCATCTTATGAATGCTACATAGTTGGCGGTGCAGTTCGCGATACCCTTCGCGGCGTTAATATTCATGATTATGATTTAACTACTTCTGCTTTGCCAGATCAGACAGTCAAAGCTATGACTGAGGCGGGTTTTAAAACCATTATTGATTCTTCAGCAAAGTATGGCACTGTAGTTTTTATTCGCCCTGGCCAGAATGAAAAAATCGAGATAACAACATTCAGGGGTGAAGGTGATTATGAAGACAGCAGACACCCGGATGAAGTGTTGTTTGGTGTAAGCCTAGAGCAGGATGCCTTAAGACGTGACTTTACTATCAATAGTATGTATATGGATAAAGATGAAAATATCATCGATCCTAATAATGGCCAGCAGGATATTAAGGATGAGGTAATAAGAGCGATTGGTGACCCTGTATGTCGTTTTAAAGAGGATGCACTTAGAATTCTACGTGCTGTCAGATTTCAGGCAAAAACAGGATTTATAATAGAAGAAAATACACATAGGGCTATGATTGCCTGCAAAGAACTTCTCCATAACATTTCTTCTGAGAGGATTTTTGCTGAACTGACAGGTATTGTTACTGCTCCAGGAGGTTCAGCTGCAATTCGCGATAATCTGGAAGTAATAGGAGAGATTATTCCTGAACTTTTACTGCAAAGAGGTTTTGATCAGAAATCCAGGTACCATGACAAGACTTTGCTCGAGCATACTCTGGCTGTACTTGATGGTATCCCTGTAGAAAGTACTGGAGACAGAAATACTGTATTAGCTTATGCTGCTTTGCTTCATGATATAGGTAAGCCAGAGGTGTTTGTGGTAGATGAAGAGGGCTTTGGGCATATGAAAAAGCATGCTCCTGCTGGAGTTGCTATAGCGCAGAGAATCGCTGCTGAGCTTAAGTTTCCTAATAATCTTCGTGATGAAGTTAAGGATTTGGTTTTGCATCATGATTCTTTCGCTATGCCTGAACGTAAGTCGGTTAAAAGATTTATTAATAAGCTAGGCCCTGAGTTTTGCAAGAAGCTTTTTGTGCTGCAAAGGGCAGACATTATGGCTCATTCCGAGTTTGGTAGGAAGAGACTGGAACTTCTCGAGGGTATAGTAGTGCTTTACGAAGAGATTATGGCAGAGTCGCCGTGTCTCTCGATTAAGGAACTTGCCATAACAGGCGATGATCTGGCATCGCTTGGAGTTCCAAGAAGTCCTGTTATGGGTGATATCCTTAAGGCTGTGTTAGAGCAGGTGTTAGAAGAAAATATAGTTAACGAGAAGAGTGCTTTGCTTGAGTATGTGAGTGAGAAATATCTTTAAAAGTTAACAATTATGAAAAAAATGTGAAATTTGCTCTATCTTTTTTGATAACAGGGGAGTATAATAACGCTGTATTGGTATACATTATCTAGGAGAATCGTTATGAAGCGTGTTAATAAGACAACTAAGAAGGGTTTTACATTGCTTGAGGTTATGCTCGTAGTAGCAATCCTTACAATACTTGCCAGTATCGCATTCATTAATGTTGGTGATACTATTGAGCATGCTAAGATGAATCAGTCTAGTCAACAGTCTAAGTTCCAGACACAGGTAGAGGAGCAGAATAATTACGTTAGAAATAGTATTCTTTATGCATCTGCTCGTCATCCACAGGCATAATTGAATTGTAAGAAGAATTATTATCAGACCCGCAGCTTTCATGCCGCGGGTTTTTTATTTGTACGAAGAGGCAAAATATGAGTAAGGTTATAGATAACTTTTTAAGATATATAAGTATAGATACAGCATCATCTGAAGACAGTGGACTGCATCCATCAACACCCAAGCAGAAGAATCTGGGTGCAGTTTTAAAATCAGAACTTGAGGCTATGGGATGTAAGAATGTTTATCACGATGAATATAATTATGTATATGCGACTATCCCAGCAACAGATTTGAGTATTGATAAGACTATGGGGCTTGTTGCCCATATGGATACATCCCCTGAGGCTTCTGGTAAAGATGTAAAAGCAATATTTGAAGAAAACTATGACGGTGGCGATATTCGAATAAGCGATACTCAGGTTTTGTCCCCAGACGTTTTTCCTGAACTTAAAAGTTATATTGGCAAGACCATTATTCATACTGATGGATCGACATTACTAGGCGCTGATGACAAAGCTGGAATAGCTGAGATTATGACCCTCGCTGATATTTTGATGTCTGATATAGCTACTGGCAACCCTCAAATAAAACACGGGCCGATATCTGTCGCTTTTACGCCTGATGAAGAGATTGGTGAGGGCGTGCTGAATTTTGATATTAAACGTTTTGGAGCGGATTATGCTTACACTGTAGATGGCGGAGCATTGGGTGAGCTTGAATATGAGAATTTTAATGCGGCTGGTGCGGTAATTAAGTTTAATGGTGTCAGCATTCACCCTGGCGACGCTAAGGATAAGATGATTAACGCTGCCTCCATCGCCTGCGAGTTTCAGTCCATGATTCCTGCTAATGAGCACCCGGAGACAACCTCAGGCTACGAGGGATTTTATCACCTGACTGATATGAAGGGGGACGTGACTTCGGCAACACTTTCTTACATTATTCGTGACCACGATAGCAGTAATTTTGACCTTCGTAAGGCATTCATCACTAAATGCGCAGAAGAAATTAACCGAAGATATGGCTCTGGAGTATGCGAAGCTACTATTAAAAATCAATATAAGAATATGAGAACTGTCATTGAACCGGATAATATGTTTTTGATTGATAAAGCTTCTGAGGCAATGAGAATTAATGGAGTGGAGCCGATAGTTAAGCCTATACGAGGTGGTACTGATGGTGCAAATCTGTCTTTTATGGGAGTACCGTGCCCTAATCTAAGTACGGGTGGACATAACTTCCATGGAGTGTATGAATATATTCCTCTTGAATCAATGGAGAAGATGGTTGAGGTTTTACTCTCACTGGTAGTTCTTTGAGAAGAACAAATTTTAACATGTTGAAAACTATACAAAAATCGGAACAAAAGTATAATTTTTTTGTTTAATTCGGTGTATAATGTGAACACGTCTTTTTAATTAAGGAGCTCAAACAATGAAGAAATGTCCTGTTTGTGGAGTTATGATGGGTGACAACGTTGCTCGCTGCTCCATGTGTAAGTACGATTTCCAGAAGGCATCCGGTGGTGATGCCAGCGCAGTAATGGCTGAGGCTAAGCGTAATTTCGATAAGAAGGAAGAAGAGAACCTCGCTAGAACTGAAGCAAGAAGATCTGAAGAAGAGAAGCGTCTCGCTGAGATCAGAGAGAAGATTAATCGTGAGATGGAGACTCTTACAACTCAGTTTGAAGCTGAGAAGGTTAGAATCGATAGGCAGTATGAGCTTATGCAGAAGGCTGCCGAGGAAGAGAAGGCTAAGCTTGAGCAGGAGCTTGAAGAGAGCAGGGCATTAGTTCAGGTTGAGCGCGATAAGATTTCTGCAGCTAGATCTCAGGGTGAGCAGGCTAAGCAGGAGAAGATTGCTGAAGGTCAGGCTGAGTATGACAAGATTATGGCTCAGGCTGCTAACGACAGACAGGTAATGCTTGATCAGACTCAGAAGGAGATTAATGAAGCTGCTTCCAGAATTGATGCTGAGTATGCAGAAGTTATTAAGAAGAGAGATCAGGCTATCGCTGAGGCTCAGGAAGCTCAGGCATATATTGAGAATGCAGACCAGATTCGTAAGGAACTCGAGGCTGTACAGGCTGAGCAGGACAGCGTAATTGCTGCTAAGAAGCAGGAGATTGAAGCTAAGCAGGCTGAATATGACAAGCTTGCAGTTGATTTTGAAGCTGAGAAGGCAAGACTTGAGAAGGAAGGCCGTGCTATTGCTGAGCAGCAGGCTGGTGAGGCTCTCAAGATTAAGGAGCAGGCTGAGAGAGAACTTGCTCAGATTAATGCTGAGAAAGAGTCAATCATTGTTCAGGTTCAGCAGCAGCAGGAAGCAGCTCAGCAGGAAATCGATGGTATCAGAGAACAGGCTAAGCAGATTATTGAAGAAGCTGAGCAGGCTGCATCTCAGCGCGATGAGGCTATCAAGATTATCAATGAAGCTGAGTCAGCAATGAAGGCTATTCAGGATGAGAAGTCTGCATTGGAGGCTGATATTGCCAAGGAGACAGCTGATATGGAAGCTGTTCGTTCCCAGCATGAGCAGACAGTAGCTGAACTTCAGAATTCCGCTAAGGAGTGGAGTGATCAGATCTCTGCAATTTCCGCTGAATATGAGGCTGCCAAGGTTACGATTGCAGATGCAGCTGGTATCGAAGTAGCTGCCAGAGCTCAGGCTGAAGAGATTATTCTCGATGCTGAGAAGAGATCTGTATTCCTTAAGGAAGCAGCTCTTAAGGAAAGCGACAAGGGTACATACCTCAAGACGATTGAAGAGAAGGAAAACATTATTAAGGAGATGGAGATGGAAAAGAGTCAGCTTGATGCAAAGATTGCTCAGCTTGAGGCTTCCATGCAGGCTCTCGAGAAGAAGGCTGCAGCTGGTGGTTTCGGCGGCGGTGCAGATAATGGTCCTAAGGAGTACGCTGTTGACGTTGTTAACCATAATGGTTCTTCTGAAGTAGATGCTGAAGGTTTGGCAGCAGTTCTCGCTGCTAGATCAGCAGACGGCTGGAAGCTTGTTTCTGTTATCAATGATGATGGTGGTAAGCTCCAGAGCTCCCTCGGTGGTAATGATGGTGGCGGAAGCGGCTCTCTCGCTATGGGCTCTTATGTTTCTAAGGAAGACAGAGTTGTATTAATCTTCGAGAGAAGCAAGAAGTAATACTAACCCTCTTTGGTAATTATTAAAGATATTTTAGACCTCGGATTCGTCCGGGGTCTTTTTATTTGCCTTGGGTGATAATAACTGCATAAAAATGCTCTATTTGTTCATACTTTGTTTGTATAAATTAGCAACGAACGGGATTATAATTAAAATTGCTTGAGAATTTAATCGAGCTCTACTTAAAATCTCCAAAGGAGGATACATCACATGGGAAATTATTCCGCAGATAAGATACGTAATATCGCGTTGCTCGGCCACGGTGGTTCCGGTAAGACTGCTCTCGCAGAGGCAATGCTCTACAGTACTGGTGCAATCGACAAGCTCGGTAGAGGCGCCGATGGATCCACTGTAATGGATTACGATCCAGAAGAGATTAAGCGCAGCATCTCAATTAGTGATTCTGTTGCATATTGTGAGTATAAGGACAGTAAGATTAATATTATCGATACTCCAGGTGACTTTGACTTCCTGGGTGAAGCAATGTCAGCTATCAGAGTAGCTGATAGTGGTATCGTTGTAGTATCCGCCAAGGGTGGTACTTCTGTTGGTTCACGTAAGGCCATCAGACTTATGAGACGTAAGAAGGTTCCTTTCCTCTTCTTCGTTAATAGAATGGATGAACCACACGCAGATTTTGATGTAGTTGTTAACCGTATGATGGACAGATACGGACCTTCTGTTATCCCTCTTTCATTCCCAATTATGGAAGATGGTATGATGACAGGTATTGTCGATGTAATGAACAGGAAAGCCTTTGAGGTTGACCCTAAGAGTGGTTCCATGAAGGAATTCCCACTTCCTGAGAAATATAATTCTAAGATTGATGAACTTCAGAACAGAGTTAATGAGGTTGTAGCTGAAGCAGACGATGAGCTTATGGAGAAGTTCTTCGCAGGCGAGCCTTTCACAGAGGATGAGTTCCGTCACGGAGTACATGCAGGTTTCAGAGAAGGTAAGCTCCACCCAATTTATTGTGGTTCTGCTTATAAGAACTGGGGTGTTGACTTCCTACTTAACTGTATTTCCAAGGACACACCTCCTGCAGGCAAGAAGCCGATGCTTGTTGGTACGAAGGCTGATGGTACTACTGAGGATGTACCATGCAAAGTTGAAGATCCACTTGCATGCTTTGTATTTAAGACAATTGTTGACCCATTCGTTGGTCGTATAAGCATTATCAAGGTAAATGCTGGTTCCATTAAGGCTAACTCTACAGTATTTAATGCTACTAAGAATAAGGAAGAGAGAATCGGATCTTTGTTCTTCCTTAAGGGTAAGAAGCAGATTACAACTGATGAGATTACAGCTGGTGATATTGGTGCAGCCGCTAAGCTCTCAATTACAGAAACTAACGATACACTCTGCGACAAGTCCAGAGTGCTTGAGATGCCTAAGGTATCCTTCCCAACACCATGTCTTTCCAAGTCAATTATCCCTAAGGCTAAGGGTGACGAGGACAAAATTGTTGCAGGTCTTTTGAAGCTACGTGATGAGGATTGCACATTTAATATCGTTACTGATCCAGAGACTAAGGAAATGGTAATCTCTGGTATGGGTGAGCAGCAACTCTCAGTACTCATTAGTAAGCTCAAGGCTAAGTACAATGTAGAAGCAACTCTTGCTGAACCTAAGGTTCCATATCGTGAAGCAATTAAGGGCAGAATCAAGGTTCAGGGCAAGCATAAGAAGCAGTCTGGTGGACACGGTCAGTATGGTGATGTATGGATCGAGTTCGAGCCTAATATGGATACAGAAGAACTCGTATTCGAAGAGAAGGTATTCGGTGGCGCAGTTCCTAAGAATTACTTCCCAGCAGTTGAGAAGGGACTTCAGGATTCTGTTAAGAAGGGTATCCTCGCAGGCTTCCCAGTTGTAGGCTTAAAGGCAACACTTCTCGATGGTTCTTACCATCCAGTAGATTCTTCTGAGCAGGCGTTTAAGATGGCTGCAGCTCTCGCATTTAAGGCTGGTATGGAACAGGGTGGAACAATGCTTCTCGAGCCAATCTCTGCTGTATCGGTTCATGTACCAGATGAGTTCCAGGGTGATATCATCGGCGACATCACAAAGCGCAGAGGCCGTATCATTGGTATGGGTACTGATGAAGCAGAGCCAGCAGATGATAAGACAGCAATTCTTGGTGCAGACGCTAATACAGCAGTAGTTATCTGCGAAGTTCCAACGGCTGAGATGCTCGATTATGCTACAGATCTTAAGGCTATGACTCAGGGACGTGGATGGTTCTCCATCGAGCATGCCCGCTATGAGCCAGCTCCTTCGGATGTAGCAGCTAAGGTTATCGCTGAGGCTAAGGTAGAGGAGTAATCCTGTTAACTAATTAGTTTTTAAGACCTCCCGCGGATATTCGCGGGAGGTTTTTTGCGCTTAATTTAACTTTTTACAGCAAACTAAGAGGAGCCGTCTCAAAATGGTAGTGCTGATGGGAGTAAAAGGATGGTTTTACTCCCATGTTTACACCCATTTCGAGGTCGCTGCCCCCAAAATAATCGAAAATGCTGTTGACATCCCATCGAAATGAGACTATACTACGACCATCGTAGTACGACAGTCGTAACAACGATAGATGAAGTAACGGCTGTCGTAGTATTACGGAAAGGGGATTAGATATGGCGGGAATTAGTAGCGATGTAATCAGAGGCTACAACGACACGATTATTCTTTATCTGTTTATGGACGGGCCATCCTACGGATATGAGATATCAAAGCGTATAAAGCAGATCTCTGATGAGAAGTACATCATCAAGGAAACTACTCTTTACTCAGCTTTCACCAGAATGGAAAAGAACGGATACATTGAGTCCTTCCAGGATGAAGCTGAGGTCGGGGGCAAAAAGAGAACTTACTATAGAATCACAGACTTAGGTAGAAGTTATTACCAGGAGAAGTGCGAAGAGTGGGAACTCACAAAGGATGTTATTGAGAAGTTTATTGAGAGGTAAGAGATGGATACGATTAAGAATTATTTGGACAATATGTTTTTAAGCCTTCCAGTTACAGAAGAGGTTTTGAAGGCAAAGGAAGAATTGTCTCAGATGATGGAAGATAAGTACGAAGAGTTAATCGCAGAGGGTAAGTCAAAGAACGAGGCAGTTGGCGTAGTTATCTCTGAGTTTGGTAACTTAGAAGAAATTGCAGAAGAACTTGGTATTAAAACTACAGTTGAAAATGCTGACAGCAGAGATATTCTTCCGCTGGATATGGTAAAAGCATATATCACTGGAGCTCATAAGAGAGCAGATTACATTTCCGCAGGCGTATTACTTTGCATTTGCAGCGTAGTTCCTCCAATCGTTCTGGAGTTTTTCAATCTTGATGGTGTAGGTGCTGCATTGATGTTCGTATTAATTGCAGTAGCTGTAGGTTTTTTTATTATGGCAGGCGCCAAGCCAGATGAGATTAAGACAATCGAGCGCGGTGAGTTCTCATTAGGAATCGAGTCAGCTGAGTATGTAGCTAACGAGAAAAGAAGATACTTATCAACATCCAAGATGATGCTTTCAATCGGTGTTGCGCTTTGTATCTTATGTGTATTTCCTCCGATCTTACTTGATACTGCAGTTGGAAATGCATTTACAGACGCGCTTGGTGGTGCTTCACTTTTCTGTTCTGTAGGACTTGGAGTATTCCTTATTACAAATCAGGCAAATAAGATGGCAGGTTACGACAGACTTTTAAAGCTCAACGAAGAAGGATCTATGGGAGAGAAGTTTGTAGAAGAAGAGAATCGTACAAGCAATACAATCATTGGAACAATTATCTCTGTTTACTGGTATACAGTACTTTGTGCATTCCTGATTATCGGCTTTATATCATTCCACTGGTTCGCAGCATTAAGCATCTGGTTCTACGCACTGATTGTCTACATTGTACTCAAGGTACTTGATAATCAGCTTAAGAAGATGGAGGCATAAGAGAATGAAGAATTTTAACAAGAAGATATATATTACAGTTCTAACAATTGCTACAGTAATACTCATTATATTAGGAATTATCATACATGTAGTAATTCCAATGCTTAACCA
>JAZRYF010000027.1:0-26106 GCA_045600625.1 Saccharofermentans sp.
GTACTTGTGCTTGTTGGCACTGGTGTACTTGTACTTGTTGGCACAGGCGTACTTGTGCTTGTTGGCATTGGTGTACTTGTGCTTGTTGGCATCGGAGTTGTTGTAATAGATGGAGTTGGAGAAGTAATTGGACTCAAAGACTCAGCAGCATTTAAAAATGTCAAGTAATCTCCACTCCTAATAACCTGTACATTAGGAAAATGATTTAGAGCTTCAGTTCGCGTTCTCGCATACAAAATTGTTACCTGGTAAGTTCTTCCGTCTGATACATAGCCCTCTGGAGCCGTTACCTCCCTAACTACATATACCATATCTGCAACAATTCTATGATTTGAATCTCCATTTTCAGGCATACTATATAATGTAAATCCAGACAGCGTATTAAGCGCAGATGTCGAATTCGTTTGGCCACGGAAAACGTACCCAGTTTCATTTCCTGTCAATAAATCATACTCAACGATTTCAAAAACTGCGCCAGACAAGTAGGAATTAGGGTTATCTGTACCAATCTTTACAATATTGAAAGACCAGCCGGATCCGATTTCCGCACCTGAAGCCGAAACCCAACGTTCTTCATTACTTCCGCTTGAAGATTCGCTTGAAGCATATGGGCGAGGAATTGTAACTGTATTAATTACATGTACATGATCACCGGCATTAATTAATCTTGTCTTATAAGTTATTTTAATCGGAGTCTCATCATGAACTACGATTATTAAATCATTACCTCTTATATATAGTTCATACTGCCCAGCAGAAACACTATTATCGATATTTAAATCCTGAGTAAGTGTTTCTCCTGTTCGAGTATTTGTAACTACCATTGATCCAATTACATAATCGAGCATATCTGGCAATGAATCAACAACTTGATATGAGCTATATCCATCAGCACACATATGAGCTCCAGCTGGATTGACAATTAACTCATACTCAAGAATATTTACTCCGTTTTCTTGAGTTAAAAGTGACTTACTAATTGGATCTACATCGATGACAGAGTCAACAAAAGTAGTAGAATGTAACGGTGTTGGTGTCGTAGAACTTACAGGTAATCCTGAGAAATAAGCTGTATTACGAACAATCCTATTATCTGCTGAATTCGGCAAATTATTAGGGCTAACCAGCACTGTATATCTAATAGCATAATAGTTACTATGAGCATTAGCCTGATTACAAGGATTAGGATCACCCCAACCTAACGCTACTGCTTTACTAAAATCAACTACCATGTAACCGTCATCATTAAATGTTACCGGAACTCTATATTCAGCATTACCAGCAATTAGGAAAACATTATTTCCCGTAATATCATTTCTGTCCGCAAAACCGTCTAAGACATTACCTCCTAGAGTATCAGTAATAACAATATTACTCCAATTACGAACATCGGCATCCGGAATATTCCACTGAGCTCCAATGACAATCTCATAGGAAATCTGATTAGTCAAAACATTGTATGGGTGATATTCAAATTTCTTCGCAAAGTTACCATCGTCAGTAGAAGGTGTCGTAGGTGGCATACCTGTTGGTGTCACATTAGGATCAGCAACAGGTACATTTCTTTCAACCTTGTCTGAAACACTATTATTGACAGTTACAGTATTTTCAATATAAATAATCCCCCAATTATAATTATCAGTTGTAACTTCAGCAGTTGTAGCATATTCAACAAAAATAGTTTTTCCAGCTAACTGATAGTTTTCTACTACATTATCAGGAATAGTAATACTGTTAAGTCGATTGTTATAGTAAATATTAATATCAAATGTACAACCTTCTACATAAACCTTTTCTGAACCATTCATATAGTAAGGTCTATAATCATTTGATGCTAAAAACACCTGATTCGCAGATGCATTATCAGAAATAACAATTGGACCACTAAAACTATCAGCTATCTCAATAGTAATATTCCAATTACTAGTAAGTATATTATCGGTACTTAACGAAGGTGTTCCTACTAACTCCTTATCAACAACGAAATAAACCATTGGAGTTGGTGATGGCTCAGCTGTAGGTGATGGTGTTGCATTAGGATCAGTTGTAGGACTTGGAGATGGAGTTGATGTTGCCTGAACATGAACGATAGGAGCGGCAGTTGCTACTGCAACCGGAGTACCAGAAGGATTAACAATCTCTGCACTATTAATAGCAGCAGCAGTCTCATCATACAAATCAAATTCTTCAGTAACATGTGTACTATAACTAATAGTTACAATACCATCACGAGGAGTTCCCGCAGAAACCGGAATCCAAGTAAAATCCATATTTTCTAAGTCGTCAAGAGTAGAAACAGGAGCTGAATATGAACCATATGTAACTGATAAAGAGTCTGGTACGAGTTCCTGGTCAACATCGTCATCAAGAATATCTCTCAAACTATAATTAGAAAGATCTATTCCGTGTGAACCATCATTAATAGTAATAGTCCAAGCAATTGTATTAGAAGTAGCATCAAAAACACCCGTCTTAGTAATCGGATTATAATAAATATATCCGTGATCTGGAAGCTTTACCTGTGTCTGTCCAGGATTCAACTCTAGTGGTCTTTCATCATTAGGAACATTAGCAGTTAAATCATTCGATATGTATGCATTATAATTACCACTCAAATAATCACCAGCTAACATTATTACATCATAAGTTATTGTTTGAGTTGCACCTTCAGCAATCTCAGGAATGTTAATAGTGTAACTATGGCCTTCACCAGTAATAGTAGCTCCTACAGGATTTGAGTTAAAAGTTGTAACATCAATATGATCCTGCGCAGTCCATCCAAGACTATCATTTAACTGAATAGGACCTGTAGCAGTAGAACCAGTATTTAAAACTTCAATTGTATAAGTGATAATTCCATTTTCCCAATCAATACTACTTATAGTTTTAGTTGTTTGAAGATTACGATTTAAGATTGTCTGTGGACCTACAGGAAATGAAACATCGGTTGTAATATCATGGCTGAACCTTAAAACATATGTTGCCTCATTATCCTCGAAAGCGTATCTATCCATTCCAGCAGTGAAATTGAATTTACCTTCCTTACCTCTGATATCATCCACAATTTCACCATTCTCACCAAATACGCCACGTAAATCCATAACAAAGCAGCCATATAAAGGGTTAGTTTTGTCTTGAACAATAAAATAAGGATAATTACTATCAGATGGTGTACCATCTTCAGCATAAAACTTAATTTGACCACTTAAAGAGTTAGAATCAAAAGTTTCTAAATCCAATACAGAAGAACCTGTAGCAGATATAGTACCGCCATCCACCTTACAAGCCATAATGTTGCCCAAATCATAAATAATATACGGATGATCAACATTAAACGATCCATCATCAGGAACGTCAAAAATCATAAATGCTGAAAGTTGAGGTAGATTATTAGGATCAAGAGGTCCAGTAAAAGTGTTGGCTATATTAGCACTCTTAATCCTACTAGAGATATCAACCGTTTGACTAACATCTGGAATATTCCCATCTGCACGAATGTGTCTCTCGACTCTGATAGTCGGAGCCAAAATATTAAACATCATCGCAACAGTTAAAATAGCCGCAAATCTCTTTACAAATACCTTATCCAGTAAGCGCTTATACATACACTTATCCACCTAACCATAAATATAGATAGTCGTATTATTAAACACTATATGGCAAATTATCAATGTTATTTTATGAAGGTTAATAAGTTGTTTACAATTAATAATAAAAGACCGTAGAATTATCTACGGCCTTCATTCACATTCTTAATGTCAATTCAAGTGATTACATACAGGTATAACCACCATCAACTGGGAGAATAACACCTGTTACATAAGCAGACTCCTTGGAAGCCAAGAAGATTGCTGCTGTATCGAGTTCACCTGGATTACCATAACGCTCCTCAGGAATCATTGTCTTAGCATTAGCCTGGAAGAAATCAGAATCCAATGTATCTCTTGTAAGGTCTGTGTAGAAATAACCTGGGCAGATAGCATTAACTGTAATGCCCTTGGAACCCCACTCAGCTGCAAGAGCTCTTGTAAGGTTAACTACACCACCCTTTGCTGCATGATATGGAGCAGAACCACAAATCTTATTACGAACCATACCGTACATTGAAGCGATATTGATAACACGTCCGTAGCCCTGTGGAATCATTGCCTTCTTAGCACAAGCTCTTGCTACCTTAAATGTACCGAACATATCAACGTTCATCTCATGAGAGAACTGATCGTCCGTAATATCTTCGGCTGGAGCAACAGCACCAGTACCAGCATTATTAATAACAATATCGATTCTTCCATACTTCTCTATAATCTGATCCACAACAGACTCAACCATCTCAGTATTAGTAATATCACATGGCAGACCTGTAGCAGGTACACCAAACTTCTCGGCAATCTTAGCTGCATTCTCTTCTACAAGATTCTGACGACGTGCAAGAAGTACAATAGTAGCGCCCTGATTAGCAAGAGCCTCTGCCATCTGTACACCAAGACCAGTAGAAGCACCTGTTACTACTGCAACCTGTCCTGAAAGATCAAAATAGTTCTTCATTTCTGTGTTACCTCCGCATTATATAGAGTAGAATTTTCAAGCGCGAAGACTCTGTCAGTCAATTGTCCGCCATCAACCTTTGTTAACTCCTTCTCGAAGATATACATTCTGCTGTCAATCATATCGATCTCATGCAAAACAAAAGCTTCAGGAGTTGCTGGAGTTGTGATTGCACCAAACTCAAGATTTCCATGATGAGATGCAATCATATGACGAAGCAATCTAACTTCTTCTTTATCATAATTGCCCTTCGCAGCCTCTTCGGACACCATTTCCATACCAATTACAGCATGACCAAACAAGCGTCCATCTATAGAATACTCCGCAGAACCAAATTCATCTGTTTCTAATTCGTAAAGTTTTCCAATATCATGCAAAGCAGCACCACAAACGAGTAATTCACGATTAAGCTTACGATATGTATTAGGAAGCTGATATGCCAAGTGTGCCATTCTGAATGTATGGTACAAAAGACCACCTCTAATATCATGATGAATACTATGAGCAGCAGATGATTTACAGAACTTATCCTTATTTTTAGTAAGTATACGTACTGTTAACCCGGTCAAAGAACAATCGTCAGTAGGAACAACCAAAGAATTATCATATTCCCTTCCTGATGACTTCTTCACATAAGTAACAAGCTGCTCATACATAGTATCGATAGGATAAGGTGGTGAAGCAACAAATCGTTCTACTGTAGCAGCAGAATCAGCACAAAGGCCAATATTCTCGATTGTATAATTCTTCTTGCCATTATAATTCTTAACATTAAATGTCAGGTCTACAACAGTGCCAACATCAACGCCTAAAATCTTCATTGAAGCAAGACTCTTATCAAAGAAATTTGCCTGTATTTTATCTGTTCCATCTGTGAATACAAAGTTCACAAATGGCTTATCTGTTTTTGAGACCCTCTCAGTCATCTCAAGAACTAATACAGTGTAATTATAAGAGCTTCCTATCTCTGTATCGCAAAACTTACCAATATTCATTACTTACCTGCTAATCTGCCCTTCTCAAAAGCACTTAAGTTACCTGGAATTGTCTTTGGCTTAGCCTCAAAAGCTTCCATGATAGCCTTATTCCAGTCTTCTTCTGTAGCTCCAAAATAATTAGAGAGTGCACCTAACATAACAATATTTGTTGCCTTAGATGTACCAGTCTCCATAGCAAGACCCAAAGCATCGATTGCAACTACATTAGCATCATCTCCACATGCAGACTTCAAACTGTCAACAATACCTTCAGGGTATTCCATCTGGCCCATAAGCACTGGTAAAGATTTAATCTGCTGAGTGTTAACTACCATAGTACCGCCCTTTTTCAAAAGCTTAGCCCATCTAACGGACTCTACTTCTTCAAATGAAAGAATAAAATCAGCAGTACCCTCCTCGATAATTGGAGAATGAACCTCAGGTGCAATCTTTACATAAGTAACAACAGATCCACCTCTCTGAGACATACCATGAACCTCAGATACCTTGACATCAAGGCCCAGGTTCATAGCAAGTATTCCAAGAAGCTTACCAGCAATAAGTGTTCCCTGACCACCTACACCAGCCAATACAATTGAAGCATTTAAACTATTAGACATAACTTACTCCTCCGCCTTGCTAAGTGCATTAAACTTACATACGTTTACGCACAAGCCACAGTTATTACAGGACTCGCTATCAATCATAGGAATGCCGTCCTTACCGATGATAAGAGCAGGGCACATAATTCTTCCACAAGCACCACACTTTTTACACTTATCAACATCTACAGATGCCTCTACGCCCTTCTTTGCTCTTCCTGTTGGAATCAAAGCACAAGGTCTTCTCGCGATAACTACGGATACAGCTTCACGCTCGAGTTCTTCCTTAATTACCTTCTCTGAACCAAATGTATCAACAGGATCAACCACGCGAATTGCTTCAGGCATAACGCCAACACTTTCGCAGAGCTTCTCGAGGCTTACCGCAGGAACAGCCTCAAGTCTGATATTCATACCTGTTGCAGGGTTCTGCTGATGTCCTGTCATACCTGTGATGGAATTATCAAGAATGATAAGAGTGATATGGCTTCCGTTATAAACCGCATTCATAAGGTTTGTTATACCGGAGTGAAGGAATGTAGAGTCACCGATTACACCTACGGTCTTCTTAGAATCCTCATGATCAGTAGCCTTATCAAAACCATGAGCCATACCTACAGAAGCGCCCATACAGATACAAGCATCCAAAGCCTGCATTGGAGGCAAAGCGCCAAGAGTATAGCATCCGATATCACCTGTAACATTTACCTTAAGTCTCTTCAAGGCAAGGAACAATCCCTTATGAGGGCATCCAGCACAAAGTACAGGAGGACGACCTGGAGCTACTGGAAGCTGGGAAGCATCAAAAGCAACCTCTGGCAAAGGCTCATCTGTAAGCTTTTCCTTAATAAGTCTTGCTGTATACTCGCCAAGCAATGTGAAAAGCTCCTTACCTTCACACTTAACGCCCATAGCCTTAATCTCTGTCTCGAGGAATGGATCTAACTCCTCAACAATAACAAGTCTCTCAACCTTGGAAGCAAAGTCCTTAATTAAAGTCTCGCTTAATGGCCAAACTACACCAAGTTTCAATACACTTGCTGTTGGGATAGCATCCTTGACATACTGATAAGCAGCACCAGATGTGATAATACCAAGCTTTGTATCGTTGATTTCAATCTTATGCATACCGACAGCCTCAGGTTCAGAAGCCATATCTGCAACGATAGTTCTTGTTCTCTCCTCAACGACTACATGCTTACCAATAGCGTTAGCTGGCATCATTACGTATTTCTGAGAATTCTTGGAGTATTCCTTAATAGTAATCGCCTCAGCATCCTTAACTTCTACGATAGATCTTGAATGTGAAACTCTTGTATGAAGTCTGATTAAAACTGGAGTGTCATACTTCTCTGACATCTCAAAGGCATATCTTGTATAGGCTCTGCACTCTTCAGAGTCAGCTGGCTCAAGCATTGGAACCTTAGCAGCTCTGGCATAGTTACGTGAATCCTGCTCATTTTGGGATGAATGCATTCCAGGGTCATCTGCAACGCAGAATACAAGCCCTCCATTAACACCAGCATATGAAGCTGTAAAAAGTGGATCAGCGCATACATTCATACCTACATGCTTCATACATGTCATTGAACGTCCACCTCTGATTGAACATCCAATTGCAGCCTCTGCACCGCACTTCTCGTTAGGCGCCCATTCACAAGCTACCTCAGCATATTTTGCAATTTCTTCTGTGATTTCTGTACTAGGTGTTCCAGGATATGAAGATACGAACTTCACGCCTGCTTCATAAGCACCTCTGGCAACAGCTTCGTTGCCGAGCATAATCTTCTTCATGCTAGTCTCCTTAAGGTAAATTTTCACCCGGAGATTATAGCATATTTATAATATGGACTCCATTCCATATTTGTATGGCTTAAGGCCGAGATTACGATAAAACGAGATTGCATTATCATTGCCTTCCCACATGTTAAGAGTAATGTTATAGCAACCGATTTCCTTCGCATATTCACGCACATAATCATAAAGCTTATGGCCAATACCAGTACCTCTGGCATTCTCGTCCACACATAAATCATCGATATACAGAGTTTTTATATCAGTAAGCACATTATTCGCGAAATGCTGCTCTATAACACAAAAGCAGTACCCCTTCACTTCTTTGTCATCGTCTTCATACACGAATACTGGTCTGAAATCATTCTCGAACAAAGCTGCTAACTCATTGGCTGTATATTTTGTACAGTTGCCTTTAAAGAGATCTGGGCGGATGTTGTGGTGTACAGTTAATACCTGTAAAAGAAGATTTAAAACTGAAGGTATATCTTTCTCCTGCGCGCGTCTGATAAGCATCAATAGCCTCCTGGATGACGATAATAATGACGAGTGCTGTGCAGGTACTGACGAATTGCCTCTGCCACAGTTGATGCCCATACTGAATAACCAGAATTATTCATATGAACAAAATTGTCGCTTGAATAACCACTATACAAAGCTCCAGTACCATTACGAAGAGGTGTATTGATATCGATATATGTATAGCCATTGTTATCACAATATCTACGCATCATTGTATTAAGAGAATCGATATTCGCGTTCGTTAATCCAGCATTATCACTTGAATTACAACGAGGAGTTGTAGAAACAATAAAGATTCGAACTCCTGGATTTCTGGCCAAAATACCTTCGATATAAGATACATATCTTGGATATACAACTTCCGCAGAAGTTCCAACGAGATCATTCGTACCCATGCAGATGAAAACCTTGTTAGCATGTGCTGCAGCCACGACTTCAGCAGCCTGCATTTCTTCACCATTAAACTGAAGCATGTAGCCATGTCTTTCCATCTGATCATTAAGGAAAGAATAACTTACTCGGGCAAATACCTGAACATTTCCGAGAAGGCCTGAACCGTTAGAACTGAAATATGATGGGAATCCGGCTGTTACTGAGTTGCCAAGGAAAGCCGCATCATTAAAGAACTCCTGCACTTCACTGTCTGTAACGCCTGACATCTGAACATCAATATTTCTGCCTGGCATTATGCCTCTAGATGCACAGCTATTGGCAAACCTATCACTACTTACAAAATAGTTATAGAGATAATCAAGATCAACACCATCGCCCATAGTTCTGCAAAGTGCATCTATCTCAGCAGGTAAAGCTTCTCTTCCATAAAAAGCCTTATAGAACTTATTGATTGTCATTCCAGGGGTACTAGATCTCACAGTAGCAATATATGTATCTGAAAAAATCAGATTATACATAATCTGTCTGGCACTGATATTTAGCAAAGCAAGATTTGTAGACAATCCTGTAATCTCTTCATTATTAAGTGTTCCAGGAGCGAAATAACTATACATGTTATTTACAAATACAGTCTCGTTATCAATTGTAGCTGGAAGACAGGTTGGTGTAGCAGTACTTCCAGAATAAATGCGATAACTAATACATAGATTTGCCCATTCAGCAGAATTGATAAATCCATCCATAACCTCTCTTCTGCTCGTTCCACCTTCCAAAACACCAACCCAATTCTGTAAGCCTGTGCTGTCTGGTTCACGATTGAAGAATACTCTGTAAAGAGAGTTGATATAGCTGGCATTATCCGTATTACGTGCAATATACTCAGGGCCGAAGAAGAAACCTTCTGCAGCCTGGGCACCAGTTACTTCACCAAATGCTAGTTTGGCACACCAGTCATTAAATCCAGCAGAATCCGGAGCTCTACCAAGTGCATCATAATACAGTCTTGATACAAAACTACCGACACCATGATTAGGGTCTATAGAATTACATCTTACGGAAGCAGTTCTGATAATAGGCGCACCAACAGAAGCTATGACTGGACCAGTCACTGTTGGAGTCATTACCAAGAATGCTGATAAAGCAGCTACGACTTTCTTAAGATTCAAATTCATAGCTATATTCTAACACCACTGTCAACTGATATTGTGGCTACTTTGAAGCAATAAAAAACCGGAACTACTAAGTTCCGGTTAGTGAGGTGGTGCGGCCGACGAGACTTGAACTCGTATGGTCTCCCACACGCCCCTCAAACGTGCCCGTCTGCCAGTTCCGCCACGGCCGCGTGCTCTTTTTCAAGTGCGAGATTGATTATAAATATCAACTTCCATACTGTCAAGCACTATTTTAACTTTTTTATTTAAGATCCTAATCAATCATAAATCGCAAAGAAAAAGACCCATCATATGATGGATCTTATGTGGTGAGCCATGGGGGACTCGAACCTCCGGCCCACAGCTTAGAAGGCTGTTGCTCTATCCAGCTGAGCTAATGACCCACATATGGAGCGGGTGATGGGAATCGAACCCACGTGGTCAGTTTGGAAGACTGAAGTTCTACCATTGAACTACACCCGCATATAACTTGTGTCGCCTAAAGCCTACATATATTACAACACAAGTTTTAATTACGCAATATGTTTTTTATGCTACTGGAGTTGATGTCAGATATGTTGAAGAAATATAGAATCCATCAACAGTCTTATACCAAGAAGAATCAGTAACAGCTACAATCTGAACCTGCTGATTACGAGTCAGAGTACCAACGATATCATATTCTGTGGAAGGTCCCTTACGAACTCTTAAGAACTCACCCTCGGAAACAGCTGCATACATAATCGCTGGAGTATCAAGAGTTGTCTCTCCCCATGTAACAGCAAGATCACTTGATGGAAGTGGGCCAGAATACATAGTAATTGTAGTAGTTGGTGTAGTTGTTGTCTCTACAGGAACTGGTGTTGGAGTAATCTCAACAAGAGTAGCCTCTGCTTCCTCATTTTTTTTACAAGCTGCAAAAGCACCCATAATAGATATAGCACATGCGACGGAAATCATTTTCTTAACACTGGTTTTCATCACTTAATAGTCCTCCGAAGGAATTTCTATT
Source organism: Saccharofermentans sp. (assembly GCA_045600625.1). Lineage (GTDB taxonomy): Bacteria > Bacillota > Clostridia > Saccharofermentanales > Saccharofermentanaceae > Saccharofermentans. The sequence goes on from JAZRYF010000027.1 coordinate 10,997, forward strand.
CTAATTATATACTTTTTTTGTATCATTCAAACATTTTTATGCGTTAAAAGTTAGTTATTTAACAAATAAAACGCCTGATGATCTTCCCACTTCCCATTTATATGCATATATGAGATTCTTTTACCTTCATAAGTAAAACCACACCTTGCAATCAGTGCTAAAGACTTCTCATTATCAGGGAGAATAAAAGCTTCGATTCGATGAATATTTAAAAGTTTCATGATCATCTCACAGGCATTAGTAACAGCTTCTGTGGCTACTCCTTTACCTGTCTCATCCTTATCAAGATGATAACCAATACTGCAGCTCATCATTCCCCCATAAGCAAAATTAAAAAAAGATACTCTGCCTATAATTCTTCCTGGATCATCTTTATATGTAATCCAAAGAGGAACTAAGCGACCAGCCTTATACTCACCACAATCATAACGGAGATAATCCCTCTGAACCCTCTGCGTAAAATAACTATCACTATGGGTCTGAGCCCATTTACGATGAAATTCTCTGTTACGACACAGATAGTCTGCAACATCCCTGGCACAGGACTTCTTAAGCACAGAAAGTCTTAATCGATCCGTCTCCATCGCGAAAATTTCATTTGGTCTTATGTGGTCAACAATCTTATACATAAATAAAGTATCGCACTCTATATAAAAAAAAGAAACTTGACTTTATAAAAACATACCCATATAATCCTATGGCTGACAGATACCTTGAAGCCTGCACTTATTTATTATGGTGGGATTAGTTCAGCTGGTTAGAGCGCTAGTTTGTGGCACTAGAAATCATGGGTTCGAATCCCATATCCCACCCCACTTATTTAATAACCCAGTTACAAGTCAGGCTTTCTGTCACTGGGGTGTAGCCAAGGGGTAAGGCACGGGTCTTTGACTCCCGCATTCGTAGGTCCGAATCCTGCCACCCCAGCCAAACCTGATCCATTAGCTCAGTTGGTAGAGCACTTGACTTTTAATCAAGGGGCCTGGGGTTCAAGCCCCCAATGGGTCACCAATGAGGGATCCATTGTACAGGATCCCTTTTTGTTTGCCATTTTTTATACAACAATTCTGCAACAGTCGAACTTTTATACTCTCCTCACAATCAAAATAATCAAACAAAAAACAAGGAGACTATTATGAGTAACAAAACACGTTTAAACTTTATCGATGCTATGAAGGGAATAGCAATACTAATGGTTGCATTCTTTCATATCTTATTGCCATCTGAATTCAAAAATGTAATTAACCACCTGATGGGGCCATGCCTAATCATGTTTTTTTGCCTTTCTGGTTATTTCTTTACTCCTGGCAAGAAGAGTTATATGGAGAACCTCAAGAACAAAGCAAAAGGCCTTATGATTCCGTTCCTTAAATATTCCGTAGCCTTCTGGGGCATAGGAACTGCTTACCATATGGTTGCAGACAAGATGAGTTTTATGGAAGCTCTCTGCTGCCTGCGTAATTTCTTTGGTGGATGTATCTGGAACAGAGTTATCCAGGATCACTTCAACTGGGATTACCATCACCTTGGAAAACTTTATATGTTTCTTGCAGATTTCTGGTTCCTTCTCGCTTTAATGGTTGCTTTTGTCGTATTCCTCGCAATTGCAGACTGGGCTCTTAAGACTAAGGCTAGAAGCATCGGCACAATGGCAGGTCTTATCGCGGTTGAAGCTACACTTTTGCACTTTGCTGTAAATCTTCCTTATAACCTTCAGAATACGCCTTTCTATGTAATGCTCTTGCTTTTGGGAAGCTTCCTTCGTAAGGTACAGGCTTTTGGATATATCGAGAAGAAATTTAACGCTGCTGCTGACTGGGCTTTTGGCATTTTGATGTTAGCTATCGGCACAGTATGGACAATGTTCCTCGAGCCTCTCGAGAATCTTTTCCGCGGTTCTTTTGGCGAGCATCAGGTTGCTAACATGCTCCTTTCAACAGGCTGCGCGATTGTATTCATCTTGGGAATTGGTACTTTGATGAGACGTATCGAGCTTTCCGGATTGAACATTAAAGCATTAAGCTACATTGGTGAGCATTCACTTCATATCTATATCTATCATATGTTCTTTGCCTTCTTTGTAAGCAAGCTCACTAATATCGCTCTTGCATCTTCTTTCGGCGAAGATAATCTTCCAACAACAAAGGATCACCTTCTTGCCCTTGTTTTGGCTTTAATCTGCATCGGACTTTCACTTGGAATCGAATGGATTTCAAGAAAGATTAAGACAGAATTTATCGGCAAGAAATGATATACAAGGATTAACGTTTCTTATAAAAGAATTCGACTCCAATAGCCCCAGAACCGCAATTACAAGTTACCGTTGCTGAAGTTTTAGTCACGTATACCTTCTTGAAAGGCACTATATTTAATACAGTTGACTTTATTAACTCCAGCTCCTCTACACTTGAAGATGAGTGGACAATAAATACCATTTCATCATCAATGCGTTCTGGGTGCTTCAATTCATGCTTGATGTATCTGCGAATGTAGCCCTCTCGCCTTCCATATTCAAATCGACTTGGTTTTAATTCGCCGTTAATCATTCTGAATGCAGGTCGAAGTTTTAAGGATTTACACATGCTAGATACCCATGGGGCAACACGTTCATTAATAACAAGATAATCTGCATTAGGAGTAATAAAATTCGTGTCAATTCGAGGTATCATCTCATTCATCTCACGAACAATACTCTCTGCAGACTCCCCATGATTATTCATTTCAGAAGCACGGAAAAGCATCAAAGCCATTGCGCCTGACAAAGAATAAGTATCAATTAAAAACACCCGCTTTGCCAGTTCAGATTCGAGCATATCACGACCACGACAAGCACGAGAATAGGACTCACTTATTTTAGAAGAGATCGAGAAATGTATTACAGTATCATACTTTTTAAGTTCACTTCTGAAGATTTTTGAATACTCCTCCGCTGTTGGCTCTACGGAAATAATCTTGGAGCCGTTATTTTCATAATACTCAATAACATTATCAGCCGATATTTCATAACGATCCATAAATGTACCAGTATCAAGATGCAGATAAAATCTGACTACTCCAACATCGATGGATTCCATCAACTCATTTGTCAGGTCACAAACACAGTCTGTAAGTATTCTGTTCTTATTCATGATATACCCCTGTTAAACATCATCCTTACGTCGATTAGTATGGCTCTTAATCTCAGCAATACTATACTCGACTCTCAAGCTGTCATCATGATGAATCATATTATAGTTTTTCATAATTCTGTCTATTACAACGCCTGCATTTTCAGGAGTTACATCAAGAAGTACTACCATTGTCTGAACACTAGAGTAACGAGTTGATATATCAACCCTTCGAAGTGAACTGAATATTGCTTCATCTAATTTTTCCAACGCTGTAGCAGCAGCCTCTGCACCAACAGGATAATCAGTATTAGAAACCAGCGTAAACAGCACCGAAGCAACATCTGAATGCTTACGCTCTACAAAGCGCTTGATAAAATTATAGATGTGGTGAAAATTCTCAAAATCGAGCATATAAGCACCACGACCACTATCTGAGCGGCTTAATATTTCTCCTAGATACTGAAGGTCAACATTACGTGTTGCACGACTCTGCTCTTCCTGAACATTATCACTATAGAAACGATAAAAGTTCTTTCCATTGTTTTTTACGTAATAAAGAGCCTTGTCACCACAGTTATAAAGCTTGGCAAAACTATCACCATCTATACCTGCCAAAGCAATACCTATTGATACAGATGTCTTAACGTCATAATTCATCTGCGCAATTTTATTATTGAGATAATTAATCATATCCCCTGCAATATTGCCTATTTCTGTGCGGCGTCTTCTATTAGTAAGGAAAGCCACAAATTCGTCTCCACCTATACGACAGATAACATCTCCATCGGTCGAGAATTCGCGAAGGGTATCTGCAAATATATTGAGTACACGGTCGCCCTCCTGATGACCGTAATTATCATTAATCGCCTTAAAATTATCAAGATCTATCATCAGCAAAGCCCCACTGTCGCCTTTGCCAAGAATCTCATCTACTTTTGCCTCGGTATACTCACGGTTCCAAAGACCAGTAAGAGCATCTGTATAAGACTTGGTTTTTATCTCTTCTGCTTCCTGCGTCTTTTTATCGAGCTTATCAGCCAGGTTAGCACGCAGTTCTTCAAGCTCCAATGTTCTGTTAACTCTTGAGAGAATTACATTAGGAACAAAAGGCTTGGATATAAAATCACGTGCACCTACCTCGAAGCAACGTGTTTCTGTAGAAGCATCATTATCTGAGGTTAAGAAGATAACAGGTATTTCTTTGGACTTCTCATCTGCCTGTATTTTCTCCATTACCTCAAAACCATTCATTCCTGGCATATTGATATCCAGAAGAATCAAATCACACTCATTCTTTTCCAAAAACTTTAAAGCCTGCATTCCGTCCAGGACCGCGAACACTTTATAATCATCGCCTAAAACGCCTTTCGCAGTTGCAAGACTAACCTTATCATCATCAATTATAAGAATCTTTTTCATAAGTATCTCCTTCTAATATCACTTGGACTTGATTATTGTAATAAGCTTCTTCAAAAGCTCACCGGCCTCGTCGTATTCAAAGCTGTCAACATGATTCATAACATTCTGGAAAAGCTTCTTATACTCATCACCAGCTTTACAAGCCTGTTCAAATACTTCTTCTACTCTGTCAGTATCATAAGTATCAACCGCTTCCATAAACTGGTCAATAAATCCAGTGGCTATGCTCTTATTGATGCTCGAATAGTCCATAGACACTTCATCATCAGTATCAGAATCCACCTCAATTCCTTTGGCTTTCAGGTATTCGGTAGCTAACTGCAAAACTGAATCATATTTATTGAGTAACATATCCGTCTTAGCCATAATAGGAGCAATGTTATTAGCCTTACCACTTAACTCCAGTTCTTTGGCAAGACTTGATAATGGTTCTGCTCCAATAGTTAATGAAATACTCTTTAAGGCATGAACTTTAATAACATAATTAGCCCAGTCCTTATTCTCATAATAATCTTTAATTAGAGTCTTCATTTCATGAGAATTATCAACATATTCCTTAAGAATATCCAGATAAAGTCCCGCATTACCACCTGTATATTTAAGACCCAGTGCAGAGTCAAACTCAGTACCTGTTGAGGAGCTTAATTCTTCTTCCTTCTTAGGTTCATCAACTACATCCTTGGCAGATGATTCTGTTACTATTTTTTTCTCATCAGGCAGATACTCACGAAGAACTCGGTCTAAGAAAGCAACATTAATTGGTTTTGCTACAAAATCATCAAATCCTGCTTCCATAAACATCTTCTTCGCGTTATTTATTGTATTTGCAGTAAGAGCGATAATAGGAAGGTTACGATAATACTCGCCTTCCTTCTCACGAATAATCTTGGTCGCTTCAATTCCATCCATGATTGGCATCATGTGATCCATAAAAACCAAATCATATGTAGGGTCTTCGTTAAGAATATCAACAGCCTTAACACCACTGTCTACCGTCGTAATTCTCATGTTGTAAGGACTCATAAGGCCAGCTGCAACCTTAAGATTCATAGCATTATCATCAACAATAAGAATCTTTGCCTTAGGAGCAGTAAAAGTCAGGTTGTTAACTATACTGTCAGATTCAGCATAACTCTTGTTATTAAGGAAAGCTGCCAGTGACAGCACATTAAATGGTGTATAAAAACTAACTATCGGCTTAGGAAGCTCAACTGCATTACCACGCTTCTGCAGAACAAGCACAGTCTTTTTTGCAGCAAGCTCTTCGAAATATGATTCGTCTGCAAAGTACGACTTATTATCCACAAATATGTGACTTACTGAGTCATCAGCTGCAATCGCTTTAAGTTCAGAGATATCTGCAACGTTATCAAGTCTTAAATTCAAACCATTTTTTACATCTGAGATAATTTTCATTGTCTCTCTTCGAACTTTTACATCCATATCATCGACACTTAATAAAGAAACTATCTTAATATTTTCTGCGTTCTCAATAGACACAAATGGCTTTTCATCAGCAACCTCAAGAGGAATAGAGAAAGAGAATTCAGAACCAACTCCAAGTTCAGATGTTACATTAATAAATCCGCCCATACTGTTTACAAGTCTCTTGGTAATGGAAAGTCCAAGTCCTGTACCCTCTATAGAGCGATTGCGCTTTGTATCAAATCTCTTAAAGCTCTCGAATAGATGCGCAACATTCTCTTCTGAAATACCTATACCAGAGTCTTTAACGAATACATTAAGATTGATTCCATACTCCTGCTTAGAGAACTCCACACGCATAGTTACATATCCGATGTTGGTGTATTTTATGGCATTAGTCATCATATTAAGAATAACCTGCTTAATGCGCACTTCATCACCAATCAGCTTGACTGGAATATTAGGATCTATTCTGAAAAACAAAGACAGATCCTTATTACCAAGTCTTGATTCAGACATATTGATAACGTCATTTATAATCGAAGCTATACTGAATTCAGATTTGATTATTTCCATCTTTCCTGAATCAATTTTAGAAAAATCAAGAATATCATTTACTACTGTAACAAGGCTTCTGCTGGCAGATGCAATATCAAGAGCATAATTATTTATCTTGGGATCATTATTCTCTCTAATAACCATCTCATTCATACCAATTATCGCATTGATTGGTGTTCTGATTTCATGAGACATATTAGCAAGGAATACACCCTTGGCTTCATTAGCAAGCTTGGCTTCATCATTGGCTTTATTAAGCTGACGAATAATATTGTTACTTGCAAGTCTTGATACGAAAATACCTACAATAAGACAACCTACAAGAGAGACAAATACTGACATAAGAACTCTGACTAAAGGTGCAAAGAACACACCATTATCAATTGCTACTACAACATACCATCCACAACAGTCAATCTCACTAACATATATAGTTCTATTAACGCCATCATAGTCTTTTATAGTATTTTGGGAATTTGTATAACTAGTCTCATCATCGCCACTTGCGATAATATTTGATACATGGCTATAAACATCACCATCAACAAGAGATACATGGATTGGCTCATCATCAACGTATGAATACTCAGGGTTAGGATGGGTTGCAATGCCCATATTATTATCAACAAGAAAAGCGTAGCTGTTACCATCAAGCTCTCTATCGTCTGCGATAGAGAACAAAGTATCTACGAAGATATCAAGGGCAAGGACTCCAGCTAATTCTCCATCATCCTTATAACAGGTTGTAGAAATAGTAACTACATATCTGTCAAGATTACTGTCTTTATATGGTGCTGAATAAAAAAGTCCATCCATATTCAACGTATTCTCATACCATGGACGAGTACGAAAATCTATAGACGGATCAGGTATATATCCATAACCAGAAGACATAACATTATCAGTATTTACAAAATACAAATCATAGATATAACCTTCGTCATTATAGTCTTCTACTATTCTCGTCAGATATTCTGTAAGTTCATCTGGATCATACTCGCCGTTAATCTCAATAGCGGCTTTCTGACTCAATACAATTTGGGCTTCATTGGAAAACCATGTAGTTATTTCTTCGGCTACATTGTCAGCAATAATCTGATACTGAGTATTAGCTCCTTCCATAACAAACGAACTGACTACTCGAAGTGATGCTACTGCAACGATTGCAAAAATAATTAAAATTGCTAGGACTACTGCAACAACAATTCTATTCTGAAGAAGATTCTTTTTAACTCCAGACTCATCTTTTTTATTATCCATAGGTTCTCCTAAAACTCAATTGTCAAAGGTAATTGCGATTTAGTAATTTTACCATATAATGGTCACTTCTTCTCTTCGTGGTATTCCTTCTCTGTATTTACATTCCAGATATTAGATTTGTCCTTAATACCATTTTTAATATTCTTAACAGTCTCGAACGAAGTGCACATAGAGTGATCTATATTATTGTATCTGTGCTGTCCGTTACGGCCTACACAATAAAGGTTCTCGAGAGAAGAAAGATACTTAACAAGTTCATCCATTCTGTCATATGTATCAAAATATGCAGGATAAGCTTTTTTTACCTTCTCCATATGAGTATCAAGAACTACAGACTTATTCTCGATAAGCCCCATCTTAACCATCTCGTCTACAGCAAGAGCAGAAAATTCTTCTTCAGACTGATTCCAGAAATCATCGCCTTCATTACAGAAGTACTCCAGACCAATCCAGATTGTATTCTCCAAGTCCTTAACCATATATGGGGACCAGTTGTTATACACCTGGAATCTTCCCATCTTAACTCGTCTGTCCTGAACATATACCCAGCAGTCAGGAACGATATTACCAACGGTTTTAATATCAGTCTCGTTCTTAAGCTTAATCTTTGTGCAAAGAACACCTAGAGTCATATAATCACGATATGGCAGCCCCTTGGCAATTATAGCCATGTCCTCTGGAACATCATTCATACCACCAACCAGATCCTTAACCGGCATTGAAGAGATGAGATAATCACAATCGATAGTATGCTCTGCACCTCCACTTACATATGTAACAGAATCAATCTTATCGCCAGTCTTATTGATACCTGTTACCTTAGTATTCATAACAATAGTTCCGCCAAGTTTCTTAATCTCTTCGGCAGTTACTTCCCATAATTCACCAGGACCAAGCTTAGGATACTTGAACTCTTCAATCAAAGAAGTCTCAACCTTACGATTCTTCTTTTTGAAAATCCTGCCGAATACATCCTTCAAAACAGCAATAATAGAGAGACCCTTAACACGCTGAGCACCCCAGGAAGCGTCAATCTCGGATGGATGACGCCCCCACAGATTCTCTGTGTAGTACTCAAAGAACATAGAATATAGCTTGCGACCAAAACGATTAATATAAAAGTTCTCGAGATTATCCTCAGGCTTTTTTACTATCATCGCGCCTAAGTAGCTGAATCCTACCTTCATCGTATTGATAAATCCCATATTCTTTAAAGTCTGCATTTTCAAAGAAATAGGATAATCATAGAACTTATCATCAAAGAAAATTCGAGATACTCTGTGTCTTACAAGCATCGCACGATCAGTTTCTTCTGGATTAGGACCATCTTGAACCAGAGGAATATCACGATTAAGCTTGATATCATCCATAGAAGGCTTTCCCTGCATAGGAAGCATATTCTCCCACCATTCATTAACTTCGGGAACCTTGGAAAAGAATCTGTGGCCACCCATATCCATACGATTGCCTTTGTAATTAACAGTTTTTGAGATACCACCTATACAATCAGTCTCTTCAAAAACGGTCACTTCATACTCTTCATTCCCACGATTTCTAAGCAATTCATATGCAGCTGTAAGTCCTGCTGGGCCTGCACCGATAACAGTTACCTTCTTCATGCCTTAGCCTTCCTATTATTAAAAGTAGTTTTATCCTTAAACATCATAAATACTATTGGTATCCACAGAATAATAGTATACAAGAAAAACCTATAGTCATCCCCGCTCAGCAGAAGCATCGTTCCATAGTTATAAAAAAACATAGGGAGGATATGAATAAAAGACCTTCTTCTGCTCGCGAAAAGCACAGCTGCTATAGTTATCTCTATAAGCATAAGAGAGCCAAGCGATCCGTAGATTATCTTACCCGGCCCTATTGTACCTGCCTTGGTAATAAATCCAACAACAGAGTCAAATCCTTTAACAGGCTGTGAACAGAATCCATAATCATTATCGATAAACACTGGACCAATAGGACCATATTCTCCATTAAAATCCCAGAACATATCTGTAAGTCTGGCAGCTGCTTCAAATGATTCTCGTGGAGCATATCTAAAGCACTCGTATGTATATCTAAGAGTAGTCTTATACGTTAATTCATCAACTCGATTAACATCTATATAATTTGAAAACTTGATGCTATTAAAGCTTCCCGTAACATAACCAAGCTCATAAGACTCCTGAGAAGCTACGCCATAAAGTGCATTTCGAGTATCTTCAGGCAAAGCCTCAGGGTTGTACTTCATTACATTACAGATAACAGTCATAGGAAAACCGATAGTCTCGAGCTTACGCTTAGGAGTCTCCGGAAGCCCCATGAAAGAATATACCGCCTTGACGACAACATAGAGAACAACAACGCTAACAATCAAAAATACTCTGCTCTTATTGCTTTTAACCATAAATATAATGACTATTGCCAGCATAGGAACAACAAATAGAACCGCATTATGTCTGACATATATGCCCATCACTAGAGCAAAAGCAAAAAGCAGGATATGAACAGGTTTTAATAGCCATTCACCCTTAGTTGTAAATACCCTGATATAGCATGCCATAATAAGTGCTGCAAACGTCATAAATGCGATATCCTTCCACGGATTTATGACATAAGTAGCAAGATTAGGATTAATGCAGACATATATTACGAATAGCCCAAGTAAAAACTTATTAAGACCACCCTTAGCCATAGAATAAACAAGATACCCCATAGCCATACTCCAGTATAAAACCTGAAGAAAAACTATAGTCGCTAGCTTGCCTCCGAGCTTCACTGGCAAAGTAAAATAAAGCAATGTGTGGATTACAGGATGCCAGTCGACATAACCTTCCATTCCGACAGCCTGATTATACTGAGACAAAGAATCAGCACTTAAACCACCAGGATACTGACCAAGAAAATAAACTGTATAGATAATAAGGATTAACCCAAAAGAAACAAAGCCCCACACCCTGGCATTCTTAACTGGTTTACCTATAGAAATTTTATTAAGAGGCTTTCTTAGTAGCTTAATAACTACATAAGAAGCAACAAAGCTTAAGGCAAACAATCCAATCAGTATAACAGTATTAACAGCAACATCATGTGCAATCGCTGTCATAGATAAAACTACACATAAGTAAGCGGTCAGTATTACTACTGACCACTTATTCTCAATTCTGCTATTAAAAATGTCTACTATACTTCTCATTCCCTGGCAGCAGTTTTTCTGCTTCTGGTTTTCTTCTTAGTAGTGATGAATGTCATCTCTTCGCCATCGTTGTAATCAATTACGATATCGATAACATTCTCAAGACTACCATCAAGAAGCATATCGGAAAGCTTATCTTCAATCTGCTGCCTGATTGCCTTACGAAGAGGTCTAGCACCAAACTTAGGGTCATAGCCAATTGTTGCAAGCCTGTCTGCAGCACGATCTGTGAGGCTTCCCTCGATACCCTTATCCTTAAGAACAGCAAATACTTCCTTAATCATGATATCAACGATAGCTCTAATCTCATCTGGCTTAAGCTCATTAAAGATAATCGTCTCGTCTACTCTGTTTAAGAACTCTGGACGGAATGTCTCCTTCAAAGCTGAATTAACTGTCGCCTCAAGTGCTTCCTGTGTTCCGGAGAAGAATCCAATAGTTGGAGCCTTCGCAGAGTTACCAGCATTACTTGTCATGATAATAATAGTATTCTCAAAATTAACATGCAGGCCATGGCTGTCTGTAAGTCGACCTTCATCTAAGAGCTGAAGTAAGAGATTAAATACATCATGATGCGCCTTCTCAATCTCATCAAAGAGAATTACACTATATGGCTTTCTTCTTACCTGCTCAGTAAGCTGACCTGAATCCTCGTGTCCAACATATCCAGGAGGAGAACCAATAAGCTTACTTACAGAATGTGGCTCCATATACTCTGACATATCGATTCTTATAAGTGACTCTTCTGAGCCAAACATTACTTCAGTCAAAGCCTTAACAAGCTCTGTCTTACCTACACCTGTAGGACCAACAAAGATAAAAGAAGCTGGCTTATGCTTCTTGGTAAATCCTGAACGATTACGTCTTACGGCCTGAGCTACAGCCTTAACAGCCTTATCCTGACCAATAACACGTTCATGAAGTCTCTCTTCTAAGTGAACAAGTCTTTGAGTCTCGCTCTCAGATATTGACTTACATGGAATACCTGTCCACATCTCAACAACCTGAGCAATATCCTCGATTGTAATTGGATCTGGCTCAATATCACTCTTAATATCTTCATATTCCTTCTGAGCCTTTTCAGCTGCAACTCTAAGCTCTGCAACCTTCTCATAATACTGCTCACGCTCGGACATAGTTAGGCTTTCCATCTTCTCAACCATAGAAGCATAATCCTTATCAGCCTTAGTATGAGCCTCCTCAAGCTGCTTAAGTTTAACGAGCTTTACATTATCAAGATTAGACCTGGAACCAGCCTCATCAATCAAATCGATGGCCTTATCAGGAAGATAACGATCTGTGATATATCTCTTAGAAGCATGAACTGCGAACTCGATAACCTCATCAGAATAAGAAACCTTATGATGATTCTCGTAGTAGTCCTTAATTCCCTTCAATATCTCGATTGCCACTTCCTCGTTAGGCTCGTCTACCATAACCTTCTGGAAGCGTCTCTCGAGAGCTGAATCCTTCTCGATTTTCTTATACTCAGCAGTTGTTGTTGAACCGATAATACGAAGTTCACCACGCGCCAGCGCAGGCTTTAAGATATTAGCAGCATTGGTTGAACCTTCAGAATCACCAGCACCCATAATCGAGTGAAGCTCATCAATAACGAGAATGATATTCTCTTCACGCATAGCTTCATTAATTACACCCTTGATTCTGTTCTCGAACATACCACGGAACTGAGTACCTGCAACCATAGCTGGCAAATCCAGTTGCCAAATCTGCATATTCTGAAGCTTTTCTGGAACAGAACCCTCAACAATCTTATTGGCGAGACCCTGCGCAATTGCTGTCTTACCAACACCTGGAGCACCAATTAATACTGGATTATTCTTAGTTCTTCGATTAAGAATCTGAACTACGCGATCAATTTCCTTATCGCGTCCGAGAATTCTGTCAATCTTACCTTCCTTAGCTCTCTCAGTGAGATTAGTACCAAACTCACTTAGGAACTTAAGTCTTCTCTTTGAATTCTTCTCTCTCTTATCGCCTCGTCTTGAACCATCATTCTTGTTCTTTCCACCACCAAGAATAGAATCCATAAGGCTCGAGATTGGGTTTGATGCGTCACTCTTATGAGTATTCTCTTCGTCGCCTGAATCGGATGCAATATCAGCAACACCAACGGATGAAGAATCTTCATCTAGGAAGCTGTCATCATCCTCATAGTCTTCACCAAAGCTCTCTCCCAAGCCTCCGAAGTCCTCATTAGCAATAGCCTTCAGAAAATCTGCAGGACTACCCATGGAGCCAGAAGCTCCACCAATCATATTTTCAACCTTATCAGACATATCATCGATATTGTCCTGATTGATACCTGCTGCAGAAAACATATCGCTGATTCCAGCGATTCCTGACTCATAAGCGCACTTAAGGCAATATCCGTCGTCTATTCTTCTACCATTCTCATAGCGACTCGTAAATACAATCGCCTGTCTGGTCTTACATATAGTACATAATGGCATTTATTCTTTATTCTCCCTTATTCTTCTTCGAACCTTAGGGCCAACAGCAATCTCCATTGCTTCCTGCTCTAATCTCTCAGTATCTATAAATGTAGACAAGTCAGCGTACTGACCATTCTTCTTAGCCTTCTCAAGCAGAGGTCCAACGAACATTCCCGTATAAGAACCCTTAACCTTAGCGACCTCCTCAGGGGTTCCTTCGGCAATAATTGTACCACCTTTGTCACCACTTTCAGGTCCTAAATCAATCAGATAATCTGCTGTTTTAATGACATCTAAGTTATGTTCAATAACTACTACAGTATTATTATTCTCTGTAAGGCGCTCAAGAATGTCAACAAGCTTATGTACATCTGCAACATGAAGACCTGTTGTAGGCTCATCAAGCACATAAATTGTCTTACCTGTTGATCTCTTTGAAAGCTCTGCTGCAAGTTTTACTCTCTGCGCCTCGCCACCAGATAACTGAGGAGAAGACTGACCTAACTTAATATACCCCAGACCAACCTCCTGTAGGGTCTTAACTTTGCGGTAAATGTTTGGCACGCCAGCAAAAAAGTCGCATGCTTCATCAACTGACATCTCCAAAACATCTGCTATATTCTTACCCTTATACTTAACCTCTAAGGTCTCACGATTATATCTTCTTCCCTTACAAACATCGCACTTAACATACACATCTGCCAGGAAGTGCATTTCGATCTTATTTACGCCATCACCAGAGCAGGCCTCACAGCGTCCACCCTTTACATTAAAGCTGAAGCGTCCATTCTTATAACCACGCTGCTTGGCGTCAGGCGTGTTAGCATACAGATTACGTATTAAATCAAACACGCCGATATACGTCGCCGCGTTACTTCTTGGTGTTCTGCCGATTGGAGACTGATCGATAACAATGAGCTTATCGAGCTTGCTATAGCCTTCAATCTTATCGCACTTAACCTTACTTTTACGCGCACCATTAAGCTCGTGGCTTAACACAGGAACCATAGTCGCATTAATAAGTGAGGATTTACCAGAACCAGACACACCTGTAATACATGTAAAAAGACCAAGAGGTATATTAACATCTATACCCTTAAGATTATTAACCTTAGCGCCCTTAATCTTAAGCATGCTCTTCTTATCAACCTTACGACGGTTAGAAGGAACTGGTATGAACTTCTTACCTGACAGGTACTGTCCAGTAATTGAAGCCTCTACCTTAGAGACTTCCTCCGCTGTACCCTGAGCTACTACCTGACCGCCATTAATACCAGCACCAGGACCGATATCAATAAGATGATCTGCAGCACGCATAGTATCTTCATCATGCTCAACTACAATCACGGTATTTCCCAAATCTCTGAGATGAAGAAGGCTGGATAGCAGTTTATCATTATCTCTCTGATGTAGACCTATACTGGGTTCGTCCAGAATATAAGCCACCCCGACTAATCCGGAACCAATCTGTGTAGCCAGCCTTATACGCTGAGCCTCGCCTCCGGAAAGTGTAGCTGTAGCTCTGGCAAGATCGAGATAGTTAAGACCTACATCACACAAAAAGCTTAGTCTTCCCTTAATTTCCTTAAGTATCTGGTCTCCGATTGCATGCTGCATACTGTTAAGCTCCAGCTTATCCACCTGATCCTTAAGCTGGCCTATAGGCATTATGGTAGTATCGTATATATTCCT
>JAZRYF010000028.1:0-48769 GCA_045600625.1 Saccharofermentans sp.
CTCTCCCAGATAAGTTTATATAACTTGTACTGCTCAATAGTTAAGGAAGACTTAACAGACTCAGGATCCAAGTCAAAATGAGATGGTCTGATAGCTTCATGTGCATCCTGAGCCGAATTCTTATTCTTAAATTCGCGCTTATAAGGACAAACATAGTTCTTACCATACTTATCCTCAATCAGGCCGTGAGAAGCCATAATCGCCTCATCAGATACACGCACAGAGTCTGTTCTGATATAAGTTACAAGCGCTGTCTGGCCCTGACCTGCCACATTAACGCCTTCATATAGTTGCTGAGCAACTCTTGTTGTCGTTCTTGTAGTAAATCCAATTCTTCTGGAAGCTTCCTGCTGCATTGTAGATGTTGTAAAGGGCGGCGCTGGCTTTCTTGAGCCCTTACCCTTCTTAACAGTTATAGCCTCAAAATCATTATCCTTAATAGAATTATAGATTCTCTCAGCAATAACCTTATCAGATACACGACCATTCTCAGGCTTTATAATTTCTGAGCCTTCCTTGGTACCATAGTACTTAACCGTAAATGCATCCTTCTTCTTATCAGGAGTAACAGAAGCACTTAAGTTCCAATAATCTTCTGGAACAAATGCCGCAATCTCTGCATCCTTATCCATTACCATTCTTGTAACAACAGACTGAACACGACCTGCAGACAAACCAGATCTAACCTTCTTACAAAGAAGTGGACTTAACTCATAACCTACTAATCTATCTAAAATTCTTCTTGCCTGCTGAGCATTAACCAAATCCATATCAATTGCTCTTGGACTGTTAATAGCAGCAAGAACAGCTTTCTTGGTAATCTCATTAAAAGTAATACGACAGCAGGAAGCTGGATCAATCTTCAAAACCTTTGCAACATGCCATGCAATCGCTTCCCCCTCACGGTCAGGGTCAGTCGCGATATATACGAAGTCAACCTGGCTTGCTAATGCCTGTAATTCCTTTTTTATTTTTACATTCTTATCTATATATAAAGGTTTAAAACCGTTATTTACACTTACACCCAGAGTCTTATCTGGAAGATCTCTGAAATGTCCTACAGTAGCTGTTACCTTGAAGTCCTTACCAAGATATCTTTCAATTGTTTTTGCCTTTGCCGGAGACTCGACTATGACAAGATTCTTTCCCATTTGATATTTTCTCCATAATTATCAATTCAGTCTTTTACTATAGATTAGCGCTTTGGAATTGTCAAAACATATTTCCCGTGCCTGTTTTCCACGTGCCTTGTTGTCTCAAGTTCTGTAACTATTGCTGACAGGAATGAAACGGGTATAGCCAGAGTCGAAGATAAATCATCAATATTTACAGGTTTTACGGATATCTCATCCAAAACAACTCGTTTCCACTCTTCTTCTGTTAAAGCTTCTTTGTTCTTCCTGCTAAGATTTCTTAAAAGTTTTATATCTCGCTCTTCACTATTAGACTTTCCAGGAAAACTATCCCCCATTAGCAGACGTCTTTTATCAATCTCACCTCTTACACGATCAACCACAGTCTCACTATCGATTAACACTTCAGCACCATCACGCAGTAATTCTAACCCTCCAATTGAATTCTCAGAATAAATGCTATTAGGGAGTACGAATACGTCTTTCCCCTGAGCAGCAGCAAAAGAAGCGGTATGTAATGTTCCACTATACATGCCAGCTTCCATTATTAGGCAGGAATCAGAAATAGCGGATATAAGTCTGTTACGTGCAGGAAAGTATTGCTTAATAACAGGTTCACCTGGTGGTAATTCAGATAAAATAGCACCATTACTACATATAGCACCATACAAATCAACATTTTGGTATGGATAAACAACATCCGGACCACATGGAATAATACCAACGGTCTTACCACCTGCCTCGATACACGCCTTGTGAGCGACTGCGTCAATACCTAAAGCTAATCCTGAGACTATCACTATCCCCTCTTTGGCAATCTTCTTACTAAATTCTTCTGTGGCATATTCAGCATATCTTCCAGGTTTTCTTGAGCCAACTATCGATACAGCCCCAGATGTAGTGATATTTCCAAGTATACTCTTATCTCCTTTTACAAAAACAATATCCGGCATCCCAGATAAATACTTCCATTCATATGGATAATTCTTATCATAGGATGGAACTATATCTATCCTCTCCTTATTAATTATCCCCGAATAAGATTCAACCGCTCTGTTTATTTTGTCTGAATTCTTGATGCACTCTCTGACGCTAATGCGGGTTTTCTCACTCAATTCTATAGATTTATTCGCGCTTATGAGGCTAGCCATGTTTATAAAGCATGGAGATTTAATAAGGCCACTATGTTTTAGTTCCTGCACGGCTTTAAAAGTTAAACGACCTACATTTCTAATAGCTACTGTCTCTAGTAGACGATTTTGTTCTTCATTCATATTACCAATCCTTCTTCCTGTATATTCCTGCTTCAAATACATCTGATTTGGTCATATCTTCTCTTCCGTCCAAATCAGCAATCGTTCTTCCAACACGAAGAATCTTTCCAAAGCCTCTTGCAGAAAAGCCTTCGTCCTCACTTATAGTGGCAGCCTGCTTTACTACCTCCGAAGAAGCTCGAAATAAATCTGCGTCAGCATTTATACATGTGCCATTAAATATGGAATCGTTATACCTGCTTTTTTGAATATCCCAGGCTCTCTTCACCATCTGCTTCATATCTTCATTAATAACAGAATCACTTACAGTTACACTTGAGATTAAATTTTCACCTGAAATCGAACGCATCTCAGCAAAAATATCTATTCTGTCCTTAATTGGACCGGATAATCTGTTCAGATAATTTTTCCTGACCTGAGGGGTACATGTACATCTCTTACCTTCTTCATAAAGCATTCCACACTTACAAGGATTTCCTGCCGCAACAAATACAAACGATGCTGGGAAAGCATAATTACGACCATCTTTACTCATTCGGACAACATGATCCTCAAGTGGGATTCGTAAAGCTTCTAATACATCCTTTTTGTATTCAAATATCTCGTCTGCAAATAAAACACCGTGATTGGCAATTGCTAATTCGCCTGGCATCAGCTTGCTTGGAGTTCCTAAGATTCTTCCCTTACTCATGCCTGGATAGATATATCTAAAAGGACGCCTGTCACTTAACATTGAATTCTCTTCAGGATCATCCTTAAGACCTGCTGCTTCCATTATTGAATATACTTCACCAATTTCAGGTCCAGTAAGAGGAGGCATTATACCAGACAGGATTTTGCCAGCCATAGTCTTACCGCATCCAGGAGATCCTAAAAGCATTATGTTATGCATCCCAGACGCGGCTATAAGCAATCCTCTTATAGCTTTACTTTGACCCTTAACACATGAGAAGTCTGGAACATCAATTACACTCGAAGACAAATCCTCCAGATTAAAACTTGTGGGCTGATAATTACCATCAACCATCAGTTCCTTTATTTTTGACAAATGGTTAACTGGCATAGCTTTTATTGCTACACACTTAGCTGCATCAATCTCATCTTCTGGTATAAATACAAAAGAATAATTATCTGGTATCAGTTTAAGTCTGAGAGTTGCAGAAGGTGTGCTATGAACTGTACCATCAAGACCAATCTCACCACTAGCATAAATACTTGAATCTGGGCTTATCGGAAGCTGCCGGGAAGCTATAAGCATACCAATAGCAATCGGCAAATCAAATGATGTGCCAGTCTTCTTCATATAAGCTGGTGTTATCGATACAGTAATATGCCCCTTAGGCATATTAAATCCTGATGCAACCAGCGCCGGACCAATTCTCCCCCTCGATTCTCTGATAGATGAATCACAAAGCCCTATAACATCAAACGTTGGCAAACCCGGGGTAATAGATACTTCGATTAGAGCTAATTGAGGTGCCATGCCATCCAGAAATGATGTATGAACCTTAACAACAGTTACTTTACTAGACATAAATATCCTCCTTTTTATTCCATAGAAGGAGAATAACAACGTAATTATTCGATTTGGGCGACAATTGGCGACAAAAAGCGACAAAAAACGACAAAGAGTTGTATAATACTCTCGCTTATAAATAAATATATTAATTAAAAGAGGTAATAATAAATGGAACTCGGAATTGTTGGACTTCCTAACGTTGGTAAGAGTACTCTTTTCAACGCTATCACTAAGGCAGGAGCTGAATCTGCTAACTATCCTTTCTGTACAATCGAGCCTAATGTAGGTGTTGTATCTGTTCCAGACAGCAGACTTGATGAGCTTGCCAAGATGTATAACCCAGATAAGTACACCCCAGCAGTTATCAAGTTCGTTGATATTGCCGGCCTTGTAAAAGGTGCAAGCAAGGGTGAAGGTTTGGGTAATAAATTCCTTTCGAATATACGTGAAGTAGATGCTGTAGTACATGTTGTAAGATGCTTTGACGATCCAGATGTAGTACACGTTGACGGTAATGCTGATCCAGAAAGAGACATCGGTGTTATTAACCTCGAGCTTATCCTCTCCGATATGGAAGTTATGGAGAAGCGCATCGATAAGACACAGAAGATGATGAAGGGTGGCGACAAGTCTTACCAGGCAGCACTTAGCGTATACGAGAAGATTAAGGCGGCTTTGGAAGAAGAAAAGCCAGCCCGCTCTGTTGAGCTTGACGAAGATGAGAAGGAATTCACACGAGACCTCGCTTTGATCACAATGAAGCCAATCCTTTACTGCTGCAATATCGCTGAAGATGAGATTAAGAACGATAATATCCCATATGTAAATAAGGTTAAGGAAATCGCGGCAGAAGAAGGCGCAGAAGTAGTAGTAATCTCTGCTAAGATTGAGGAAGAATTAAGCCAGCTCGACGAAGAGGACAGAGAGATGTTCCTTGAGGACTTAGGCATTGATTCTGCAGGCCTTGATAAGATGATTCAGGCTTCATACCATCTCTTAGGCCTTATCTCCTATTTAACAGCTGGTCCTCAGGAAGTACGTGCATGGACTATCAAGGAAGGAACAAAGGCACCACAGGCTGCTGGTAAAATTCACTCTGACTTTGAAAGAGGATTCATCAGAGCCGAAGTCGTAGCATTTACAGACCTTATGGCACAGGGTTCCATGACAGCAGCTAAGGAAAAGGGCCTTGTAAGATCTGAAGGTAAAGAGTACGTAATGAAAGACGGCGATGTCGTTCTTTTCAGATTTAACGTTTAATCGCCGCCTTAATAATTAACCTTTTATAGTTATCTCGAATGTCTCCTTATAGGGGACATTCTTTTTGAGAGGAAGATTCGTAGTATTAGAATCTGTTCTCTCAATTTCCTTGGTACAGAAGTCAAGCATCAATTCACAGAAATCATTTTGCATCAGCAATTCTTCGTGCAATGACTCATTCATCTGCTCAGGAGTAAATGGCAGGATAGTAAATTCAAACTTCCTGTCACCTGATACGCGTCTAACCTGCAAAGAACTATTAGCTGCGTTTGTAAGCTTCATTGTATCTGTATCAGCATGAGAACTGTTTTCAGCTGGTCTTGCATATGGATGATAAATCTTATCTGCTCCTGCAGAGAACAAACCAATACGAGTGCTGTTCTTACGATCATAATAAGACTCACCAGGGCCTCTTCCATACCACGTGCAAAGAGTATCTTCTTTATTAACCTTGACTCTGAAGCCATAACGAACCATGTCATATCTAGGAGTAAAGCTTAATGTAACCCTGATTTTATCTGAAGAAGGAATCTCGTACATAACGAGAATTTCACCCTTAACAGCGAAAGACTTATAGCGAGAAATGATGGAAAATACATCATTTGTCATTCCATAATTCATACCAACGAACTTAATCGACTTCTGAATCTCTTCATAGTCACTCTCGTTAGAGAAAATAGTCTTTGACAAAATGAAGCTTCTGTCGGTTCTGTCAATGTTAGACGGACAACGATAAAAGCTTGGCATCATAGAGCCACATAAAAACTCATTACCTCTGCTGTTAATACCACAAAGAGCACCATCTTTACGAGAGAACTTAATACTAAGCCCATTACCTTCAATGTCAAGAGATGATGGCAGAGCAGTTAAATCAAATCCACCCATTCTGGATACTTCGAGTTCTTCCTCTGAAGCGCCAGATGGAATCTCATTCATAAGAGCAATTGTTCCGTCAAAGTTCTCCTGCGAAGGTATCATACTATTTACTGAATTAACCTCCAAAGCAGGAACAGCATTAACATTGGTTATTGCAGGCAATCCACACTCCTCAGAAATAATATCCTGATATAATGCTACTTCAAAACCCTCCTTGGCATAGTAAGTGTCTTTTGCAAGCTTAAGATTAATCTCAAAAATAATCTGGTGAGACAAAAGTCCCATATACATCTCAATTAATTCCGGATTACCATCAGCCCATCCATCCTGGAGATACTTCTCTACATTAATTGGGAACTTCAAAGTTCTTGTTCCATAAGGTTCAATCTCAGGAATATTACCACGTCCACTCATTACGGCATTACCGCCAAGCAGAACCTTCCACTCTAAGAGAAGTTCAGGGCTGTACGCGAAAGGATGTGAATTTCTCAATGTAAGAGTAGACGCATCATCAGGCATAGAAAACATTACTATAGTCTGACACTGACTCTTAATATCGTGATAGATTGGATGAGGATTTCTCTCAGCATCTACGATTCCCTGACCGATACTGCTGTCGTCCTTATACTTACCACCTACCAAATCTGCATGGTGAATCCACTTATAATCAGCATTATCATCTGGAAATCTTGTTCTTCCTGGAATATTCTCAAACAGACTCTTCCCTGTCTTGTTCTTGTCAAAAATCTCTTTACGGTCAAGGCACAAATCTTCCCATGGACCAAATACAATTCCAGACTCTGATGGAAATGGAGATATATCAGATACCTGTCTGTCGTAATCTGTACCAACATACCAAGGACGTCTGCCATCAACTTCTGTATTAATCTCATTTTTGATTCTGAGACATTTTTCTGCATCGTAACGATAGTCGTTAAACGCCCACATAATAACAGATGGATGGTTAATCGCACCTTCAACATAATCACGCATAAATCTTCTGTCAGCGGATGCAATTACATACATACCATACTGATCACACAGATTTAAAAACTCATCACTTAATGGGAACCCCATACCGATGACGCCATTAATACCACAACGCTTCATCAGAATAATATCCTGCCTGAATCTAGAGAGAGGAACACTTATACCACCCTTAGGATCAAACTCGTAGTACTTAACAAGTCTAAGACCAACAGGTCTGTCATTGATATGGAACTTGTCGTTTAAAATTTCTGCTGTTCTAAAACCAAATCTCTTCTTCTTAACACAGATAACACGATTCTCGTTATCCATAATTTCAATAATAAGGTCATACTGAACAGGTGTAGCATCAGTCCAGGATGCTACATTTAAAGCGACAAAATCAACTTTGTCACGTCTTGTAGAGTGAGCATCAATTACGCCACCAGCCTGAGACTGAATAGATATCTGAACAAGTGGGAGCTTATACGGGTCATATTCACTTCGAGCTTCCATCAAAGAGATACTTACGTTATATGGCATCATCACATCTGTATGGTTGCGCACACGGAAATCAGCCATAACAGAATAATTACCACGAGATATTCTAGGTGAAGAATTCGTAGATAAAGCTGTTGAAGTTTTTGGACCACTTTGTGCTGGCAAAGCTAGCTGATCGATGTAAGCATCCGGTACAGACGATACATTAATTCGTAAGTTTGAGATCTCAATCAAAGATTCTGTAACGATAGACAATGGTCTGAATATCCCAGAAAATCCCATGTTCATGAGTTCCTTGGAAATATGACCTCGTTTCTCTCTATCCCATCTGTATACAGCGATTGTAATCTGATTAGTGCCTGCCTTTGCACTGTCGGATAGAAGAATTCTTTTATGAGTTGTTACGGACGTAGACTCTGTCAGCAGATGTCCATTGATATAAACATCAAAGCAACCACAAATACCAGAAGTCTCAAGATAGATAGCCCTGTCTATATCTTCTGGTGTGAAAACTACAGATGTTCTGTAAATACCAATCTCATCCTGACTCTCGTCAGTAGACTTCATAATATACTTATCTGAGATTGATTCTTCTCCTCTTTTAACAATAGTTTCAAGTTGAACAGGATAGTCATAAAGAAGATTTTGTGGAAGACCATAGCCTTCAGTCTGCCATGTTGATGGAACATTCAAAATAGCCCAGTCAGAGTCATCAAAAGATGGTGACTCAAAACCGAAAGGTACTTCCCCCTCTCCATCAGCTAAGAAAAACTTCCATGATGCCAGGACACGTTCATAAGGAGATGGTACTTTGCCAAACTCTGGAACCTTCCTGTCTTTATATATATATTCGAACGAATCATATGGTAAAAATCCGTCTGTACTGAATTCAAAATCCATAATAACTCCTACTCGCAGATACAATAAGATATTTTATTTTATCATTAGGAGTATATGGCTTAGGTTTCTAAGTGGTTACAAGTTGTGGCAAATTAAAACAAAATAATAAAGGCTATTATCTCAAGCATAATGATAAGCCCAGCAATTATACAGCCGATTACCATATCTGTTTTGCGCTTGAAAAAGCCAGGTGTAGAAAAGGAATCACCTGTCAAAGGTCCCATCTGAGACGTCTTGTCAAATGAATCTGTATGGCCTGTTTCCTTAACATAATCCTTAGATGGATCATACACATTAGGCTTGCCATCATATCCGGTATCATAGACGGCTGACACAGTAGGTTTTGTCAGGCCATTAAGTAAAGCTTCATCTTCAAAAGGATTTGAAAAATCAATTGATTCGTCAGTAAACTCAACAGATTCATATCTGCTGCTTCTGGCAATTTTTCTCTTCTGCTCATCTGTCCTGATTACAAAATCTTCTTTCTCAGATAAATCAGAAGTATTAAGGACCTTTCTGTCCGGGTCCATATCATACTGACGCGCAACCATACGGGCATTATAGCACGCCTTTTAAGAAAATAAAAAGTCCCGGTATTTCTACCGGGACCAAATAATAAGCAACTAATTGATAAATTAGATCTTACCGTCAGAACCAAGAACGTACTGAATCTTGTGAGCTACCATGTCCTTAACAGCCTGACGTGCTGGCTTCAAATACTGACGTGGATCGAAGTGATCTGGGTGCTCAGCATAGTACTTTCTGATGTTACCTGTCATAGCAAGACGGATATCAGAGTCGATGTTGATCTTACATACAGCAAGCTTTGCTGCCTCACGGAGCTGCTCCTCTGGGATACCAACTGCATCTGGCATGTTACCGCCGTAAGCGTTAACCATCTTTACGAACTCCTGTGGAACAGAAGAAGAACCGTGAAGAACGATAGGGAAACCAGGAAGTCTCTTCATGCACTCCACAAGAACGTCGAAACGAAGTGGAGGTGGTACAAGGATACCGTCAGCATTACGTGTGCACTGATCAGCTGTGAACTTATAAGCACCGTGAGATGTTCCGATAGCGATAGCCAAAGAGTCACAACCAGTTCTGGATACGAACTCCTCAACTTCCTCTGGCTTTGTGTAAGACTCCTTACCAGCCTCAACAACAACCTCATCCTCAATACCAGCGAGAGTACCAAGCTCAGCCTCTACTACTACGCCGTGAGCGTGAGCATACTCTACAACCTGCTTTGTGAGAGCGATGTTATCCTCAAAAGACTTAGAAGAAGCATCAATCATAACGGATGTGAAACCACCATCGATACAGCTCTTGCAGAGTTCGAAGGAATCACCATGGTCAAGGTGAAGAGCGATAGGAATCTGTGGATTCTCCTGTACAGCTGCCTCAACAAGCTTTACAAGATATGTGTGGTTAGCATAAGCACGTGCGCCCTTAGATACCTGAAGGATAACTGGGGAATTGAGCTCGCCAGCTGCCTCTGTGATACCCTGAACGATCTCCATGTTGTTAACATTGAAAGCACCGATAGCATAACCGCCGTCGTAAGCCTTCTTAAACATTTCAGTTGTTGTTACTAATGGCATAGGAACAATCTCCTTAAAACTACTTACTACGGAATAAACCGCGCATAATTATAATACTTTTATGGGGTGGCATAGTCAATAAATGATTTAACTATTTGAGCACAAAAAAGGCGGTCAGTTGACCGCCTTACACTACAATTCTAATGATATGAAATTTACTTCTTCTTGGATTCTTCGTGTTCCTTGGAAGCCTCTTCAACGATGGAATCGATATCAGCATCGTTCAGGTCCTTAACCTTAATAGCGTCATTATTCTTCTTGGAAGTATTCTGCTTAATTGCATTCTCAGAATTTCTTGCACCATATGCCTCTGCAATAGCAAATGATTCAGACTTCAAAGTAAAGAAATCCTCCTTCGAAGCAAGATCCTTAGTAGATGTCTGATAGCAAGCTTCATCAAATACATTATCAAGAATCAAATACTCAGTCTTAGTGCCATTATTAGTAGCGTTATTAAGTAATTCTTCTGCCTTATCAGGCTCACCATCTCTGGCATCAAAAGTCTCAAATGGGATATCAATTAGGCTATAACGATAACGAAGAACAATCTTCTTGTTGTTGTAATCAATAGCAACTCTGTACTTAGCGATGAGGAATGTCTGAATAAACACAAGCAATGTAATTACAAAAGCCACTCCGGCAGCTACTGCCATAGGAATCTGCTTTGACTGCATAACGAGGAACAAAATAGCAAGTGCAGCAAATACTACCATAAGAATTACAGTAACAATGCGTCTTGTCTTTACCTGGTTCTCATTAGCTGGAAAGCAGTGAACACCTTCCTTTGGAAGTTTCTCGATTAAAGCGTGATTTTCAAAACCTGTAGCCATTATTATTACCTCCTGTTATTACTTAGCATTATTACTAAGAGTCTCGATTCTCTCTACGATACCCTTCTTGAGTTCTTCATACTTTGCAAGCTTTGCCTTTTCTGCATCAATTACTGCAGCTGGAGCTTTGCTTACGAAATTTTCATTAGAAAGCTTACCCTTTACTCTTGCAAGCTCGCCATCGAGCTTCTCACATTCCTTTGCCAGTCTCGCTAGTTCCTTCTCGATGTCAATCAGGTCTTCAAGTGGCATATAAATCTCACCACCCTCAAAGAGTGCAGCTACTGCAGTAGAAGGAATTCCAGACTTATCGCTCTGAATATCCATAGAACTTACAGATGCAAGTCTCTCGAGGAATGGAAGACCATTTGAGAACATCACCTTAACATCTTCAGAACCTGTTACGAGAATGATATGTGCCTTACGTGAAGGAGCAACATTCATCTCAGCACGGATGTTACGCATAGATCTGATAGCGCCCATCAATGTAGCCATCATCTTCTCATCTTCTGGGAAAGATGGAATATCAGAAGCCTCAGGCCAGTCAGAAATCATGATGGAATCAGACTTGGCATCAAGCACAAGATTGTAATAAACCTCTTCTGTTACGAAAGGCATAAATGGGTGCAACAGCTTCATGCATACACCAAGCACATAATTCAAAAGATACAGTGCTTCCTTACGAGTTGGGCACTCTGTATCAAAGAGACGGCTCTTAGCAATCTCGATATACCAGTCACAGTAAGAATCCCAAAGGAAATCTACAATCTTCTGTAAAGCGACACCGTAATCGTAATTATCAAAGTTAACTGTAACTTCAGATACGAGTCTGTTAAGACCAGTTAAGATCCACTTATCCTCAAGCGTGTACTTTGAAGAATCAACGTCATCAAATGACAAATCTTCGTCACAGTTCATGATAACGAATCTCATAGCATTCCAGATTTTATTGGAGAAGTTTCTACCCATCTCAATCTTATCTTCCTGGAATCTCTGATCATTACCTGGAGCATTACCTGTAACAAGAGCAAAACGCAGCGCATCTGCACCATACTTGTCAATAATCTCAAGTGGATCGATACCATTACCCAATGACTTACTCATCTTTCTACCCTGAGAGTCTCTTACAAGACCATGGATAAGAACATCCTTGAATGGGATTTCATCCATATGAGCAAGACCTGCAACCATCATTCTAGATACCCAGAAAGTGATGATATCGTAACCAGTTACGAGAGTATTTGTAGGATAGAATTTCTTCAAATCCGCAGTATTCTCTGGCCAGCCAAGAGTAGAGAATGGCCACAAAGCAGAAGAGAACCATGTATCAAGAGTATCAGGATCCTGACGCATAGGCTTACCACACTTAGGACATACAACATCACCATCTCTTGTAACTACTGTCTCTCCACAATCATCACAGTAGAAAGCAGGAATTCTGTGACCCCACCAGAGCTGTCTGGAGATACACCAGTCACGAATATCATTCATCCAGTTGAAGTAATTCTTCTCAAATCTCTGAGGAACAAATCTTGTCTTACCTGTCTTAACAGCTTCAATAGCTGGCTTAGCAAGCTCCTCCATCTTTACGAACCACTGCAAAGATACACGTGGTTCGATTGTTGTTCCGCAACGATAGCATGTACCAACATTGTGGTTATAATCTTCGACCTTAATGAGGAATCCGCCCTCTTCCAAGTCCTTAACGATTTCCTTACGTGCCTCAAAGCGATCCATGCCAGCATACTTAGGATAATCCTCTGTGATATGAGCATCCTCAGTCATAACTGTGATTACTTCAAGACCATGTCTTCTACCAACCTCAAAGTCATTAGGATCGTGAGCTGGAGTAATCTTAACAACACCAGTACCAAACTCGATATCTACATAATCGTCACCAACAACTGGAATCTTACGTCCAACGAGAGGCAAAACAAGCATTTTACCGATAAGATCCTTATATCGCTCATCCTTAGGATTAACAGCAACTGCTGTATCACCAAGTAATGTCTCAGGTCTTGTTGTAGCAAGCTCCAAATATCCAGATCCATCCTCAAATGGGTATCTTAAATGCCAGAAATGTCCTGCCTGATCTTCATATTCAACCTCGGCATTAGAAATTGATGTAAGGCAGTGTGGGCACCAGTTGATGATACGCTCACCTCTATAGATAAGGCCTTTATTGTAGTACTTGATGAATACTTCCTGAACGGCTTCAGAACAACCTTCATCCATAGTAAAACGTTCGTGGCTCCAATCACAGGATGAACCCATCTTCTTAAGCTGCTCAACGATTCTTCCGCCGTACTGCTCCTTCCATGCCCATGCTCTCTCGAGGAATCCATCACGGCCTAAATCTTCCTTGAAGATTCCTTCCTTACGCATCTGCTCAACAATTTTTGCCTCGGTCGCGATAGATGCATGGTCAGTACCAGGCACCCAAAGTGTGGAATAACCCTTCATTCTCTTATATCTAACGAGAATATCCTGGAGAGTATTATCCAAGGCATGACCCATATGGAGCTGACCAGTGATATTCGGAGGTGGCATAACAATTGAGAAGGCTTCCTTACCTTCACTATCGTCAGGCTTAAAGTAGCCCTTATCCTTCCACTCGTTATAAAGTCTCGGTTCAGCTTCCTTAGGATCGAAAACTTTGTTTACAGAATCAATTCTTGCCATTTTAACTTTCTTCTCTTCCTTTATTATTTGTCCAAAATCATAGAGAGAGCACCATAGAGAATAGAATCATCTCCAAGACCTGCAGTCTTAAACTCAACAGTCTCTCTGATTGAAGGCATACAATACTTATCTACCTCAGATAAAATCTTCTCGAGGAAATAATCACCACAAGCCTCGATAACGCCGCCACCATATACAACAACCTCAGGGCTGAATGTATTGACGAGGTTACCGGACGCAATAGCCAGATAGTGGCAGGCACGATCTACAGCTTCAGTTGCAACAGCATCACCAGCTGCAAGACTCTTCTTCAAAAGCTTACTCTTGAACACGCCACCCTGAACGCCTTCAGCCATAGCAGTCTCACGACCACGTGCAGCCTGACCTCTGATATAGTCACTCATACCCTGCTTGGATGAGAATGCCTCAAGACAACCTCTCTGACCACAGTTACATCTTGGTCCCTCAGGATCCAAAATCATATGACCATACTCAGCACCCTTAAACTTATGTCCAGTATAGAGCTTACCATCAAGGATAAGGCCTCCACCCATACCCGTTCCTACGAAGAGGCCTACTACATTCTTGTAACCCTTTGCAGAACCATACTTATACTCACCTAAAACACCTACATTAACATCGTTTCCAATATAGAAAGGAGCACCAAATTTCTTCTCAATTGGCTTTCTGATATTGTAGTTCTTCCATGGAAGATTAGGTGAAGTCAAAACGATACCGTTCTGCTGATCAATAACACCTGGAGCACCAGCTGCAATTGCCTTAATCTGGTTCTTCTTGATACCAAAACCCTCGATAAGCTCGTCTACTACAGAAATAATTGTCTCTTCTACATTCTGTGTTGCTTCACCATCAGCTTTTGTCTTCTTCTTAATACGATAGACAATCTGCTTCTTTGAGTCGAAGATTGCACCAAGAATCTTTGTTCCACCGATATCCAAGCAAATATTGTACATCTGAGCCATAATGATACCCTCCTTAAATGTTAATTAACCTACATCACGACGATTTACATCAGGCTCGTCGTTTGTGCCTGTTGATTTCTTCTTAAAAATAATTGTAGGCTCCTTGCCTTCAGTAACACAAGCCTCATCAATTATGCACTTACTTACATCCTTCTGAGATGGAATATCGAACATTACATTCTTCATAATGCCTTCGATAATAGAGCGAAGACCACGGGCACCAGTCTTCTGCTCGATAGCCTTGGAAGCGATTGCTCGTACAGCTTCATCTGTGAATTCCAAATCAACATCATCAAGCTTAAGCATCTTCTTATACTGCTTAACGATAGCATTCTTAGGCTGTGTCAAGACCATAACGAGGTCATCTACAACAAGCTTGTTAAGAGCAACTGTAACAGGAATTCTTCCAATAAACTCAGGAATAAGACCAAACTTCATCAAATCCTGTGGTGTAGCCTGACCAAAGAACGCACCACTATGCATATCCTTCTTAGACTGAATATCAGCACCAAAACCATACTGCTTGTCCGCAACACGCTGAGAGATAATCTCATCCAAGCCATCAAAGGCACCACCGCAAATGAAGAGAATATTAGTAGTATCAATTGTAATGCACTCCTCGTTAGGATGCTTTCTTCCTCCCTTAGGTGGCACAGAAGCAACAGTTCCTTCCAAAATCTTAAGGAGGGCCTGCTGAACGCCTTCACCACTAACATCACGCGTAATAGAAACATTCTCAGATTTCTTGGTAATCTTATCAATCTCATCGATATAGATGATACCCATCTGAGCGCGCTCAATATCATAATCAGCAGCCATGATAAGCTTCAAAAGAATATTCTCAACATCCTCACCTACATAACCTGCTTCTGTCAAAGAAGTAGCGTCAGCAACTGCGAAAGGCACATCAAGAATTCTCGCTAATGTCTGCGCTAGTAAAGTCTTACCAGAACCAGTAGGTCCAAGCATAAGGATATTACTCTTTGAAATCTCTGTATCATCATCAGTCTTTGTAGCAAAAACTCTCTTGTAGTGGTTATAAACAGCAACCGCTAGAGAAACCTTAGCCTCGTCCTGACCAATTACATACTGATCAAGCTTATCCTTAATATCATGAGGAGTGATTAGTTTTTTAGGCTTTGTGGCCTTCAGGCGCTTCTGCTTCTGAACCTTCTCCTCCTCTGAAATAATGCCATAGGCAGTTCTTATACAGTCAATGCAAATATAGCAATTAACGCCAGAAAACAAACGTGGTACATCATATTCTGATTTTCCACAGAAAGAACAGCTTAAAACTTCGCTATTCCCACGATCTCCACCGCCGTATCTCATATTAGCCATTAAAAGACTCCTTCAAAAGTAGATATGTTTTAACAATTAAGTTTATCACACCATATAATAATATAAAAATAAAAATTACCGCCACCTAATTAGATGACGGTAAAGTTAATTTTAATTAAATTTGCTACGGAAGAATTACTCTTCTGTCTTCTCCTCAGCTGGCTCCTCGTCCTTAGGCTCTGTCTTAACAGCCTTTTCTGCGAGGTACTCAACAGTCTTTCTGTTAACGATAGTCTCGAGGATGTATGGATTCTTCTCACCCATAGCTTCCTTAATTCTCTCAACATCCATGTTATAAGCCTTAGCCATCTCAGCAAGCTCATTATCGTAGTCCTCATCTGAAGCCTCAATATTAAGTTCCTTAGCAACAGCCTCGATAACAAGGTTACCCTTAACACGCATCTGAGCCATAGGCTTCAAGCCTTCCTTGAAAGCTTCCATGGACTGACCTGTATACTGGAGGTACATATCAAGAGCGATACCCTGCTGGCTCATTCTCTGTGCCTGCTCATCAGCCATAGCCTCAACTTCGTTCTCAATCATAGCGTCAGGAATCTCAACCTCTGCATTGTCAGCAACTACGCTTACAACAGCATTCATGAAAGCTGTCTTAGCCTCGTTCTTAGCAGACTCTTCCTGATTCTTCTTGATATCAGCCTTGAGCTCATCAAGAGTATCAAACTCAGAAACATCCTTTACGAACTCATCATCAAGCTCTGGAATCTTCTCTTCCTTGATGTTGTGAATCTTACAATTGAATGTTGCTGCAGCCCCCTTAAGATCTTCAGAATGATAATCCTCTGGGAATGTAACCTCAACAGTAAATTCTTCATCGATAGAGTGACCAGCAACCTGATCCTCAAATCCAGGAATAAAGGAATTAGAACCGAGCTTAAGGCTATAGTTCTCACCCTTACCACCCTCGAAAGCAACACCATCCTTGAAACCTTCAAAGTCAAGAACAACTGTATCACCCATCTGAGCTGCACGATCCTCAACGTTCTCGAGTGTTGAGTTTCTCTTTCTCATTGCCTCAATCTCGTTGTTTACAGACTCATCAGTAATCTCTCTTTCCATATATGGAGCCTCAACGCCCTCATACTGACCAAGCTTAACTTCTGGCTTAACAGTAACTGTGAGTGTGTACTTCATACCATTCTCATCAATAGACTCAACATCGAGCTCTGGACGAGAAACAACCTGAAGTTCATTCTCCTTAACAGCTGCAGAATAAGCAGGATTTACGATCTCATCAATAGCATCCTCATAAAGAACGCCCTCGCCATAGTACTTAACTACGAGCTGGTATGGAACCTTACCCTTACGGAAACCAGGAACCTGGAATCTCTTCTTGTTCTTGTTGTAAGCACTCATAAGAGCCTTATTGAACTCTTCTCTGCTTGCCTCGAGCTTAATAGCAACCTTGGAATGCTCAAGTTTCTCAATTACTGCCATATATGTTCTCCTTAAAAAATAATAAACAACCGAGTTGATATTCTATCACAGCATTAATAAAAATGCTATAAACATCAGATTACTGTAACCTGTACACCCTTCAAAATATCAAAAGTCTCACTATCAAGCTTCTTATCGAAGGAATCTGTTAATCTGGAATCAACAATAATTTCTGCTTCCGGAGCTGCAGCCTTAGCCATGATAGCATTTGAGATAACACAGATATTAGATACGAGGCCACAAACCTCAATAGTCTCGTACTTATCTTCATTATCATTTATGTAGTTAGCAAGCTTCAATGAACCAAATGTTGGCTTCTCAAAGCAAAGACAATCAGACAATACATCCTCAAGAGCTGGTACCAACTTATGTCCATCTGTACCCTTGATGCAGTGTGGAACTGGAAGATTATGTCCTTCCTGAGTATCCATATAATTATCAAAATGAGTATCTAATGTATAAACAACATCATCGCCTGAAGCCTTATATTCATTGACCTTAGCAACGATACCGTCGATTACGTCACAAGCATCATCAAAGCCCAAAGCACCATCTACAAAATCATTTTGCATGTCTACAACGATAAGAAGTCTGCCCATAATTAATACCTCTGTAAAAATATAATAAAAAAGCGGTCACCGTAATCGGCAACCGCTCTGTTGGCGCGCCCGGCAGAGATCGAATCCACAACCTTCTGATCCGTAGTCAGACACTCTATCCAGTTGAGCTACGAGCGCATATGCTAATTAAAGCCTAATAATATTAGTACACGACTTATTGAATGTCAACCAAAAAATAATGTATTATATTTGAGTAAAAAACGCTTGGGAGAATCTTAATGACTGCCTATAATCCTGATAATCAACGACTAGTCTTTGATGATTTAATCAACTGCAGAGAACTCGGTGGCATGCCACTATGTAATGGTAAAGTCTTTAAAGAAGGGGTTGCTTTAAGGTCCGGTTCTCCTTCTCTGGCATCTCAAAAGGCGTTCGAGCAACTTAAAACATACGGCGTAAAGACTGTAATAGACTTGCGTTCAACAGCTGAAGTAAAAAACTACGGCAACCCTTTCGCGCAGGATGAAAACACTAACTACTATAATATCCCGCTTTTTGTTGGAGACCCTGATCAGAAGGAAGATCCAACTATGGTATTTCTCGAGACACATCCAATGGGTGATTTCTATGTAATGATTCTTAAGGAACTTGGAAAAGAAATTGCAGATGTGATGCGTGTAATTGCAAACAACGATAGTGGACTTATACTCTTCCATTGCGCTCACGGTAAGGACAGAACTGGAATAATAGCTGCTTTGCTATACCTCCTTGCAGGAGCTTCACGTGAGAATATTGTACTTAATTACAAAGTATCTTATGAGTATGCAAAGAGCTTTCTTGATCCACTTATAGAAGAACGTGCAGAGAATATGCGTCATACCTTAAGATCCGATGCACCAAATATGGTAATTTTTCTCGACTATATGCAGGAAAAGTATGACTTAGACTGCAGCAGGTACCTTATGGAAAATGGTATGTCATCAGAAGAAATCGAAGCTTTAAAAACTCGAATTATCGCCTGATTCTAACCATTCTTACTGTATCATCATCATTGAACTCAAACTCCACAGTGTAAGTACCTGTAAAAGTTGTAATTTCAAACTCATAATTAAAATCATCAATAAACGGATAAGCGACCAAAAGCGCTGTTTTTGTCATACCTGGGAAAGCATTATAACCAAGAGTATAAGTAGTATCGCCATAGAGTCTTATCGATGACAAAGTGCCTGACCAGTTATGAGAAGAATTTGAATTATCGAATCTTAAAACCAAACCTGGATACAGAACTATGCGAGTTTTGTTGTCATTATAGAATGTCGAAGAGATAGGACTGCCCAGATTAGCCATCAAATCAGTTAATGTATAGACATTTCCTACTCTTAAAAGTCTCGTCTCGCCATCAACAAGATATGTAAGATTTTGATCTGGTGCAATTACGATATCGTCATCAATAAAGAAATTACCAGAATTAAGATATGTGAAATTGACTGTATGTTCTTCAAAAGAAGTACCATCTGCAGCAAGTGTCTCAGGTATTCTGACGGTCATATGCCCAGGAAAAATCTGAACTATCTCGTAAGATCCGATATTAGACATTACTCTCAGACGATAGTAATCACAAAGAGCCTGAACCTTAGAGGAAATCGCGTCTTCAGTATAAGCTGGATCGGTTAGACTTGGTGTAATCAAAGCTCTTACACCATCTGAATTCTCCTCATTAAGGAAAGTAAAATAATGGTGCCCGTAGTTATAGGTATCGATAAAAGATCTAACCCATTCGTTAGACAGTCTCGGAACACCATCATCATCTGTTACAAAGAAAATGTATACAGGATAAATAGCTTCTTCCTGATACAAAAGTTCAGCGCCAATCAAATTACCATAACGACTACCAATAGAAGCGCCAACGATGCTTATACACTCCGCATTACTCATCATTCTGAAGGATTCAACTCTTCCGTTATTATCCTGTCTCGAATTACTTCTCAAAATATCAAGATACTCAGAAAAATAAGAGTAAGTAAGATTATCCATCTGAAAATTATTAATAGAAGAATAAACATCCGATGTTTTTGATGAATCATTAATTGACGAGATAAGAAGTCTGGTCAATTCCTGAGCAGAAATATTATTTACAAATGAAATCCTGTTCTCAAAATTCACCTTAATATCTTCAGCCAGGTTACAACCAGTAAAGCTACCGAGGATGCTCAAGCATAATAAAGCAGAAAGACTTTTAATTAAAAATCCCTTGTTCATGCTACCTCCCTAGCCATATCTTCAAATACTTCCACTGCAGTTTGAGCTGTACCAATTCTTCCAGATGCAAAATCGTCACATACCTGTACAAATACTCTGTTAATAGCTTCATCACTTGTAGTAACGACAGAAGCATCAATATTCCATGCAACCTGCGAGAATATTCTAAATGGATTTTGTCCATTAAGCCAAGGAAGATTGTAAGAATCATCATCTGCCGCTGATAACATTATACTAATATTATTGACACAGATTTGATTTCTGCTCATTTCTTCCAAATTATTCTCATCAATTGCTACGTCTCTGATAAATCTTGCAGCTGAAGCATTCATATCACTATAGGCTGTTACAAAAATGAAATTACCGCCTTCAAAATAATTCACAGGAGGATTAACAACACCCCAGTCTCCGGAATTATAATTACGAAGAATTGCTTCACCAAATCTCATAGTTCCCATATGTGCTAATGTAGTTCTGTTAGATATTCTTGAATTCCATTCTGCACTCCATCTGACACAATCAAAAGTGAGATTTTCAGATAAAAGCGAATCGATTAAATCAAAATAATCAACAATATAATCTGAAGCAACAACATTTGAACTACTGTCAATCCAACTGTCAGGACGTCCCATAATATAAGCTTCTTCTATGTCTCTGACATCACCCATTATTCTTGACGCGCCATTCGTACTCTCATATACAAGTCTTGAAGTATCAAGAAAAGCATCCCATGATGCAAAATATGGAGCTACTTCACCAGGTTCAGAAACACCAAGAATATTTCTTGCTGCAGTTCTTGAATAAAATACCGCACCAGGAGTTATCTCCCATGTAACGCCTTTAATTACACTATTATCGTCAGTAGCAAGGGCAAATGTATACTCATACATATACTGAAGTTCAGAATATGAAATACCAATGTCATTAAGGGCAACTGTATTTTCATTGTTAGCAAGATTAGCAGCAAATGTATTATTGCAGATAATCATATCAGGAGCATTATCACCAGAAGCCAGAATAGCATCAACTCTGGAATCGAACACTTCCATACTAAGCACCTCATAGTTAAATGGTACATCAGTATAATCATCTAAAACATCGATTGCATTACGGCTTGAGGACAGAATCTGAAGTCTTGGTCTTACATCCGTATTTGTATCAGCAACATCTACTGCAATTGGTAATTCAGTATAGTTATTTGGATCAAGATTCAATATCACGTTAGTAATAGATGATCCAAGGAAGATTCCGTTGTTATAGACATTAATCGAATAATTTGACGTTGGAAGTAAATCATTCGTCTCATAAGCACAAACCGCTACTCCGTCACCAACAATTGCCGGTTCGTTACGAAGAACAATCTCGCCATTTTGGAAGATGTCATAAGTAATATTAAGTGGTCTTCCAGAAGCATAGTACATGCTGTCAATCCATATCTTAGCATCAATTGTATTAGTGTTAAAATATCTTCCATTTCTGTCAGTATGCTGCCATAAAATAGTATCGAGAGCACTGCCTTCAGGAAACATTGATGGAGTCAAAGTACACTGCTGATTATCAACATAAAAAGCATTGCCTGAACTGTAAATGATAAGCTCGTAATTAAACTCAGGCAAAAGGCCGATACCAATACTAAAATTGTTTATACCCATAGGGCAAGAGAAACCGCAGCCGTCTTCATCCATAACAACATCCGAAGAATAGATAACTTCTCCTCTTCTTCGATATTCGTAGTTAAGTTCGAGATTCATTCCTGAATCAAGATACTGACTAGTGAAATCGTAATGGCAGTTAATAGAAGTTGTATTTTCAAATGAACCATCTTCGTTACCTGAAGTCCAGGTTCTGTTCGTTAATACTGCAGCCCCATCGAGTACAAATTCATAATTTGGATAATAAAGAGAGCCCCAGAAATTTTCAGCAATGGAAGATGAGTTTTTTACTTTGTACTCACCGTTAACTCTGTCAACAACTACTGATACAGTTACATCATATCGGCCACACATACCAAGGATTTCATTAAATTGATCATAGCTTTGTGGACGCATGGCCAGTGCTGAATTTAAATCTGGCATTATCAATGTATACACAAATTCCATATCACCGTCGCTATTTTTGCCAGACAAAGAATTCTCATAACGATAATGAGTGTTAAGCAAAACGGCATCTACAGCGCGATTCTTGTACTCCCATTGCATATAAGATTCAAAGTAACAATTATCATCTACAGACAGGAGATTACATGTATCAATATCCCTGCTAAGCATAGAATTGAGGTAAGTATCCGCTACACGTCTAGGCTTACTACCAAAAGCAGAACAGCTGACGCCACTAGCAAAAACTAATACAGCAGATAAAACTGCAACCCCTTTCTTCCAATGCTTCATCAGGCCTCGTTTCTGTTCTTAACCGCCTCAAAAATAACAATTCCTGCAGCAACAGCGGCATTTAGACTGTTAACACTTCCAGCCATCGGAATAGACAGAAGGAAATCGCACTCTTTTTGTACATTATCGTGCATTCCCTCACCTTCAGATCCAATAACAATCGCGATAGAACCCTTATAATCTGCTTTATCATATGGAGTAGTACCTTCTGCAGCGGTACCAAACACCCAAAACCCATGATTATCTTTAAGATCCCTTAAAGTCGATGCAATATTTGTTACTCTGGCAACAGGCACATACTCAATGGCACCAGCGGATGCCTTGGCTACAACACTATCCAATCCGATTGACCTGTGCTTTGGAATAACAACCCCATCAACACCTGCAGCATCAGCAATTCTTAATACTGAGCCAAGATTGTAAGCATCCTTAAGACCATCCAATACTACAAGACATGGCTTTCTACCTTCATCTTCAGCCTTCTTAAGAATATCCTCAATTTGAATATACTCATGAGATGCAACCTGAGCTATGACCCCCTGATGATTATGAGTCTGACTCATACGATCAAGAGCCTCGCGTCTTGCTCTCATAACCGGAATTTTTTTCTTGGATGCCTCAAGTAAAATCTTAGTCAGCAATGGATCCTGTTTCTTGCCATCGCCTGATTCGAGAACCCAAAGTTTGTTAATCTCCCTGCCGGCATTAAGTGCCTCGATAATCGAGTTTCTTCCCTCGAGTCTGTCGTCCGTAGGTTCATTTTCAGCTACTGGTTCAGCCTTGGCGTAAGCCGGTCTGTCATGACGCTCTGTATAATCACGTCTTGGAGGGCGGTTATTACGATTATCCCGATTATTTGAATTCCTGTTATACTGCTGCTTCACTATCGATTACCTCAAATGCTTTCGTAATAATGTAGTCCAGTCGTTCTTCCTGATTATCCATAAACAGAAAGCCGATAAGAGCCTCAAATCCTGTTGCATTCATATAATCAACAGGGCCTGCATTTTTTGCCATTGTTGGAGAGTTAGAATTGCGACCACGCTTGAAGTAATCCATCTCCTCCTCTGTAAGTTCAGGCAGTAATGCATTAATTGCCTTTGCCTGCGCTGCTGCAGATACATACTTCACATTTACCTTATGCATTTTACCTGAGTTAGACGCGGTCTTACTGCTAACATGGCATCTAGAATAAAGCTCATATACTGAGTCACCAATATACGCCAGAACAGAGGCATTTACCTCACGTAAATCAGTTGCTATAAATGGAATAATCAAAGCTTTTCCACCTGTGGACCTTGTGGAGTATCCTTTACAGAATAACCCTTAGCCGTAATCAAATCACGGATTCTGTCAGCCTCAGCAAAGTTCTTCTCCTTTTTTGCTGCAGCACGCTGATTTACAAGATCCATTACCTCGTCTGGAATCTCTTCCTTCTCAACAAGAAGTTCAATTCCAAGCACACCTGTCAACTCAACAAGCTTATCGTGAGCAGTCTTCAAAGCCGCTGCGCTAGCCTTGTTTGAAGCAAGTGCAGTATTCGCTGCCTTAACAAGATTATAGATATCCGTAATAGCATCAGCTGTATTTAAATCGTCATCCATGTGAGCAACGAAGTTCTCACCTGCAACCTTAACAGCTTCCATAAGTTCGCCATCAGCCTCACCAGAGTTATTAGCTGCAGCATTCTTATCAAGAGTAAACTTGATATTGTTTACGCATGTTGAAATTCTCTGAAGACCTGTCTGAGAAGCCCTTAATAACTCATCAGAGAAGTTAATAGGCATTCTGTAGTGACCCGACAAAATGAAGAATCTGATAACTGCGTATGGAAAATGAGCAACGATATCACGAATTGTAAAGAAGTTGCCCAATGACTTACTCATCTTCTCACCATCCACATTTACAAAAGCGTTATGCACCCAGAAATTTGCAAGTGTGCATCCATTAGCAGCTTCGCTCTGAGCAATCTCATTCTCGTGGTGTGGGAAGATAAGATCCTGTCCACCACCGTGGATATCAATTGTATCGCCGAGGTGCTTCTTGATCATTGCAGAGCACTCGATATGCCATCCAGGCCTGCCCTCACCCCAAGGAGAATTCCAGGAAGGCTCGCCCTCCTTCTTAAACTTCCAAAGAGCAAAGTCCCCAGGATTACGCTTACCATCGAAAGAAGCATGACGCTCACCACCACCAGCGTTAAGCTCATCAAGGTTATAGTGAGAAAGCTTACCATAGTCTTCCTTCTTTGTTACGTCGTAATAAACACCGTCACCCTCTATTACATAAGCAACACCGTTATCATAAAGTTTCTTAACAATACCGATAATCGCACCTATGGATTCTGTAGCCTTAGGCTGATAAGTAGGTCTTTTACAATTAAGACCATCAGCATCTACGTAATACTCCTTGATGTATCTGTCAGCGATATCCTTAACAGTAACACCTTCCTCATTAGCACGCTTAATCATCTTGTCGTCTATATCGGTAAAATTCTGGCAGAATTCAACTTCATATCCCTTATACTCTAAGTATCTTCTCAAAGTATCAAAAGTAACAAATGGACGTGCATTGCCTAGATGGAAGTAATTATAAACAGTAGGTCCACAAGCATACATCTTAACCTTGTTAGGTTCGATAGTTGTAAACTCTTCTTTGTATCTTGTGAGTGTGTTAAAAAGCTTCATATATTCCTCCGTTATAAAACGTTAATCGTTATCTATTTTTGTAATCTGGCTAAGTCTTTCCTGAAGATCATTAACGACCTTGGCGAGTTCCTTAACTTCCTGCTCAGTAGGATCATCTACGATAGAGTGGTCGAGTGCTACAGCGTGAGACTCACCAGTAATCTTGCCATCAATTCTTACTACCTTACCAGGAACACCAACTACAGTCGCGCCATCTGGAACATCGTGAAGAATAACAGCATTTGCGCCAATACTGACATCATTACCGATTGTTACCGGTCCCAAAATCTTTGCACCTGCACCAATCAAAACATTATCGCCAATTGTCGGGTGTCTCTTCTCACCCTTGGCATGTCCTCTACCACCCAAAGTAACTCCGTGATAGATTGTGCAGTTATTGCCGATTACAGCAGTCTGACCAATTACAATTCCCATACCATGATCGATAAAAAGACCTTCACCAATGGTTGCACCAGGGTGAATCTCAACGCCAGTTCTGTGTCTTGCAATCTGAGAATTCCATCGAGCTAAAAAGAACAGTTTATGCTTATAAAAGAAATGGCTAATTCTGTGATAAACAAGAGCATGAAAACCAGAATACAGAAAAATAACGCTCGCAACATTTCTTGCAGCAGGATCTCGCTTGGCTATCTGTCTTGCATCATTAAGCAAACTCATTAAACTATTCCATTTCTTTCCACAAAAAAGCCTGATTAGGATGAACCCCGCTTGACCCCTCGATTTTTCAAGGGCGGTACCCTGTGTCCGCTTTCAACCTTCCAACTTACAAGGCTTGATCTACGCCGGTCAACTCCGGGTTCCAATTAGTGTCATGTAGGTTCAATAAAGAGCCCACCCACCTCAGGTCGCCTTATTATATATAAATATATAGAAATTTGCCACCCATCAGTATATCTCGCCGTTTAAAACTGCTCTATTTCCACACAGGGTAACGCACATAACTTTCTTTGCTCCTGCCTTATAAATCTCGCATGCAGCTTCATGAAGGGTGTGACCAGTTGTTGCAACATCATCCAAAACTATTACTGTCAAACCAGAATAATCAAATTCCGAATTGACTTTAAAAGCTCCTTCGATATTGTTAGCCCTCACGCCGTTATCTTTGATATCAGCCTGTCGTTTTGTATCCCGAACTCTCATAAGACCATCGCCAATGAATGGAATACCAGTTATCTCAGAAGCCTTTGCTGCTATTAAAGACGCCTGATTATAACCACGCTCGCGAAGTCTTTTGGAAGATAAAGGTATTGGAATAATGACGTCTGCTGCTATCTCGTCTTTTAGCATAAAAGAGCCCAGAATTATTCCTCCAAACAAAGCTAATTCACTATGTGATTCGAATTTAATCTTCGGTATTGCTCTCTCCCAGAAACCATCATAAGGAAAGAGTAAATACAACCCAAGTGATGGATATGGATCACCATTATACGGCTCTGACAGGCATAAAAAGAATCGCTTTGACGATGGATTTGGTACAAGTTTTGTAAGACAATCAAAGCATATATGAAGGTTATCTGGAACCTCATAAGGAATGCGCTCATCACCGTCAGCAAACTTACCACAAACAGAACAATTTGGTGGTAAAACAGAATCAATAACAGCTCTTAGAAAACCCATAATCAATGCCTGCTTGCGACTATGCCAAGGAAATCTCCAAGTGATGTTTTACGTGTAAAATCTCCGTCGCTATTAAGCATTTTAGACAATCTGTTGTTTGAATCTATGACTGTGACTTTTTTACGTCCACGGGTGATAGCTGTATATAAGATTCTTCTATTGGATAGCTTATAATTCATACTTCCAAGCACAATTAAGACTGAATCAAATTCACAACCCTGAGCCTTATGAACAGTGACGGCATATGCGAGTTCAATATCAGACAGCATCTTCTTGTCATACCCTATTCTTCTGTCGCCATCAAAAAGAATATTGGTCTTACCAGTCAAAATATCATAATCGTCAATTCGCCCCATCTCACCATTAAAAATACCATTGGCAACAGTACCAGAAGCAGGATCATAAAACTCAATTCGATAGTTGTTTTTTACCTGCATGACCAAATCGTCAGGGTATAAATTCAAATCAGTTCTAACCTTCAACGGATTATCATTACCCTCGTTATGTTTTGCCTGTAATTCAAGATTCATTTCTTCAATTCCAAGCAGACCTCTTCTGGTAGGACTTAAAACAACAAAGTCATTATCCTTGTTTTTAAGCGATAAATCGGCAACAAAAGGCAATGCTTCCTCATCGCTCGATGTCCTGATGATATCAAAATCACTACCAGGAACAGGATACTCACCATTTAATATTCGTACCGCATTTGATGCTATAGAACCGCCTTCATCCTGCCTGAAAATGTATTTTAACCTTACCGAAGGAATTACATCGCAGGACAATAAATCAGCAAGAATATTACCAGCACTAACAGAAGGCAGCTGGTCCGGATCACCGATTAAAATGAGTGAAGCTCCCGGCCTTAATGCATCAAGCAGAGCCTTAAACAGAAATGTATCAATCATTGATGCCTCATCTGCAACGACTACTCTGGCTTCCAAAGGATTTCCCCTGTTACGTCCAAAAAGAGGTTCATCTTCATCATCTTCTTCCTTTGGCGCACTCATTTCGAGAAGCCTGTGTATAGTTGACGCATCAACGCCAGCTGCTTCAGATAATCTCTTCGCAGCGCGTCCTGTCGGAGCACAGAATTCATACTTGATTTTTTTCTCTTCAAAGTGCTGCGCCAAGATGGAAGTAATTGTTGTTTTACCAGTTCCCGGTCCACCCGTTATTACGGCTAAGGGTGAATACATGCAAAGAAACAAGGCATCTTCCTGAAGATTATCAAGCGTTATTCCACGCTCTTCCCCCTTCTTCCTAATCATCCTGCGTGTCTCTTCCTCATCAGGCTTAACAACTCGAGCCTTAAGGAAGTTTTCTATCTCCTTTTTTATGGCTGCTTCTGCACCAAAATAATCCCTGGAAGCTATTCGTGCCCCCTCGTCATTGACATTACAGCCCATGCATTTACCATCTTGGAATTTATATACAGCGATATACTTTTCCTCGTTGGCTTTAATTACAG
This sequence comes from Saccharofermentans sp., assembly GCA_045600625.1. Taxonomy (GTDB): domain Bacteria; phylum Bacillota; class Clostridia; order Saccharofermentanales; family Saccharofermentanaceae; genus Saccharofermentans. The sequence continues at coordinate 28,324 of JAZRYF010000028.1, forward strand.
CGTCCTCATAGATACCATCAAAAATCTCATTAGGTATATCCCCACCAGACGCCTGATTAATAAGAGTCTGGGTACGGAACTTAACCTGTACTGGATCTAAGTATGTATCGCCATTAAGTGCATGCATCTCCTTAACTGCACTTGCTATTGCAGCGGAAAATCTGTCTATGCTTAAAGGTTCAGTATTATTCTGCTTGGCGATGGCTTCGCATGCAGAAAAACCTATACCACTAATCTTCATAAGCACGAAAGGGTTACGTCTGATTTGTTCTGGACATGTAGGGCCCATATATTCATATGCTTTCTTAGCCTGATGATTGGTTAACCCCAGTATGCGAAGTTCTAAAATTACGCCAAGGTATTTCCGGTCTTTTTCCACCTGAACGCTTATTTTCTGAGCTTTTTCCAGGGTTAAACCATCAATCTCAATCGCTACTTCATCAGGTTCCTCGTATAGTTTTGCGAGTACATCTTCTTTGTACTTTTCTGCAAGCTGAGACGATAATTTGGTACCAACGCCTTCAAGATTATCCTTAAGGAATGAAGCGATATAAGCGGTATCAGTGTTCTCATTTCTAATCAGCTTAATCGATGTAGCCACAATCTGAAGCTGATTTTTGTACAGTGCTATCTGGCCTGTAATCTCGTAGTTTTGACCTTCAGTGATAGCACTGTCAGAATTCCCCTTAACAGTAAATCCGCCCTTACATGCAAAAATTACAAAATTTCCACTTGTGAAAATAAGCCTGACGGCTTTTACAATTACGCCGTCAAGCTCTTTTCCTAAATCTTCTTTATGAAGTTTCTTGATTTCTTGTCCCTTGGCTGGAACGGACATATCAAAGCTTTGAAGCCGCAGCCTTAAGCTCGTCTACCTTATCAAGTCTCTCCCACGTAAACTCATCATCACGACCAAAGTGACCATAAGCCGCAGTCTTCTTGTAAATTGGGCGACGAAGATTAAGATTCTCAATAATAGCAGAAGGTCTTAAATCAAAAATCTCATTAACAATATTAGACAACTTAGCATCATCTATTGTTCCCGTACCGAATGTATCAACAAGAACTGATACAGGATGAGCTACACCAATAGCATAAGCAAGCTGAACTTCACATTCCTTTGCAAGGCCAGAAGCTACAATATTCTTTGCTATATGTCTTGCAGCATAAGCAGCACTTCTGTCAACCTTAGTAGGATCCTTACCAGAGAAAGCACCACCACCATGACGACCAAAGCCACCATAGGTATCTACAATAATCTTACGACCTGTAAGACCTGTATCACCAGCAGGACCACCGATAACAAATCTGCCTGTTGGATTTACAAAAATCTTAGTGTTCTCATCCATTAAATCAGCTGGAATAACAGCCTTAATAACATTCTCGATTACAAACTCGCGAATAGTATCTGAATCCACTCCATCCTTATGCTGAGTTGAAATAACTACAGTATCAATTCTCTTGGCAACAGGGCCATCATACTCAACTGTTACCTGGCTCTTACCATCAGGTCTTAAGAAGCTGTTACTATCAGCTTTACGAACTGAAGCAAGCTTATATGAAAGTTTATGAGCAAGAGAAACAGGAAGAGGCATATATTCTGGGGTATCATCATTTGCATAACCAAACATCATGCCCTGATCGCCAGCACCAGTATCAAGAAGACCGTCACCTCTTGTTTCTAATGCATCGTTAACGCCCTGAGCAATGTCAGGAGACTGCTCATCAATAGATGTAAGAACAGCACATGTCTTATAGTCAAAACCTACATCGCTGCCATCATAACCAATTTCCTGAATAGTCTTTCTGGCTACACCAGGAATATCAACGTAAGCAGAAGTTGTAATCTCACCTGCAACCATAATCATACCTGTAGCAGCGAAAGTCTCACAAGCTACACGTGCCATTGGATCATTCTCTAAAATGGCATCAAGCACAGCATCAGAAATCTGATCGCAAACCTTATCTGGATGTCCTTCTGTTACTGACTCGGAAGTAAATAACCACTTACCACTATTTTTTCTCATGGTGTGTACCACCTTTGTTAGATTAAATTTGAACTTTAATTCTAACATTTGAATCTTTTATGCACAACAAGGTGCTTTGTCGTTTCTTGTCGTTTTTTGTCGTTTTTTGTCGCCCAATTATTGTTGACCAGCAATTACAATTTTTCCCATACCGAATTTACAAGTGGAGGACTAAGGGGAAAATGGCATTTGGAATAAGAATATATGAGAAGGATGAATACCTTTATTCACTGATTAAGGAGAGATTGCAGACTCATTTCCCTCAAGCGTATATATGTCGCTTTGGCAGTGATGATTTTAAGCTTACAAGTAATATCAAAGTTCTTTTTGATAACAGGCAGTTCGATATGAATTCTCTTGAAGAAAGTACAAAGACATTAGTAATTCCTCTATATGAGAATAACGCAATCGATATAAAGCGAATAACCAAAGCAATAGTAGATGACAACACTAATGATGATTCTGTCATAACAGATTCTGCGGATAATCAAATCCGACTACTCATTTCCTACGCATACATAGATGAACGAGAGAGTTTTATCTCGCAGGTATTAGGTCCGTCGAGTTTTAATTCGATGCATCCTATAAGAATCGATCTAATGTCTGGAATTAGGATGCCAAGATCTTTTGCTACTTCAAAGCCCAATAATGCACTGTCAACACTTCTAAGACTTAGCACTAACATGAGTTTTAACCCTGACTCGATTCTTGAATATCTTGGACCTGATGCAGGAGGATTCTTATCCCCTGGAAAGCCAGTCAACGAAGATGATGTCTTTGATATAGGAATCAACGCTTCAGCAAAATTAATGGAACATACGAAGAAGCTTTGTCAGAAAATGAGCGGTGGCGCTCTTTTTGTGGCAGAAGGATGGCGAATAAGTGAGTCTCTTAAGCTGATTTCAAACTGTGATTCTCTACACATTTTGCTTCCAGCAAGAATGTGCACCGAAGACACTGGTATGACTAATGAATTAGGAACATTTAAAAGAAATCTCAAGCCTGGAGCTTCAATGACAGTCTACTACTACGAAGATTATAAAGGCAATAATTCGGAGATGAACTATGAACCAATCAACTTATGATACATCTGAAATTAAGGAAAAACTTATTTACTATATTCTGAATGTGTTAAGAACTGAACCCGATCCTAGCGATGACAGACTTAAAGAGATTATCTCCGAAGTAATCGGCATAGAAAAATCAACACTGTCTTTATCACTTGAAGAAAAGCGTAATCTTGCCATAAGCGTATTTAACAGTTTAAGACGATTAGATGTTATTGAGCCCCTGATGGAAGATCCAACCATAACAGAAATAATGGTAAATGGCCCTGACAAAGTCTTTTATGAAAAATCCGGAAGACTATATAAATCAGACATAAAATTCAAAGATGCCGAGTCATTAAAAACGGTTATATCCTGCTTTTTTGCAAATCGTAACAGGCCGCTTAACGAAGCCAATCCAATTTCAGATTTAAGACTTCCAGACGGGTCAAGAGCAAACTGCGTTTTACCGCCTGTAGCTCCTGATGGACCAATTGTAACTATTCGTAAATTTACAGGAATATCCCACGATATAGTCACATTAATAAGGCAGGGCTTTATAAGTGAAGAAGCTGCCAGATTTTTGTGTGATTGCGTAAGGAATAAGAAGACAATATTCCTCTGCGGTGGAACAGGAAGTGGCAAAACGACTTTCCTCAACACTTTATCTTCATTTATTCCGTCAGATGAACGAGTTGTGACTATTGAAGATTCCGCAGAGCTTAATCTTCAGGGAATAGAAAATCTGGTTCGTATGGAATCCAGACTACCAGGACCTGATGGTAATGGCGAAGTTAACATCGGGATGATGATTCGTGCCGCTCTTCGAATGAGACCTGACAGAATTATCGTTGGCGAGGTTAGAGGAAGCGAGAGTGCGGACATGATGCATGCATTAAATACTGGTCACAGAGGTTCTTTAAGTACCGCTCATGCCAATTCCTGTCTTGAAATGCTGGAGCGATTAACAGGTATGGTTATGGCCGGCTCATCTCTTCCCTATAACGCTATAATGGCACAACTATCTATGGGAATCGACATAATGATTCACATAACAAGAGATAAAACTGGTAAACGATTTGTCGATGAGATATGTGCCGTCTTACCTACTAAGGGTAAAGATTTTAATTTGAAATACCTATTTAAAAGCAACGGAGGAGGTACATGTGAAAGAGAAGTCGACTCCACAACATTACAGGAAATCAGCTCGTACCAGGGGTAATAAAGCTCTAAATTCGTATTTGATTCATCATCTGTGGGCATATCCATTTTTTGCCATTGCAGTATATGCTGTATCGTCTTTCTATATGGATGCGCGATTGCCAAGAATAATAGCATCTTTGGTACTTGGTTTTTTCCCATGGCGTGAATCCATGCGTAAAGTTTACTCAAGCAACTACAAGCACTTAAGGACTCAATTACTTATTCTTCTGCAGGTTCTAACAACAAGTGTAAGCAGTGGGTATTCAATAGAAAAATCATTCACGCTCATAAGACCAGTAATCGAGCATTCTTTTGGCAGCAAAAGTGTATTAATAAAGCCATTAATCGAATTAGAAAATAATATTAAAGTTCATATGAATTTGGACAAGGCTTTAGATATATTCTCGAGATCGATTGAATTTCCAGAAGCTATACCAATATTTCACGCTCTGGCTATTTCAGCAGATATTGGTAATAACTCTCTTGCTATTCTTCGCAGTTCTTGCCAAATGTTATCAGAAATGAATGCTGTCCAAAATGAAATTAGCGCTGCTAATGCAGGAAAAAATGCAGAAGCAATTATGCTTTGTATTATGCCGTTTGCTATTACAGCAGCATTAGACAGAATGGGTGGGGGATATCTTGGCATGGCAAGAGAATCAAAGCTCGGATCGGTAATTCTTATTCTTGCCTTTGCTATAGCAATAATTGCAGCAGCTTTATTATTTAGATTTATGACACATTCAGAAGGCAATCGTAAAAATGCATCTGAACTCGAATTCTTCGATAAAGAAAAGCAAAATACAACACCATTAACCAGGTTATTGCATCGCATAATGCCAACAGGATTTATAGCAGCAAGACACGAATTATTCAATGAGATTTCAGTTAATCCTTCTCTATCTTATGAGAAATACTTAAGAAAGCAGCTAATGATGTTTATTACCTGCCTTCTGTTATCAGGAATAATTCTTTATTACACAAATACAAGCCTTTTCCTAAGTCCGGTATTTGCTTTGATTGTCGCAGTCTTAGGCGCCTATGATGTAAGACATAATGCAGAACTCAGACGAGAAGAACTAATGAGGGATATTCCTCTTTTTATGTGTTTAATCTATACCTTATTAGAAGCAGGACTTCAGCTGCCAAAGTCTATCGAGATTTGCTCTTATGCCTTTAAAGATAACAACAGTTTATCGTCAGAGATACGTAATCTGAGAGCCATGATGGTTAGTGGCATATCAGCATCTGATGCTGTAGAAAGATTATCACTGCGAATACAGATTCCAGAAGCACAGTCGGCTTTGCTTCTCATCGCTCGATATGGACGACTCGGAACATCCGAGGTACTTGGACTTCTTTCATTACAGGCATCCGCCTGTTGGAATCTTTGTCGCAATGCTGCACGTAAAAAGCAAGAAAGAGAAGCTATGGGCCTGCTGTTCCCTATGACACTCGATTTTGTATGCGTTTTACTGGTAGCAACTACACCAGCAATAATTTCAATGGGAATATAACACACAAATATTAGGAGGAAAGGAATATGCGGGATATGAACAAAAACAAACGCGGCATGGGTACTGTCGAGATTGTAATTATCATTGCAGTACTGGTAGCTCTTGCACTAGTCTTCAGAGAAGGCCTTATGCAGTACGCCAGAACTGTTATGGAATTCGTCTTTGACGAAGGCAAAATCACTGGTGCGTTTAACTAACAAAACTAATAATTAAAGGTCAAAAACTATTATGGAAATTAGGAAAGGTCCCTTCGGACATTTTGCAACTGAGAAAATCGGGAGCCTTGATTCAATCTGTGACTATTCCCGTGAAATTATATCTGAAAACATTCTAGGTCATATGCTACCGGTCTATATCAATCCGTCAATAGAGGGTTATGAGTTATATTATGATTTTTCAGGTCTGTCACCTCTTACATCAAAAACACCCAAAGACATGAACGAGCTAAATAACTTACGATCTTGTCTGGGGGACCTTTTCCTAACTATTTCCCTGCTACCAGATTATCTTCTATCACCTGCCTCGCTTGTTTTGGATGAGAAATACATCTTTGTAGATGATGACTATAAGAGTCTTAGCGTCTGTTTTAATCCGGGTAAAATCAGCCCGGACAAGCTGAATATTGCTTCATTATTAGAATCAGAAATGCTTAAACTACTTGAATCTGATAACTTAAAGAATGTTATCAAACCTGAAGAAATCGATAAACTCATATACTCACTTCAGACTAATGACGAAGCATTATTTATCAAATGTGCTAATAGCATAGCATCACCACTTATGGAAGAAAAAAGTGAATCATTGCTTCTCAAATCATCAGATTTTTTAAGATGCATCATCACTACTACGTTCTCTTTAATATTCGCTTCACTCGAGTATTATGTTCCATCCTTTATTTTGTTTTTAATCTCTGTTGCACTTGGATTAAAAACAATTATTCAGTTAAAAATGCATAAGCAGTCACTAATATCACATAAGCCTACAGATGATTCAAAGACAGAGATGCTTTTTAATAGTAATAAAAACTCGGGGTTATCATGTTTGATTTTGACTACAGAAGACGATAGTGGTCTTAAAACAAGTAAATCCATTTATACTGACAAAGCAACGATAGGTTCAGACAGATTTTTATGTGATATCTTCATCGATAAAAATGATATTTCAGCTTTACATGCAGAAATTAAGAAAAATGGAAAATCATACTATATACGCGATTTATCAAACGATAACTCAACATATCTGGACAATGTAAGGTTAGAACCACAGAAAGACTATGAAATAAAAAGCGGCCAGACACTAATGTGCAGCCGCATAGAATTTCAAATTGAAATAATGTAATTTATTAATCAATCCAACCGTACTCTTCAGTTAAGATTCTAATTCTCTCTTTCTGATGATTAGAACCATATAACTCAAGCAAATGTCTTCTTGCCTTGGCTCTTAACAACGCTTGATTAACTTCCTTCATGGACACGTCTCTAGCGAGTTTATCCTCAATTGCCTGGGCCTCTTTTAAACCAATATTAGCTCTCTTATATGATTCACAAGTTTGTCTTGGACTTAACTCTTCAACATATTCAGCTGAATTACAAACGACCAGAATAGAACTTCCATCAACCTTACAAAAGCCCTCCGACAAAGTGAAGTATCTGGTCTCACCTTCTGCTGGTATGTAGTGAGCAATACCTGGTTTTAAAGCAATGATCATTGGTGTGTGACCAGCCATAAACCCAATATCACCATCTAGTGTAGGAATTGTCGCAGAATTAATCTGACCTTCATAGAAGTTCTTATATGGAGTTACTATTGTTAACTTAGTAGTAGCCATTAATTACTTACCAATATCATCCTTATAAGACTTCAATACATCGTCGATGTCACCCTTCATAAAGAAGTGCTGCTCAGGAATATGATCTAATGTTCCAGAAATAATCTCGCCAAACGCCTGGATAGTCTTCTCAACTGGAACATATCTTGGAGCATAACCAGTAGAATCAGCAGTTACGAAGAATGGCTGGGACAAATACTTCTGAATCTTACGAGCGCGAGCAACCATTACTCGGTCTTCTTCAGAGAGCTCTTCCATACCAAGAATTGCGATAATATCCTGTAATTTCTTATATCTCTGCAATGTCTCCTGAACTTTACGAGCTACATGATAATGCTGCGCACCAACTACATCTTCAGTAAGGATTCTCGATGTTGATTCAAGTGGATCTACAGCTGGATAAATACCAAGCTCTACAACGGATCTTGATAATACTATATTAGCATCCAAGTGTGAGAAGGTTGTAGCAGGAGCTGGGTCAGTAATGTCATCAGCAGGAACGTAAACGGCCTGAATAGATGTAATTGATCCATTCTTTGTAGATGTAATTCTCTCCTGAAGCTCACCAACCTCATTAGCCAAAGTTGGCTGATAACCTACTGCAGAAGGAATTCTACCAAGAAGAGCAGATACCTCAGAACCAGCCTGAACAAAACGATAGATATTATCGATAAATAGCAATACATCCTTACGCTTTGCATCTCTTAGATACTCAGCCATTGTAAGACCTGTAAGTGGAACTCTCATACGGGCACCAGAAGTCTCATTCATCTGACCAAATACCATAATTGTCTTATCGAGAACTCCAGATTCCTTCATCTCGCCCCAGAGATCATTACCCTCACGAGAACGCTCTCCTACACCTGTAAATACAGAATAGCCACCATGCTCAGACGCAATATTACGAATAAGCTCGAGGATGAGGACTGTCTTACCTACACCAGCACCTCCGAACAAGCCAATCTTACCGCCTCTGGAGAATGGCACTAGCAAGTCGATAACCTTAATTCCAGTCTCGAGCATCTGAGCTGTTGGATACTGATCAGTATAAGAAGGAGCTGGCTTATGGATTGGCATATGATCCTCTGCAGTAACTTCTCCACCATTATCAATTTGTCTGCCAAGCACATCAAAAAGACGACCAGTAATAGTCTCACCAACAGGAACCTTAATAGGTGAACCCATTGATTCAACGGTAAGACCACGCATAAGACCTTCAGTAGCATTGAAGGAAACGCATCTTACAACACCCTTACCTCTTTGCTGCAAGACCTCAGCAAATACATCTTTATCACTACCGGAACCATCCTGGTTAAAAATAATTCTTACACCATCGTTAATACGAGGTGTCTCGCCATTATTAAACTGGCAGTCAATAACTGGTCCAATTATTTGTATTACTTTGCCAAATGCCATTTTTACAAAGCTCCTTTATTCATACTTACAGATTGTTTACCTGGTTTGCACCGTTGATAATCTCTGTAAGCTCATTGGTAATTTTTGATTGTCTGGCTCTGTTGCACTGAAGCTGCAAAGCCTTCATCATGTCTTCTGCACTCTTAGTTGCATTATCCATTGCGGTATATCTTGATGTCTGCTCACACGCGTATGCATCTGTCATAGCGTTATAGACCATCGCGTTAAGATAGGTATCAATAAAGAAACTAAATACTTCATTAATATCGGGATAATACTCAATTTTCTCCATAGCATTAGCTGAATTTTCACCCGCATAATCTGACAAAATCTCATCAATAGATTTAAGATCAACTGGAGCCAGACGTAAAACTTCAGGCTTCATATTAAGAGCCGTCTCCATATGTGTATAAACTATATAAACCAAATCAAAATCTTCAGTTAAAAACTTCTGCTTAATCTCAGATACAAGATTTCTTGCCTGGTAAAAGTTTGGTTCAGTAATGGAGAATGAAAAAGTCTGGTCAACATTATAACCAAGATGAGTTAATCGCTCACGGGCAAGTTTTCCCAAGACATAGAGTTTATAATCTGTGGAAATACCCTTTCGAGAGTTCTCAAGAATCTTCTTACGAACATGCTCTTCTACAGCCTTAACGATATTGTTATGATAGCCACCTGCTAAACCCTGATCACCACTAATGACGAAGTAAGCAATTTTCCAAGTGCTTCCCTCTACCTTCTGATCAAGCTCAAAGAAAGGATTATCGACAGTTTCGGCTTTACGACGAATGTCACGCATACTACCTGCACAGTGCGCAAAAAACGGGTACATCGAATTACGAAGAGCCAAAGAACGACGCTTCTTCGCTGCACTAACGAGCTGCATGGCATTAGTCATCTGACCAATACCCTGTACACTCTTTATTCTCTTTTTTACGCCATTTAAATTCTGCATTTAGTCTTCTTCTTTGTATTCAGGATGGTCGTTTAAGTAGAATTCCTTAAACTCCTTCTCGTACTCATCAATCTTCCTAGCAGTCTCATCTTCAAACTTCAGTGTTGAGACAATATCCTGGATAATGTCCTGTCTTGAAGTCTTAACACGATCAACAAAAGACTGGTAATACTCCTTAATATCTTCCTTAGCAAGGAAATTAAGCTTATCCGTAGTAGCTAGGTACAAGATGATAACCTGGTCTTCCATCGACAGTGGTGAGAACTGGCCCTGCTTTAACACCTCGTTAAGAACCTCGCCTCGCTTGAGCTGAAGCTGAGTATTCTCATCAAGATCTGATCCAAACTGCGCGAAAGCAGCCATATCACGAGCCTGAGCAAGCGCGATACGAAGTGGTCCACCGACCTTCTTGGTCGCCTTAGTCTGAGCACTACCACCTACACGGGATACGGACAAACCAACATTGATAGCAGGTCTTTGACCAGAGAAGAAAAGCTCTGGGGACAGATAAATCTGACCATCAGTAATGGAAATTACATTTGTTGGAATATAAGCGGAGATATCATCTCCCAAAGTCTCAATGATAGGTAAAGCAGTAATTGAACCGCCACCCTTCTCAGCTGATAGCTTTGCTGCACGCTCCAAAAGACGAGAATGCAGGTAGAATACATCTCCTGGGTAAGCCTCACGTCCTGGTGGTCTTCTAAGCAGCAATGAGATTGCACGATATGCCTGAGCATGCTTACTCAAGTCATCGTAAATGATGAGGACATCCTTACCATCATACATAAATTCTTCACCCATAGCACATCCGGCAAATGGAGCGATGTACTGCAAAGATGCTGAATCAGCAGCGCTAGCAGCTACTACGATTGAATAATCCATAGCGCCATATTTATCAAGTGTACTAACAGTATTAACGATAGTACTCATCTTCTGACCGATAGCTACATAGATACAAATAGTATCCTTGCCCTTCTGGTTCAAAATAGTATCAATTGCAATTGCTGTCTTACCAGTCTGACGGTCACCAATAATAAGCTCACGCTGACCACGTCCAATTGGAGTCATAGCATCGATAGCTGTAATACCTGTTGCCATTGGCTTATTTACAGGTGAACGATCAACGATTGATGGAGCCGGTGACTCGATTGGTCGAGTCTTTGTATATCGGATAATTCCCTTACCATCAATAGGGTGACCAAGTGGATCAACTACACGACCGAGAAGTCCAGGACCTACCGGTACAGACACAGTAGAGCTTGTGCGTACACAAACTGTACCCTCAACAACATCATCTGCACCTGATAAGAGAATTACACCTACAGCGTCACGCTCTAGGTTCATTGCAATACCAAATCCACCAGAAGAGAATGTAACAAGTTCAGAAAGCATGCAGTGTTCAAGTCCTGAAACCATTGCAACACCATCATTAACACTTTGAACAATACCAACCTCTTCAATGTTATCAACAACATCAAAGGCAGCTTCAATTCTCTTGTTAAATTCTTCTTCAGACAAAGAAGCAATCTCTGCGCTGTCCAAAGATGGAGCAGCGGACTCAGAAAAGCTATCGATAGCCTTTTGAATGTCAGATTTAAGCTTGGAAGGAATAATCTCATCGTCAGAAGAATCATCGATACTTCTGCTACGCTTTACAAAATTTCCAAGTCTTTCAAGCTGACCCTTTACACTATAGTCATAGCGGGAACCACGTGTGAAAATAACGAAACCACCGATTAATGATTCATCAACCTCATACTGCAATTCGTAATTAGTCATTCCATTACGAGAAGCAAAGGTCTCGGCAATCTTCGAGATCTCGAGCTCGGACATATCGCCCGCTGCGACTACCTTGATAAGTAGTTTACTGCTCAAGCTTATCCACCTCTTCCTCAATTAATGCTTCGGTATGCTTATTAGCAAGATCCTTAAGCTTATCGTGCTCAACTACATCACCAATAACGCGACCTGCAATAGCTACTGCGAGATCGGAAATCTCATCCTTCATCTCTTCAATAGCAACCTTCTTCATACGATTTGCTTCTGCCTGTGCTCTGGCAAGAACCTCAGAAGCTTCATCTTCAGCCTTCTTCTTAGCTACAGCCTGCATCTCAGAAGCATCCTTACGAGCGTCCTCAATAATCTGTGAAGCCTGTGTTCTAGCATCATCTATTGCCTTCTTTGACTCTTCTGCATTCTTAGCAGCTTCAAGCTTGGACTTCTCAGCCTCATCTACAGAAGCAGCAATAGTTTCCTGACGCTTTGTAATAATATTCTTGATAGGCTTAAAAATTACTTTCTTAATGATGATATAAGCTACAGCTACATTAATCAAAGTAATCAGAGCAGTAACGGCATAGCCTCCGACCTGATCAGCAGAAAAGAGGCTGGACTTAGCAACTTCTTCTGCTTCTAAAACCAATGGTAAAAAGTTCATTATAAGAATCTCCTCTTAGACAGCGAAAATCAAAAGAAGTGCAACTACGAGAGCGTAGATACAAACAGACTCGATAAATACGATAGCTGTAAGAAGCAAAGCCTGGAGCTTACCAAAAATCTCTGGCTGTCTAGCACCAGCGTCCAATGCGTGAGCTGCTGCATTACCCATACCAAGAGCAGATCCCATGGCACCAAGACCAATAGCGATACCAGCACCAAGAACAGCTAAAGCCTTAGGATCAATTGTTGCAGCCTCCAAAGCTACCTGTGCAAAATTAATAAGATTCATAGTCAACCTCCATTATCAAACGGCTGCAGAAGCAGTCTCATTTTCTTTATTAGATTTTTTAGTTTTCTTTTTCTTCGCGAACTCCTCTGGATGTTCCTGCAGTTCATGACCAATCTCAACAATCTCACCAATGTAAGACGCAGTCAGATAAGTGAATACTACAGCCTGAAGTACTCCATCAGCGAGGTCAAACCAAAGACCTAAAACGCCTGGAAGAACTACAGGAATAACAACATGGATAAAGTCCATGAAAACAAAAGCACCGAATACGTTACCAAATAATCTCAATGCCAATGAACAAGGCTTAATTACCATGTCTAGAATCTTAAATGGCAAGAGCGCTGGCATTGGAGTAGTAAGAGACAACCAAAAGCCCTTAAATCCAACAAATCTGATAGAAGCATAGCAAACATAGAAAATAGCAATGAGAGCCATGGCTACTGGGAACGCAATATTCTTAGCAGGTGGAGCAATATCAAAAATAGAGATGACATTACAGCCTGTAATCATCAAAGCAAATGTTCCAAGCATAGGAGCTACATGCCACGCTTCCTTCTCATTCATACCGAATCCAATCTCAGTAGAAATCAAAAGACTAATAATCATCTCCACAAAAGTCTGCTTGCCATTAGGCTTAAGCTGAGCTTTACGGGACATCAATCCAAAAATCAGTACGATGAGAGTAACAGCAATCCAGGTAACAATAATTGCATCTGTGATAAGCAAATGGAAATTACCTACATCAAAATAAGCTTTCCACTGCAAAATTGCTTCATTAATCTCTCCACCGATATCACCTACCTTGATTTCCTCAATCAGGTGCTCTTTGAAGGATTGGAAAAATTCTGCAAACCAATTCATCTTAAAACCTTCTTATTATTAGTTTGTACCAAAAATTCTGTCGCCAGCATCACCAAGACCTGGAACGATATAAGAATGATCGTTAAGTCTCTCATCCTTAGCTGCGCAGTAAATCTTAATATCTGGATGATCCTTCTGAATTCTTGCAATTCCTTCTGGAGCTGCAATAAGGCACATAAACTTGATATTGCTGATGCCCTTCTCCTTAAGATATCCGATAGCTGCTGAAGCAGAACCACCAGTAGCAAGCATTGGATCTAAAAGAATCACATCTCGCTCGTTAACATCCTCAGGAAGCTTACAGTAATAAGTAACAGGCTCAACTGTAACAGGATCTCTGTAAAGACCAATGTGGCCAACCTTAACATTAGGAATTAAAGCTACCATACCATCAACCATACCAAGACCTGCACGTAGAATAGGAACGATAGCAATAGACTTACCAGCAAGCATCTTAGTATGAGCTACTGCAACTGGAGTCTCAATATCAACTTCCTTCATAGGAAGATCACGTGTAACCTCGTATGCCATAAGCATGGCAATCTCAGAAACAAGCTCTCTGAATTCCTTTGTGCTTGTATTCTTATCACGAAGTAGGGACACCTTGTGCTGGATAAGAGGATGATCAAATACAAATACGTTCTCCTGAGACATAGCTTACCTCCAATATAGTTATTATTTATATAATTCGTTCTCAATATCGCCAATCTGTCCGACTCTTACCGCATGTCTCTCCCCTGCGAAAGGCTCGTCCATAAAGGCATCTACCATAGCTGTAGCCAAAGCCTGGCCTACAACCCTTGCACCGAATGCAAGAACATTAGCATCGTTATGCTGGCGGCTCATTCTGGCCATATACTCATTACAGCAAAGACCGCATCGAATTCCCTTATGCTTATTAACTACTACAGAAATACCAATTCCTGTACCACAGATAGCAATTCCTCTATCAGCCTTACCTGATGTAACATCTGTTGCTACCTTAATTCCTGCATCAACATATGAAAATGGCTTATCAGCACTTTCTGCACCACCATCTATTACTTCATATCCTTTATCAATAAGATGCTTTTTTACAATCTGTCTTAAATCGTAACCTGCGTGATCAGATGCTATAGTTATAATCATACTTCTCTCCTAATATGCTTAAATGTCTTCTTACCTGAAGCATAGTCAGCAACGATATTACCGTTACCATAAATTTTATATTTATAAGAAATCAGCCCTTCGAGGCCAACAGGACCTCTGGCATGAAGCTTACTTGTTGATACACCAACTTCAGCACCAAATCCATATCTAAATCCATCGGCAAATCTAGTAGATGCATTGAGCATTACAGAACTGGCATCGACTTTATTCATAAAGTATTCAGCTGTTTCCATATTCTCAGTAATAATAGCTTCAGTATGACCTGAACCATACTTATTAATGTGATTAATGGCATCATCAACAGAATCTACAAACTTAATAGAAACATCATAATCCAAATACTCATGATGCCAATCAGCAACTTCATCTTCAAAATGAATTCTTACGCCATTATCCTCAAGAGCCTTAACAACCTCGCCCTTAGCCAAGTTCTCAAGTTTTTTATTGATTAATACCGTCTCTGTAGCGTTACAAACGGATACATACTGAGTCTTGGCATCGACAACAATATCAATAGCCTTCTCAATATCTGCATCTTCATCAACATATGTATGGCATACACCATCGGCATGTCCCATAACAGGAATCAAAGTATTGTTCATAATGTATTGAACAAATGAATTGGAACCTCTTGGGATAATTAAATCAATATACTCATTAAGTGTAAGCATCTCAGATACATCATCACGAGTCTCAAGAAGATTAATCCATCCATCAGGAAGTCCAGCCTCAATTGAAGCCTGTTTAATTACTGAATATAAAGCCTTATTAGTCTCCAAAGCTTCGCGTCCACCCTTCAAGAACACAGAGTTACCACTCTTAAGGCAAAGAGTTGAAATCTGAACTAGTGCATCTGGACGACTCTCAAAGATAATTCCAATAACTCCTATAGGACATGTAACACGATAAAGTTCTAATCCATCATCCAAAGTTGTGTGTAACTTTACTTTGCCTACAGGATCTTCAAGTCCAATTAGGCTCTCAATACCTGCAATTACATCAGAAAGTTTATGTTCATCAAACTTAAGGCGCTTAACAAGAGGACCATCAAGGCCGTCCTTCAAAGCATTATCTAGGTCACGATTATTAGCTTCGAAGATGAAGTCCTTATTTAATTCAAGTGCCGTAGCTACTGCTCTCAGAGCATTATTTTTAAGGTCAGTATCAAGAATAGCCATCTGAAAAGAAGCTTGCTTCGATACATTCGCTTGTACTTTGATATCAGACATAACCGCACCCCCAAAAAATTCTCAGATAATTATAACACTTGTGTTACAAACTACGAAATACATCTAATAAACTTGATTATTTTCATACGAAAAATGTTCATAATGTTCATAACTTTGTAGATAAGTCCAAAACAACCCTTTACGACAAATATGCCTCGCGAAGCCCCGTAAATGCTACATCGGATTTTTCTTACATAATTTTTGCAAAACTGTTGCATTTTTATTACACAATTGTTCCACCCTTGATTTTACTGGTTTTGCGCAAAAACGAACATAAATTGTCAAATGGAGTGTCCACGAGAGAAATACACTCAAATTGATAAAAAAGGTATTGACACTCTTTTTCTTAAAGCTTGATAATTAACCTTATGAAAATTATATTAACTTGTCTATTCGGACTTGAAAGTCCAGTTCGCGATGACCTCTTAAATTGGGGTTATGAACGAGAGAAAATCACTGTCTCAGACGGTGTTGTTACTTTAGATGCAGATGATGATACATGGGAAATGGATGTTGCCCGTGCTAACATGTGGGCCAGAAGAGCTGAACGTGTGCTTTTCGAGGTAGGTTCTTTTACTGCAAAAGAATTTGATCAGCTTTTTGATGGTTGCTGCCGCTTAGAGTGGGATGAGTTTATTCCTGAAGGATACGCCTTTACAGTTAATGGTTATTCCCGTAAGTCTGAACTGTATGGTATCAGTGCTTGTCAAAGCCTTTGTAAGAAGGCAATTGTTAAATCGCTTTGCAGAAGCCGACACTTAGGTCCTAATGGAATTATAGCCGAAGATACTAAGGTAGGACTTGTTAAGATTCAGTTCGGTATTGTTAATAATGTAGTATCTATGATGATTGATACCACTGGCGATGGACTTCATAAGCGTGGTTATCGCCCGTTAACTCACGATGCTCCTATTAGAGAGACTTTAGCTGCAGGAATGATTACTCTTTCCAGATATAAACCATTTGGCTATGAGGCTTTGGTAGATCCATTCTGTGGTTCTGGTACAATTCTTATTGAAGCAGCTTTATTAGCACTTAATATAGCTCCTGGAAAAAACAGACATTTTGCATATGAAAATCTTCCTTATATCGGGAATTATGCTTGGAAAAAAGCTCGCGAAGAAGCTTTGTCTCTAGAAAAGCAGCCTGAGACAGACCGTATTTATTTTTATGGCTCTGATATAGACCCTAAAGCCATAGAGTCCTCTATACGTAATGCACAGACTGCGGGAGTAGCAGATCTCATTAAGTTCCAGGTTGCAGATGCTGCAATAAGAACCCCTTCTGCCCTAGAATCCATCACAGGCTTTGACCGTAATATGATAATCACCAATCCGCCATATGGTGGCCGTCTCATGACACCTGAAGAAGCTGCTGAGATATATCAGATGATAGCTAAGCTATACCTTACCCGTGAAGGCTTATGCCGTAAGGGAATGCGAATGTCAGTTATTACTCCTGACGATTCGTTTGAAATAGCCACAGGCCATAAAGCAGACAAGAGAGTTAAGCTATATAACGGCAATATAAAATGCCAGCTAAATAATTACTTCAAGATTAAATAAAATGAAAAAGAGCCGTTAGACAAGAAATCTACGGCTCTTATTAATTAGATTACAGCATAAATTAGATAATATTCTTAATACCGTCGCAGATTCTCTTAACTGCAGCAGGACGATTCATTGTGTAAAGGTGAATTCCATCACAACCAGAAACAAGCAAATCGATAATCTGACTAATGGCGTAAGCAAGACCTGCATCTAAGAATGCCTCTGGCTTATCCTCGTAGCGCTCTACTATCTTCTTAAAGTTCTCAGGCAACGTAGCACCACAGGTAGATACCATACGCTGAATGGATTTAACTGTAAGACAAGGCATAATACCAGGAGTAATAGGAACATCGATACCTGCAATTCTCGCTCCCTCTACCATATCGAAGAAAGCCTTATTATCAAAGAATAACTGGGACAATAATACTTCGGCACCAGCGTCTACCTTATTCTTAAGATTACGTAAATCTGTTATTCGGTCTGCTGACTCCAAATGGCACTCAGGATAGCACGCACCTGCAATGCAGAAATTTGTTCTTGGCTTAACATACTCGATAAGATCACTGGCATATTTAAATACACCCTTGGCAGGAGCATTAGGATTAACATCACCTCTTAAAGCCAAGATATTCTCAATACCAGCCGCCTCAAGCTCCTTACAGAACTCATCAATTTCAGGTTTATCATAAGAAAGACATGTTAAGTGCGCAACTGGCTCCACATGATACTGTTCCTTAATCTTCTTACAAATCTCAATAGTCTTATTGTTATTAGAAGATCCACCAGCACCAAAGGTAACAGAAATATACGCTGGGTTAAGATCACAAAGCATCTCTAATGTCTCGTCAATATTTTTTAGTTCTTCCGCAGCTTTTGGTGGGAAAATCTCAAAGGACAAAACTGTCTTATCCTGCTTATAAATCTCGGATAGTTTCATTACTTAAACCTCTAATCCATTTAATGTTGCTATAATAGTATAAAAGAGGTATTAAAACAAATGTATAAACTTAAGCTTAATTTCTTTAATCCGACTAAAATCGCAGATAGCGGTCAGGCTTTTAGAATTCATACTGTAGATGATACTCACACAGAACTAGTAGCTCATGGCAGGTACTTACAGATTGCTGACCTGGGAAATTGTGAATATGCTTTCTCATGTACCGAAGAAGAGTTTGAAAATATCTGGCGTGAGTATTTTGATTTAAATCGCGATTACGAATCAATCATCAAATCTGCACCTGAAGATGACACTTTTCTTATTGACTCTATTCAGTTTGGCTACGGAATCAGAATACTTAAGCAGGAAGTCTTCGAGGCTATTATCTCCTACATAATCTCCCAGCGTCGTTCTATCCCTTCCATAACAACCTGTGTCGATCGCTTCAGTGAACTCCTGGGTACAAAAATTAATGTACCTGCCCTCGAAAGGCCTTTCGTAAAGCCGTTGAAGGAAACTTACTATGCTTTTCCAACTGTAGAGCAGGCTTCAAAAGTAACAGCAGAAGAATTGAACTCTATCGGAGCTGGTTACAGGACGGCATATATAATGTCTGCTGTTGAAGACTTCAAATCAGGAAAGCTAGATCCTGACTCACTCGAGAAGCTTAACGACGACGAATTATACGAAGTACTTCTTGGAATGCATGGTGTAGGTATTAAGGTAGCAAACTGCGCTATGTTATTCGGGTTCCAAAGAGTCGGAAGATTCCCCGTTGACGTATGGATTAAAAGAATCGAAGACAAGTATTATGGCGGGCACTTCCCTGCAGAGAACTATCCTGATACTGCTGGTATCCTGCAGCAATTCATGTTCTATTTCATTCGCAAGGGATAACTATAGATCTCAACAAAGCTTACACCAAAGCTTACAAATCGTCCAAATTGTAATCAGAAGTGTTAGGATTTGCCCGATTCTTAACACTTTATCTTACATTTCACTTGTTTTGTAAGATTATTTGTAAACAAATAAAAACTGTCCCAAAACTGAATGTAGTTTTGAGACAGTTTTTTATTTAATATACTTCTCTACGCCTTAACCTAAGCGCTGTTATAACGAGTGCTGCCGATGTAGCAAGTATCAGGCTGGCAAGTATGTTAACAATATTGCTCTCACCTGTTACTGGTACTCTTCCGCCTTCATCGATAACGATTGTGATAGTTCTAGTCGTACCAGAACTATAAGTAATCTCTATCAAATGACGACCAACACCAAGCGTTCTTCTAATTGTTTCCGACAATGTAATCGATCCGTCAGGATTAATAGTGTAATCATCAGGACCAATTGGAGTTCCATCGAGAGTTACTTCCGTAACTGGCTCTGTAGGTACCGGAGTTGCCGTCGGTTCTGGTGTACCTTCTGGCTCGGTAGGAACAGGCGTTGCCGTTGGAACCGCAGTCGGTACAGGAGTATTCGTTGGCGGAACTACAGGCTGACCTCCAGGAGATGTAGGTACAGGCGTTGCCGTTGGAACAGGTACATCCGTGTTCGTTGGTACAGGGGTATCTGTTGGCCCAGCAGGTGTACTTGTCGGCTCTGCCGGTGTCGGTTCAACAGGAGTACTTGTCGGCTCTACCGGTGTCGGCTCAACAGGAGTACTTGTAGGCTCTGCCGGTGTCGGTTCAACCGGTGTACTTGTTGGTTCTGCCGGTGTCGGTTCAGCCGGAGTACTTGTAGGCTCTGCTGGTGTCGGTTCAGCCGGAGTACTTGTAGGTCCTGCCGGTGTGTTTGTTGGTACTGGCGTGTTAGTAACAGTAGGTACCGGTGTACTTGTGCTTGTTGGCACTGGAGTACTTGTTGGCTCGGCCGGTGTCGGTTCAGCCGGAGTACTTGTAGGTCCTGCCGGTGTGTTTGTTGGTACTGGCGTGTTAGTAACAGTAGGTACCGGTGTACTTGTGCTTGATGGCACTGGGGTACTTGTGGGCTCTGCGGGT
>JAZRYF010000029.1:0-71893 GCA_045600625.1 Saccharofermentans sp.
TGTAGGTATCGGCACAGGCCTCTACCTTACTAAAGAAGATTAATAGTTAATCTCAAAATGAATTTTAGAATTATAAACGAAAGGAGAACAAACAAAATGTTTACAGCAGCACTTATCGTATTCGGTATTTGTAGTATTCCATCTGCAATCGGTGTAGGCGTTACACTCCTCACAATGGATTGATAACAAAACAATTTGTCTCAAAAATTAAGGTTTTACAAGGACTGCACACGCAGTCCTTTAATTTTGCAACCAACACGAGTCCAAAAAACAGTCATATAAAATCCAATTTACATGAGTGTTTTCTTGAATATCGGCTCATATTCCAAAAAACAGTCATGTAAACCGACATTTACATGAGTGTTTTTGTGACTGAAGAGAATATTTTAAGAGATTCCAAGAGTATATTCGCAGTCTTACGCAGGAATAGTGAGATATTAAGTACCTTATCTATCAGTTACGCAGATGGCAGAGTCATCGTGTACTGTTTGAACCAGCAAAGTGCCTTACATCGACCAACAAATCTACAACAGAAGCTTTTTTACAATTAGCTCACAATCAAATACAAAAGAAAGGAGAAATGGACATGGCAGTTTTTGGAGCTTTAGCAATTGGAGTAGCACTTATTCCAGCAGCAATGTTTGGCCTCACAGAATGGGCAATGCAACAAACAAAGAATTGGTAATAATACAATTATAACTATATCAATAAGCAACAGCGATAATGACATTATTCATGTTGTTTATGAGATTACAAGTTATTGATGGACTGTATATGCAGTCCATTTCTTTTGCAAAAAAACTTCGGATGGAGATTATCCATGATCCACAATATGAGATTCCAGGAACATATTCGTAGTCTTACGCACGAGCGAAGCGAGGAGGACTGCGGAGAATATGTTTCTGGAATCGATGACCAACATTTCTGCCACACTCACTCCCCTATACTCACACCATACAAAAACAAAGGAGATACAAAATGGGTTTGATTAAATATCTTATGAATCCAAGCTCTTGGCCACTAATTCCATTGATCCCTTCAATGCCTTGACCAACGCTTTTGAAACACGAGTAACACTATACTTAAACCATTACAAAACGAAAGGAGGAACTTGACAATGTGGGATTTCTTTATGAATTTATTTCCAACACCAAGCTGGCAGTATGTTCCAATGATTCCAGTATCACCAATTCTAGTCATGGCTTAAATCAGACAAACGTAAAATCGGAGGATATTAAATCCTCCTTTTCATTTCAAAAAACACAGTATAGCGAAGCAACAGTTTTGCAACAGCCACTTCCCTATACTTACCTCATAACAACAAAACACAAAAAGAAAAGGAGAAAAAAATGAAAAACTTAACAAAACATAACACAACAAAAAAGGCAGTAGCAGGTGTTCTTGCAACTGCAGTCATCATGGGATCTATGTGCATGACTTCTTTGGCCGCAGAGACAGAAACTCAGCCACAGGCAATGCACTTTAACTCAGTAAACGAGGTTATCGCTTCATGGGAAAGCCATGCACCTAGTCTGGACTTTGAGAATGAGTCATTTAATTTTACAGTAGAGATGAACAACTATGATGAGGTCGATCAGTTCAAGGATTATTACGAGAGCAAGTGTCAGCAGATGGCAGCAAATAATAGTTACAGTCTTACTGATTACTACCTCTACGCAACCGATACTCGCATATCAACAGGCTGTGAACTTAACGAGGACGGTGAGACCTATACTGGTAAATGCGACTTCTGCTTCAAGACTGATGTTCACGGTACTATTAATGATTTCATCGCAGCTCGCAATGAAGCAGCTAACATCGCATCACAGTGGGCAGGGCTTGATGACTACAATAAGGTAATCTCTATTATCAAATGGCTCTGCAACAATACAAAGTATGATTATGACAGCATTAACCAGGGCATCGAGAGAGGTCACGCAATTGGTAACTGCATTTTTGATCGCTGCTGTGTATGTGATTCAAATGCACAGGCTTTCCAGGCAATGGCAGAATCTATCGGCCTTACAAGCGTAATCATGAATGGTGAGATTCGCGGTGAGGGTCACGCATGGAATGCAGTTTGCATCGATGGCGCATGGTATCTCGTAGATCCAACAGTTGCAAACCAGCCAGACTTTATCGACCTAAGAAGAGTTCTGTTTGGAACTCAGAGCACAGATGTTGCAGCTAACGAATATGAGTATGTAACTACTCTCCCACTTTCAACAACTGATTATCCTGCTCCTGTAGCAGAATAATTTCCTTATATTGTTTCCTTGTTTGTTGAAGAGAGACGATTATAACGGTCGTCTCTTTTCGTATGCTTTTTATATCAATATCCCGTTACAGTGATCAACCTCATGCTGGATAATCTGTGCGGTAAAACCCATGAATTTCTTTGATCGCTTCTTAAAATTTAGATCCTGATATTCTACTTCAATTACTTCGTAGCGCTTGATTGGTCTTGGGCCTCCAAGCAAAGACAGACACCCTTCTTCAGTGTCGTACTCATTGCTCTTACGCACAATTATCGGGTTATACATTAAGACATTTCCTGTAGGTGTAGTAACAGCAATAATGCACTTCTTCACACCAATCATGTTGGCTGCCATACCAACGCAGTCTAATCGATGAGCTGACAAAGTATCCATCAGATCCTGCCCTACGCTTCTGTCTGCCATAGTCGCTTTTTCTGACTTCTGTGCCAGAAACAACGGATCATGCATCAACTCTCTTACCATTTTTCACCTCAAAGTATAGATAGTTAAAACGTCCTGAGTGCAAGTTACGCAAATGGCGTAGCCATACAGTAACCGTCCGAAGCAGTCAGGCGCTTTTTATAATATAATATCAATATGCTAACACTAATTGATGAAAACGTTTACTTAGAAACTCTCGCGCTTATAGATGGTGTACAAAAGCCAGACCCAATACTTAAGGGAATGCAGGATTTTTACGCACGCTACAACATTAAGCTCTATAACATCTATATTAGCGACCGTCTATATGGTGGATTTCACGCACATGCGCTGACTAATAAGATTGAAGGCTGTACACGTTATACTCTAGGACTCGAAGAATTCGATGACGACAGTTGGACAGAATATAAAAGACTCTGCGCCCTTCATGGCAAAGATATCTCTCACCTTAAAAACAAAGTACTAGGTACAGGTTTTTATTTTGACAGAATCTGGAAAACCGAAGTCATAGGCAGAGCTGGAGATGCAATCAAAAAACAAATCGAGCAGGCGCTAGAAGATTACAAGGATAACCATATGGTCGTAAATTCAGGCCTTGGATCTGTTACTGTCTTTGAGGATACACACATCCAGCGCGATGTAAGATTCAACATCACTCAGGAAGCAAAGAGAACCTTAAGGTTATATGATCGCTGGGACATCTGCCATGATGAGAAGGTTGTTGAATGGGATACACTTGAGCGTCTAAATACTGTCTTCAAAGGTAGTTTAAGAGAGTACTTTCATTAAATAAGCATGTAAACAAGAAAGCTCAAAAGACCTATAAACAAAGCCGTTCCGAGGATTGTAAACCAGATAATATAAGTCATTTTCTTATTATCCTTAGCAGTTGAAGTCTTAAGCTCCAATGTTTTCTTTTGCATCTCGCGATAATCTTCTTCTAACTTAGAAGACTTCACATACTTGAGGACTCTTTCCCGAGCCTCACCAAGAGCTTCAACACGCATATTCAGCTTTTCTGCAGGATATGGCTTCATATCAAACATAGTAACTACGTCGCTTGAGAACTGAAGTCTCATATACTTACTAACAGCAGCATAAATTCTGTCAGCATAATCTCCGTAGAACTGAAGGATAGCCATGCCACTCGACAGTAAATTCTTACGACCCGATCCAAGCATCCACTCAGCTACCATCAAGGCCTGATCATCAAGCGCGAAAGGGCACTCCTCAAACACACCAACCAGCTTTCCGGCAAATTCAGAATAAGACAGATCTCGTCTCTCGAGTATTCCCAGAATTCTTAAAAAAGCATATCCCGACTTTGACTTCTTCTCATAAATCTCATCAAAAGCTAACGGCAAATACTCCAAGTCAAATTCAGTAATTAACTCTGGAGTAACTACCTTATTAAACTCATTATAATCATCAGCTCCACCGTTAAAATACATATTCTGGGAGCTACAGCCATTGTCAAAATAAAACTTCTTAGCATCTTCAAGTGTCATGAATTTATGATACCACGAATCGGTCTAATACCTCTAGCATGTCTTCCTCCAAACAGTCGCGAACCTTTGCCTTCAACTCGTCTGGCACACCGTAGAAAGCCTCTGCCATCGCACCTGCTATCGCAGCTATGGTATCCGTGTCGCCGCCTAAGGAAATTGCATTTCGAACAGCATCCTCATAGGACTCGCCTTCGAAGAAAGAAATCAGCGCCTTAGGGAGAGCATCCATGCAGGACTCATCGTGTCTGTGCTTAGGGCGAAGCTCATCGACGCTATATGTGAGGTCGTAATTAAACTCCGCCTCCACATACTCGCGAATCTCCGCCTTAGACTTGCCCATACGCGCCAAAAACATAACAGCAGCCACGCACTCGGCACCTTTGATTCCTTCAGGGTGATTGTGTGTAACTTCAGCCGTAAGCCTTGCCACCTCGCGCGTTCTCTCAAGTGAATCATACAAGAGACCTGCCGCAGACACACGCATCGCAGAGCCGTTACCCCAGCTGTTATATGGCTTTGGATCATCCGTTAAAACCCACTGAATGAACCTACCGCCGAAGCCTGCATAAGGATACTTCTTCCCCCACTTCTTCATGGATTTGATACACTCCGCCTTAATGGCCTCACTGTCCGCATCCTTACCCGCGTTAAGAAGCGCCTCGCCAATTGCTATCGTCATGCAGGTATCGTCAGTCCACTCACTACCAGGCGTCATGAACTCGAAAGTCTTAGTCCACGGACCTCTGTCAAACTCAAATCTCGAACCTGCTACATCTCCAATAATTGCACCATACATAATCATTTCCTCCTGATAATTTTTCTATGGCTATATTCTAGCCACGAAGAGGAATCCCTGGGTCAACTGCCAGTAGACATTATCATACTAATTAACTCTACCTTATGATAAACTATTCGCGATTTGTTGGAAGTAAAATCATAAATTTTAGGAAAACACAATGAAACTCGTAACAGAAAACAACCAGTTAATCATCAAGAAGTTCTTGTCGAAGGTAACGCTTAAGCCAGAAGACATCGAGTTAATCGACTGCTCAGGAAGCGAGACAAAAATCAGGCTCAAAAGCGGCAAGATCCACACCATTCCACGCATTCATGCAATAGTGTACGAGCTGCTTATACTCGACTTCGTCTACCAGAACAAAATCGGCTTCATCTCCCTGGACTTTAACGATATTGACACGCTCTACCTGGAAAGCGAGTTGCAGGATAAGCTCGCAGAGCACCTCGAAAGGATTCGTGTCCTAGCCCTCCCATATCTCAAAGAAAAATATGGCGATGACTTCATGTTCCTGATGGTTCCACATTATAACAGTTCGCTCGTCAGCGTCTCGCTTGGAGCAGTAAAAAATGGCCAGACAGTAAGATTTAAAAATGACATTTCTCCTGAAGGATATCTGGATGAATTCAATGTATTTATCCTCGCGAGAATCACACCTATAAACGGTGAGGTTTTATATGGACTCGCAAGCAGCTTTGAAGACGACAAGCATCTTGAAGATGAACTTAAGGAAATAATCGAAGAGTCGGAATTGGAGTAATTAGTTCTGTTCCTTTATATTAAAAGCATAAAAAATGGAGGTTCCTCGCGGAGCCTCCATTATTGTTTTAAGACTTAATAATCCTTATGGATCAACAGGTACTGGTACGTTAAAGTACTGTACACCATCGCGAGATCCTACGATGAAGTATGTACCTACATCAAGGCTGCCATCTGGATCACGATACTTGAACTCATAGAACTTACCATCGCTGTACTGCTTTGGTGAGATATCGCCTGAGTAAACAAGTCTTGCACCATTGAAGGAACCATTTGTTGAGTAATATACATCGTAATGAACTACGTAGTTACCGAGGAGTGAAGTATTCAATACTTCCAATGTGTACTCGAATGTAGACTCCCATGTGAAATAGATAGCGGAATCCATAGAATATCCGGAACCATCATCTAAATAGGAATACCAGAATGCACGAGTATTGGAATTGAACTGAGATGCTGGAACAGTAGATCCAGAACCTCTTGGGATATTAGGAACTGTGATATGAGGACCAGCCTGAATTCCGTAAGAAGCGCACTTCTGTGAAAACTCTGTAGAATCAGCAAAACCTGTGAACAGTGTTGTGATGTCATACTGAGTAGTAGAGATTCTGCCAATCCAGTAATCCTTACCACCCTGATCTGCGGAACGGTTAAGGAATACTCTGTAGAAAGTATCTACCAAATCACCATCAGACAATTGATTCTGCTTAGCGATAAACTCCTGTGAGAAGAAGAAACCATAAGCAGCCTGCTTACCTGTGATTTGACCTGTTCTTAATCTGTTAACCCAGTCATTAAGACCTGTTGGGTCTGGCTGTCTGCCCAAGCAATCGCTGTAAAGGCTTGTAACGAATGTCACAACCGGATCAGCGTCAGCATTAACAGTGCTCTTAGGAACTACAGTAAAAACAGAAACTGCAATAATAAGAGCAACAAGGGCAGATACAATTTTCTTAAACATAGAAATTGTCCTCCTCTTTTAATAATTAGTTCTAATTATAAGAGTAATGATTCTCATTCAAAATAGGGCGAATGTTAAATAAATTTTAATTATTGTGAAGAGGCTTACTTAATTTGAACAGCTTAACAATCGTCACTATATGAAGCGCTCCAAAACCGACAGTAGCAAGGCATGCTGCAATAGTTAATATAGTGAACCACAAGGACAAATCAGGATCATCAAATAATAACGAAAAAACGCTACCGATGATTCCCAGAAGCGTATGCTTAAACATCGATATCATGGTCATCACTGTCAGCGGTGTAACTGTAGGTTTCTTTGCCAGAACTATTCTCCATAAGTTTTGTTTATTATACATTAAAGCAAATTAAAGCAAAAATAAGGCGCCCTCTACGTGAGACCGCCATAAATCATTTTCTGATTTGAAGTTTTGAGATTGATTAGAACTTAAGGATAAGCTTAAGAATCTCGAAAAGGTTCATCAATTTAACATCCTCGTATTTCATTGTTTTTGTCTCCTTCCTTGTTTGTTATGGCTTAAGTATAAAAGACTCACTGTTGCACAACCGTTGCAACGCAATATAAAGTTCTTTACTGGTTCGAACAGCACTAGATGGCTTAGCCATCTACGCAACTCATAGCGAAGGAGTTTTTTCAAGACAAGAAAAAGGAGCTGGCTACGTGCCACCTCCATGATAATTTAATATCTATTATCGATTAATAAGAATTAGTTAAAAAGATAGTTGAATAAAACCTTGTTTGAGATCATAGCGTCTGCTACTGCTCTTGTTGAAGATCTTGTTGTCTTTACTGTCTCTACTGTTGCTTTCATAATTGTTTACCTCACTTTTTTTGTTTTGTTTTTTGTTTTGTTTTTTGTTATGTCTTAAGTATAAAAAAGTCTGTGTTGCACAACCGTTGGTCTGCGAAATTTTATTTAGATAAAAAGAATTGGTGCGAGTATGATTACTGCTGTTACGATAACTCCTATTGCACAAATCATTTTTTGTTTCCTCCTTTTTGTTAGTCGTTTTTTATTTATGAGGTGATTATAAATAAGTCTCTGTTGCACAATCGTTGCTCAATATTTTGGGCAGCAAAAAGGCCTATCGATATTACGACAGGCCCCTTTCGAGATGCTTAATAAATACTTAAGTTTTAATCCATGACGAATGAGTGTGTTTCTGGCTCGTCGCCATCTTCGACCCACTCCATGCTGCCATCTAAAAGAACTGCCACATTGCCGTGAGCTTCATCAGTGATCAAAGTCTCAGTAATGTTTCCGTTCTCATCAGCTTCCTGATATGTATGATGTCCGTTGGAATAGTAGTAGACACCAGCTTCGTTAGGATAAGCAGTAAATGTCCATGTGTAATAACCGAATGCAGAATCAGGCCATGTTACGTCAAAAGCGAAACCGTCATTCTCAACTGCTGTTACAGTCATATAAGCACGACCTGCGATTGCATCATGCCATGAGCCTGCCAATCCTGGATCATATTCACTGTACTCATCTGCAACAAGTGGAGCTGTCTCTTCAGCAACAGATTCAGCCACATCCTCTCTTGGCTGAATAACTGGTTCGAGATTTTCTTGAGCTTCAGCTACAGTCTCTACAGAAGTTTCAGGAGCAACAGAAGTCTCAGTTGTCTCCTCTGCTTTACTACATGCGGACAATGCTACTGCGAGCATACATACACATGCTATAATCATTAAGTTCTTTTTCATAATTTTGTCCTCCGTTTTTTGATTATAAAGCAAATATATTAGGATTATTGTTGCAATATCGTTGCATACCTCATCTTTTATATTTATTATTTAAATATCTTTATATAAGGGGAATACAATTGAGAGTAAAAAATGCAACTTCAGCAAAACTAATACTGATTCTTATCGGTATTATTACAATTATCGTAGGTGGTTTCATAGCATATCGTAATTTCAACGCGATGAACAACTATGATCAGGTTACTGCATCCATTATAGTCAAAAGAGACATCAATATTTCCAGGAATGACAATCACGACGTATATGTCACATACACTTATGGTGACATTACCTATGAGAACGTAAAGCTAGGCTCTTATGACTCGACAAAAATGACTAATGGCAGAACCATCACTCTATATGTAAATCCAGACAGCCCATATGATCCATATTACCTGGACTGGACAATGGTGCCGATTGTATTAGTCGCTGGCGCCCTAGTATTAGTCTGGGGAATCACGATTAAGTCAAAAGATGAGTAATAAATAAGGAGGTCAATCATGGCCTCCTTTTTATTAGCTTTATTGCTAACCTTATAACAATTACATAAAGAAGCAGCCCAGGACTAGCAAACTGATAATAATTAAGATACTTGGTGCGATCATGTTTAGTCGTCTCCTTCTTTCTCTTTGTTATGAGCTAACTATAACGAAGTCCCTGTTGCAGAATCGTTGCAGTTTATGTTGAGCATATAAGATTTCAAGAACATATTCTCCACGTATTTTTGTTATGAGATAAGTTTTGAGAGGTGAGTGTTGAACTACAACGCTTCTGCAACGCTCACTTTTTTATACTTACGTCATCAAAAAAAAACGAAAGGAAATTAAAACAGTGGAACCAAGCATTGAATACGTTAAAAAGGTTATAACAACAGTAATTGATATTACTAAGTAATAAAACAAAAGCGCTCTTAAAAATTTAAACCCAATAAAAAGTGTTCGGAACTCCAAATCCCGGACACTTTTTATTTGTTGTGCTTATTAAATTCGCTCTTACAAGCCGTCGAAAGGCTATTTTCTCCACAATCCCCACACCTAGTCCCACAAAACCGCCAAAATGTGGAGATTATTGTGGGAAATTTAAAAATTCCCACAGTTCGTCCCACAAATTGACCAAAATGTGGGGATCATTGTGGGAAGACTATACTCTCATCCATTATTCCGTTAATCATTCGAACAATTTGATTGCGCATAAATATGGTATCCGGCAAATAATTCTTCCTACCGCAGAATATCAACAAATCTATGTCTGGAACAAATCCAGCATAATAATAAGCACTTAATTTATTAGTATTACGAAATATATAATCGGATTCATCAACCTTACCCAAGCATTCGATTATAAAACACATACCCACTTCAGGCAGATAAACCGTAAAATCAGGATAAATGGTTTCACCTTTGACTGTTATCCCAATTTCATATTTGAACTGAAGATTCAATTCATCCAGTATTCCAGCTACTAACATCTCAAATCGGGAACGCATCGGTATTCCATTGAAGCTGTAGTCTGTAGTAATTGGGATACTGTTAGCACTTTGACGAAGATTATTCCACTTTTCATCAGTCATCTTAAAGCATCCAATTGGAGAGATTTTAATTTTACGATTAGGCAACAGTAGTCTTTCCTTTATTAAACTCTTACGCAGAATCGCGATGTTAATAGCCTTATCGTAATCAACATGGTTAGGCATATATGTGAAATGTGTTCTATGTCCATTCTTAGCAACTCCATATTCTCTGGCAATCTCAACTCCGTTATATTTGCCTAGCTTAATATCAGGCATCGAAGCCAGCTTTGCATCAATCCATGCAGCACGAATCAATTGGTAGTTTTCATTAAACAATACTTTCATATCAACACCCTACACTTGATCAAATTAGAATTGGGCGACAATTAAAGACAAAAAGCGACAAAAAACGACAAACAAAAAACACGGGATTCGTTCCCGTGTCTTAAAATATCTTTCTTTATACTTCTAATTAAAACTTCAATCTAGTTGGATGATGGTTAACGTAGTTTGTAGCGAATGCTCCTACGATGAATGCTGCTGTAAATAATCCTCCGAACATTTTTCTATCCTCCCCTTACTTAATCAAGATGTTGTTTCTAAGTGTCTTACTAGACATTACTGCTGAAGCAACTGCCTCAGATGATGGTCTAATTGAAATGTATGTAAATCTCTTTTCTGTTGTCTTATGCATTGTTTTTTATCTCCTTGCTTTTTTGTTTATGAGGAGAGTATAGGGGAGCTACTGTTTCAAAACTGTTGCTCAGACAAAAAAAGATTTACTGACTTATAGAAACAGACAATCTGGCAGCCAGAGAAGCGTTCTCGATGATCATATTCTTCTGGGCATCCATGCTGTCGGAACCCATCTTATCCTTAAGGTATTGCATCAGGTATCCAGTAATAGCTTTACCCTTAATATTATCCCTAACACTTAATTCTATTGCCTCGTCAATTACTGCATTCATTTTTGTAGCATCGACTGCATATTCCCTGGAGATTGGATTCATAAGAATCATTCCAGTATCAATCTGAAGCTCATTTTTGATTCGATAAGCCTTAGCCACTTCTTCAAGCGAATCCATCGAGCATGGGAGCTTAATACCACTCTCGATTGCCATATATGCTGGCATCTCTTCTGTCTTATATCCAATAACAGGCACAGACTTGGTCTCGAGGTACTCCATTGTCAAATTGAGATCTAAGATAGATTTGGCGCCTGAACAAACGACAACTACATTTCGAGCAGCTATTTCTTCTAAGTCAGAGGAGATGTC
Organism: Saccharofermentans sp.; assembly: GCA_045600625.1. GTDB lineage: Bacteria > Bacillota > Clostridia > Saccharofermentanales > Saccharofermentanaceae > Saccharofermentans. The sequence continues at coordinate 11,278 of JAZRYF010000029.1, forward strand.
CATGGAAGTTTCTGCGCCACGATGTACGCCACCGAGGCCACCGCCAGATACGACAGGAATATTAACGAGACTCGCGACAACCATCGTCGCTGCCAGAGTCATCACGCCGTACTCACCCCGGGCAAGAAGCAGTGGAATCTCGCGCCTTGAAGCCTTGGCCATCGTGCCTCTGCGCCTGCCGTAATCTTCAATTTCCTCGTCGCTCATGCCGACCTTAATCCTGCCGTTCATAATCGAGATATACGCCGGAACTGCGCCCTGACTTCGCACCGCATCCATTACGTTCCTGGCCGTCTCGACATTATCAGGATACGGAATCCCTGCGAAAGTCCCACCTGTCTCAATCGCGACAACCGGCTTGTTATTCTTAAGTGCTTCTGATACTTCCTTAGTAAACTCTATATACTGATTCACGCTGAACTCCTAGGATTATATTTTTCTTATTATAAATCTTATTAATAACTAGTTCACTGCGAAGAATATATTTATGTATCTAAAACACTTCTGTAACAGAACATTCTTTATATTAATACAATCAAAAAAGCGGCTTAGACCGCGAGATAAGGAGGAAAAATCATGCCACTAACTTTGGGAATCATTGGAATTCTGATTGCTACACCATATGCAATTGATGGTCTAAGCGCACTGGTAAGAGCAATTAGCGAGTAGCAAAAAGGTCACTAAGGTGGCCTTTTACTTTGCAGTAAAATCAATACTCAGTTATTAAGTCTCCACATCTCATCGCTATTCTTATAATACTAGACTTGCTGGCTTAGTAACAGCTATCTCACCAGGGCCTGATGCACCCCCTGTAACTGCCAGCCTTCAGTGACTCCATCGCAGCTTCATAGGTATGATAAAGTCTTGACTCACTTACACGAATCGCCCCTCCACTCTCAAGCCTAATGGTATACATGTCGTTAATTTTATTTATCAGCAGCACTTTGCTCACGCATACATTCGAAATGATAATGTACGCGTAATACCCAGGAATAAACATAATTCTCCCCTCGCCCTTACGTTCTTCATTAGAAATGACTAATACTATTATCTACATTCGAGGTTCCATTATTAGGACGGATCTGAGAGGGAAATTCTACATTGATTTCTAATTAAAAGAACAACTCTTAATTACCGACGCTTCTGCAACAGAAGACTCTCTATACTTACATCATTAACATATGAAAGGAGGAAAACACATGGTCGCGTATTTAGTTCCAATTAATCCTGAATTCAACTTGCGCTTGCTTAGACGCATTGGATTCTAATTCATTCAACAACTTGTCTCAGATTGAATAAAGTTTAGGGGGATCACACAAGTGGTCCCTTTGTTATGCCCTCCTAATTATGTTGTCGTATGACCCACACTTCTGCAACACTCACTTTTCTATACTTACATCATCAAACAAAAAACAAACATTTTGGAGGAAACAAAAATGAAAAGAACAAAAGAAGAAAAGATTAGTATCGCAATGTCATGTGCAGCACTCGTATTATTCGCTGTATCTCTGGTAACAGGTCTTATGCCTAACCTGGAGAGTTCAATCGATAAGATTTGCTTTTTCCTTGGTATCGCATTAACTTGCTTAGCAGCTACATATGTAAGCAAAGCAAAGTCATCCAAGTCCAAGCAGTAAAGATTCAATAAATACAAAAGAAAGGAGAATTTTGAAAATGCCTGAATTTATTAGAAAAATACTTTTCCCAGAACTTTACCAGCCAGTCGTTATAGCATAATTAACATATTAATAAAACTATGAATATAGGGGTCGTGAAAAACTTTACTTTTTTTCACAGCCCCATTATTTTTGCAACCAATTCTACTCCAAAAAACAGTCATATAAAACGTCATTTACATGAGCGTTTATGTGAATATCAGCTCATATTCCTATAAACAGTCATATAAACAGGCATTTACATGAGCGTTTATGTGACTGAAGAGAATGCAATATGCTCTTGAAATCAATGCCCACACTTCTGCCACACCAACTTTCCTATACTTACTTCATAAATAAGAAACTAACAACAGAAAGGAATTTAAAACTATGCTTACATCTTTATTAGTAATACTCGCTTGTTGCGCAGTAGTCGTAGGGATCGAATTCATTGGTTCATTTGCGGCTTATGCAACTACAAGGCGCATCAAGTCAAGCTTCTATAGATAAAATAATTAAAGCTCCGGGATTGACTCCCAGAGCCTTTTTATTAGCTATGAATAAAAACTCTACGCCCTCACCTTCACATTAATTCAAAAATCTATAAAACTGGCTCGAATCTTAACTCCTGCTTAACATCAGGGTACTTAACTTTATCTACTGGAGATAAGAACATCTCAAGCTCTCTATCCCAGCAGAACTTTGGATTATCGACAGAATGGTAAATCACACGCATTTCGCTGGTCTCAGAGTGAATCGCGATCATATCCACCTGGTACAGATTGCCCTTAAAATGCCGGTAAACTTTGCCGCACATCTTAGCGCGGTACTCTTCCGCCTTAGCCTGCTGTGATGTCCTATATTCATTACTCTGCAGATTCATCCGTCACACCTCGAAAGTATTTTGTTCAATTATACAACACAATTTTAACGGTCATCAGTAATGCAACACTCGCTTTTCTATACTTACTTCATGACAAAAACGAAAGGAGAAATACTTATGACAGCATGGGCAACAGCAGCACTAGTACTTAGTTCTATTGTATTACCTATATTGGAAAAAATTGCTGAGAATATCTAATAGCAATAAAAAAATGATTACTAATTTTTAAAGAAAGGAGAAGACTAATTAATATGACGGAACTTATTTTTATTGTTAGAGATGTATTTTCAATGGTAATCCTTCCATTATTCTCTAAGTAATGATAATGAGCAAATCAACAATTAAAGTATGTCAAAAGAAAGGAGGTAATAAATAATGGCAACAGCAGCAGCAATAATTTTTATGTCTATATGTGTCGCAGGTCCAGTGGGTCTAGGCATCTACAAGACTGCAACAGATGAATTGTGGAATCTTTGATAAAAGACCATATAGACAATCTAAAAAGCAGTACAAATGGCTCTGATTTCAGAGTCATTTTTCTTTTTTACAAATCCAAAAGCAACAGTGCTGCTGCACAGGCGACATTAGGATTGCCGTTATATTTGCCTATAGGTGTTGCGAAAGGGCCAATGCCTTCATATACATATCCGTGATCTTACGAGCCTGCTGGGCTACTGAACAATCCATATCCCTCATAAACTTGACAAACCCGTTAATCTGCATTACATACTTCTCGTCTATGTCCCATAGTAAGAGCTAATATAATAAGCTCTTCGTCCTGAATATCACAAATAATGCGATAATCTCCGATGCGGTATCGCCACCTATCCTTTTGGTTTGCAGTTAGTCCTTTTCCAGTTACTCGTGGATCTTCACATCCAACCACCCTTTTACTCCCATTTCACGCCCAAGTACCCAAATGGGAGTAAAAATGGGAGTGAAACCACCCTTTTACTCCCATCAACACTCCCATTTCACGCCCAAGTACCCAAATGGGAGTAAACGTGGGAGTGAAATCGCCCTTTCACTCCCATCAACGCTCCCATTTCGAGAAGCGAGCGTCTCTTGTTCAATAAAATTAGGGGAGCTAACATAAAAACAGCAGAAATCTCATAGACTTCTGCAGAGTTTAAAACATAAAGAGAGGCTATCTCTTAAGAACTATACGTTCTTTTGAGACAGCCCTCTACAGTTAAATAAAAGAGGTATCAACCCATCGTTCAGCCTTTAGCACCTTGCTTAAAAAGTCGGTTGCTGTACGTTCATCAGGGCTGTCCCTCCCGTACTCTTTATGGTAATTTCAGTATAGCAGGTATGAATTTTCAATAAGGGACATTAATAGGACCAATCAGTCTAATCTCGAATCTTTATTATGAAATTCCAAATGCATATTCATAAACTTAACAACAGGAAATAGGGAAACAAAAAGCACCTATGCTATGAGCTCCGCAGATGACAAAGCCATCGAGGACTGTTTAAAATAGCGAAGTGCTTAAGGATCGCTTCAACTGGTGATCCTTTTGTATTGTTAGCAAAAAAGACCATACAAAAAGGGGACCACTGGTCCCCAATTAAATGATTTTGTAATTATCAGTTAAGCGTCTTCTCTGGTTACGATGAAAGTATAATCATCATCACCGAAATTAAATCTGCGAGTCGAACCCCCATTCATGAATGAGATATGTGTAAATCTGTCTACGCGCTCCAACTCAGGAAATCTGCTCCAGTCACTAAGTCTGGTAGTCAAATAAACTACGTCTTCGCCTGTAAGCTCACCCTCAGCATATGTGCCATCTGGAAACTCATAGACATACTCAGCATAAGTGTGTGGGATGAACCAGAAGTAGTATTCCGTAATCTTTGTTACGAGGTACTGACAACCAGAATTTGTATCAGAGTACAGATACCACTCAACATCTGCACTAGAAGAAATTGTCCAGTCAGCTTCCCAACAATCTTCACCCTTGGCGGTGCCATGTTCCACACGACCTGCAAGTACTATCAATGAATATTTAGCCTCATCAAGATTAACATCTTCATCGACAGTCTCATCTACATCCTCATAGACAATCTCATCGTCATCTTCTTCTACTTCTTCATCAGCATCTCCAGTATCAGCGGCCTTGATTACTACATAAGGCTTTTGATTCTGACTACCCTTAACAGGAGCCTCCTCACGTTCTCTTGCTGGGATAGCTTCAACTAAGTATCCACCGTCTACAACAATCGTCTCGTCGTTAATTTCCACTGGCAACTGATTTGCCTTTGCTGCCATCTCAACAGATGCACAACCTGCGAATGATAAAGCTAGCATGCCTGCAAATACCATAATCAAATAATTCTTTTTCATTTCGTTTCTCCTTTCATAATTATTGATTATTCGCCAAGCATACAATAGGAATCGTTGTATAACTGTTGACATAAAAAAGGTTAAACCCTAATGGATTTAACCTCTTAATAAAGACTAGTTAATGCTAATAATTACCACTGATAATAATGTTCTCTTGCAATTACTACAGTATCTGCGATATCAGAGAAGCTTACGTTCTCGTTTGAGTAGTAGCATGTTGTATCAAAGCTGCTCATACCGCCTGCAGGGATATTAGTAACTGATGTTCCAGTAACAGCTAATGCAGAACCATTTGCATCGTAGAAGATGATATCAACATATAAATATCCAATCTCTTCATCAGAAGTATTCTGTACTCTGCCAAGAACATTCAGATAACCATAGTTACCTTCACTAACTGTTACATCTGATACTGGATAATCTACTGGCTCGCCTGTAGCTTCTTCAACTCTGATCTGAGGAACTAAGACAATTCCATTATCGAGTGAGACATTCTCATTAAGTAAATTGCTGCCTAGGCCGTTGTAGAAATAACCCCTTTCGCCGGGAGCAATAATCTCAGGTGCAGCGCTAATGAAGCTGTCGGACTGAAGAAGATGACCGTCGTTGTCCTCCAAGTCAAAAGTGCAGTCATCAAGGTAGATATTAGTGTCACCTGTGTTTGTAATCTCAACTATGCCGAAATACTCGACAGAACCAATAGAGTTCGTGTAGTACTCAAAGCTTGTGTCACTTATCTCGTACTGCATTACGCTCTGACTCTGAGGCTCTACCACGATATCAGCTTCTGTTGTTGAAGCCTCATCGCTATTTCCCTGCTGGACTACAACCTGTGTGTAGCTTGCTTCATCGCTTGAAGAACCACTAGCCAGCGCCATAAAACCAAATGCAGTCACACAAAGCGCGATTAAGATATTTCTAACTTTTGTATTCATTCTAATTCCCTCCCAAAAAGTCTGATTGATACGTATGCGATGCATACCGAAGCACCTTCAGCAAAAATATCCCAGCAATCAAAGGTCATGTTTACTATTGGCAGTAATTGAATGCACTCAAAAATGACTATAGAAAGCAGTGTTATGAGCAGAGCTTTTTTGTATCTGCTGTCACACTTCCCCAGCAGCAGGTATACCGTAAACATAAACGAATAGCTCCATAACATATCAAGAAGATAGTTTCTTATAAAAACGAAGTTATCCGTTAATTCTGGCCTTGCTATATTAAGTTCGAATACGTTATCAAGCCACGTTACGTAACTCACATCAGGCGCCAGAAGGTAATACGTAAGACCTCCTGCAATTAGTGGTAACAGGATATTTATCGCGTATAAGGCTCTAGATTTTATAGTAATCCTCCCTACCGTTATTCTTACACGAAGAAAACCAACTTAAGCTTCCCAAACTTCACCTTCGTATAAGTAAGTTAATTGTAGGGATTATTAATTTGTATTTGGTATGCCGGCAGCACACAAATCAGATTCTAAGGAGCGTTATTACTATAGAAATAAAAAGCAAAGTGACTACAAAAGTAATCAGCATGTAGATTAGATAGCCAATAAGCCTTATAAGAGCTCTGTCAGAAGATGTTAATGGCATCCTGGTAAATATCGGAGATATCCCTGATAACATATCAACCCAGAGAATCGCGAGGCCAAAAAGCAGTACCTGCGCTATAAGCGTCCCTACTCTTGTAAACTTCTCGAAAGTAGTATTAAACAAAAACCAGATTAAAACGATATAGCCAATGATACTTTTGAATATATGAATAGCATCAGTGTTCCTGAAGCCTGGAAATGGCAATGCTCTTATTCCGTTGTTGAAGGCCAGCTTTAAAGCATTTACATCTTTAAATCGCTTATCAGGATCTATATGAGTAGCTTTCTTAATAAGTCGCTCGTACAGACTATTAGAGCCAAATATCTCACTTATCAGTTTGCCCAGACCATATATATCCGTTCTGATATCTGAACTTCCAAACCCATACTGTTCAGGCGCAGCAAAGCCTTCGGTACCAAGTAGAACTGTATCCTTGGACGAGTCAGGATTAAAGCACTTGGCCGCATCAAAATCAATCAGCTTTGCCACACCGTCACTGGTGATCATGATATTGGACAGCTTGATATCGCGGTGAATGATGGAAGGATCTGCTTTATGGATAAAATCTACAGCATCAAACACTTCGTTTACTATCTTTTTTAAATCGTTAAAAGATGGATCTGTAGCAAGATATTCCTCAAGTGTTATTCCCTGAATGAATTCTTCGTAGACAATTAGTCTGTCGTTATCTTTGTAAAAATCATGAATCTTAACCAGATTTTTGTGGATATTATTTTTGAGATAATCAAACACACGAATATCGTAGTATTTAAGGCTTTTTCTGACCAGGAGCATACCAGCAGACTCATTAAAGACTACTGTATTGTCAGAATCTTTTAAGTGATATAATTCTTTATAGAAGGAATTCCCAAATTCACTTTTAAGAAAACCATTAGTTAAGTCATTCATATGTATCTCCTTCGAGTATTATACCAATAAGGATTTAGTTTTTATGAAGGAAAAACAGACCAGAGAGTTACTCAATATTCTCAAAGATACTTCTAGTAAATGTGAACTTAAAAATATGCTCGAGACCGAGTCTTTTGATTTGTCGGATAAAACTTTCGCGCAGTATTTTATGGAATTAACCATGGATAGTAACGAGACGAGGGCCGCGCTTGTTAAGGAGTCCCAGATAGAGAGAACGTATTGCTATCAGATTCTTAATGGCACGAAGCAGCCAGGCAGAGACAAAGTAATTGCTTTATGTTTGGCGACAAAAGCCAGCGAGAAAGAGACGCAGCACTGTCTGTTCTTAGCTTCTCACGCGCAGCTACACCCACGCAACAGACGCGACGTCATTATTATTTATGCTATTAACAACAAATTAAGCGTACGAGAGACGAATAATATCCTGTCAGATTTGGAAGAAGGAATTCTCGAATAACAGAGCCCTCCTCGCTTCGCTCGTGCGTAACTCCAACAATTTTGCAACATAGGCTTCTCTATACTTTCCTCATAATCTTAAAGATGAAAGGAGGAAAATGAAATGACAGTAGGTTTAGCTTGTCTCGCTATCTTTGGCGGCACTGCAGTATTCGACGCAATTCTTGTAGGTATTACATGTTTTGCAAATAATTAATCAGCAAAATCATCTCAAAGAAAAAGTTTCAGGGACTGCAACTATGGCAGTCCTTAACTTTGCAACCAAGACTATATCATTTTTGAGTATTTATTTGAGTGTTTGGGTTCATTTACTCAAATAATTACTCAAACAACGCATAATAACCACATGGTCCTCTTTTTATGCTCAGCTTATATTTTTTCTATATTCGCGAGGTGTCTGGCCGATACAAAACGTTATTTACGAGCAGGATGCTTTCTTCCCTGTAAACGGCTACCACACAGTCATCCTCGACGAACCAGTTGAGGTGTCAGATTATTCTATCGTCATCACTTATGATGTCTCCGCGCCTGTTGAGGGAGAGTCGTTTGAGTTTGAGGATTATGTCTTCAGCTCAGCTTGTAACCCTGGCGAGTCTTTTGTTCTGGTTAACGACGAATGGGTTGATATGTCTTCCGAGAACATTCAGGAAATACTCGGCATCGATTTTCTCCCTAACAACTGCTGTATAAAGGCGATTTACTAAAGCCTAGCAGGTGGGGCGCGAAGTGGGTTGCTTACTCTTGTAAAGGGGTGTCTCTTGATATAAGGCACGTGATGTAGCTCGCTTCTGAAAATGGGAGTGCGGATGGGAGTAAATAGGTGGTTTTGCTCCCACGTTTACTCCCATTTTGCTGTTTTGACGTCAAATGGGAGTGCTGATGGGAGTAAATGGGTGTTTTCACTCCCATGTTTACTCCCATTTATAGTGCCAAGCTTGTAATGAGAGCGTTGATTCGAGCATCGCCTCTCTCGCTGGGAGCATAAGCCACCCTCATCTCCATCGTCAACACCTTCAACTCACTTGATATTCACTAGTGGCTCGAGGCCGTTCTCGTCCAGGAGTTTATTAATTCGCTCCACGTCGTAAACCTGGTTAATTATGCACGCGCGAAGGACTATATCCATCTCATTACTCATGTTAAGAGAAAATCCCGCGGACTCAATAAAATCGAGCGACTCTAGAAGATTAAGCTCCATCGCCAGGCACAGTCTCACTATCGTGTATTTACTCGGATGATAGTTCTCGTCGCTCATCATCTTGGAGAACGCCTGCCGCTTCATCCCAGCCTTATCGTAAAGTTTGGAAGCCTTCATATCGTGGAGATTGAGGTAATCGTAAATTCGTAATCTAAAGCCTTTTTCCTGCGTCTTCAGCAGTGCTTTAATATCAATCAAATCCTGAAGATCCGACGTACTCTGGCGCATATTACTGTACATATGTGCCATACGAGTCCTTTCGAGGTCAAGTTTCTCCTCATGGAACGAGACCTCTCCCCTTAAACTCTTAAGAATATGGTCGCGAACAAGCCTCATCTGCTCGTCGTCATACGGATCTTTCCCGTCAAAAAGGACCACCGTCACCTCGAGATCATGAGCCTTATTGAACTCATCCGCCACTGACGTAACGAGCTTCATTATCTCGCTCTTATCAAAGCCATTAACGCCCGTCGCTATCAGGCTCGTGGCAACCGTCTTACACCCCAGCTCCAGCGCGACCTCGAAAGCCTTCTCATAGCAACTACGTACAACATCGAGTTCCCCCTGATTACCACCTAACCAGACAGGTGCCACCGTGTGAATCAGATACCTGGCATTAAGATTTAACGCAGGAGTCGCCTTCGCATCCCCAGGCTTAATTTTACCTATGCGAATACGCTCAGTTAGAAGTTCATTATGGCCAGCCGCGTCATATACCGCCTTATCCAGACCATTGCCGCACACTGGATTCGGATTTGCACTGAACACAATCGCATCAGCCTGAACTTTGGTCAGATCACCAACAATCACATTGCAAGCCATAAGCACCTCAGTCGTTTTTAATTAGATTATACACTTACGGAACTGGCCGATTCCTTCCCAAAATCAAAAATGATTAGCGAACTCTGCCTGAGCCAGTTCCATCTCATCAGCTGTAAACGCACAGAGCGTAACCTCTATCTCATAGTCAGGATAGTCACTTGTGAACACCTTATATGCGCGACAGCACTGCTTGGTCGATTCGGCGACTGGGTTGTCGAGTCGGCCGCCGTAGATACTCGAACTTATAAGCGGGAACGAGATACTGTGGTAGCCGTTGTCCATCATGAGTTTAAGGGAGTTATAGTATGCTTCAAATAGTTCCTTAAATGCGGTAGGAGTTTCCCAAAAATTGGGACCGACCGCGTGGATGATTGCCTTAGCGTTCGTAATGCCAAATGAAGGAGTAATCACCGCGCCGCCATCAGGCACCGGAGTCTGATGCTTTTGGCAGGCAGCAGTCAGCTCGCTCAAACCAGCTTTACGGAAGATCGCGCCACAGATACCGCCTCCCGCCAGGAGACCTGGATTTGCTGCATTTACTACTACGTCCGCTTTCTGCTCAGCACATGAATCATTAATTAGTTTGATAGACATAAATAACCTTCTATAATTCGCTTACAGTCTCGCTTATATCCTTATACGCGAAATGCATATTAGCAAGTGGCTCGGCATCATCTGCAGGATAGCCGATTGGCATCAAGCATACGACCTCTTCGTTAGCTGGAAGGCCCATCTCGTCGCGAAGCTTTGTTGGTGAGAAGAAGTTTACCCAGCATGAGCCAACGCCACATTCCCAGGCTTCCATCATGGCATGCGTAGCGACGATGGAGACATCCTGAACACCTGAGTGTACACCTTCTTCGAGGCGATTCTTCCAGTCCTCTTCCTTGTTATATGCGAAGATTAATACTGTCTTAGCACCAAATATACACTTGCTTAATTCGTTAAGCTTCTTAATACCATCTTCACTCTTAACCACATAAATTCGCTGAGGCTGATAGTTACAGCCAGTTGGAGCTACATTAGCAGCCGCCAAAATTCTATCCATATGCTCATCGCTAATAGGCTCATCCTTAAACTTACGTACTGAGTATCTTGCCTTTGCTAATTCCAGGAAATCCATGTTAACCTCCAAAATCACTTAACCTTATGCCCTGAAGCATATTCAAAATTATACTTTACGATTCCAAGATCCATCTTAGTAAGCATACCGCCAGGAGCTGAAATTTTTGCTTCATCACCTTCTAACTCTACAAAGAACTTCTGCTGATTAACTGCTGTTGGTGCAAGAAGGGCACCCTTCACTCCATCCTTATACCACTGTGGATCGCTTTCTGAAGTTCTCGCGAGTTTTTCCAGGGCCTTATCCTTATGTGGCACACCCTGTGAAGCGCCGTAGCCTAATGAGATGATGATCGCCTGCTTCTCGCCCTTGTTTACAACTGCGGCACTCTTACCGTGTGTAGACGCTACCCAGCATGTATTGAGTCCAATCTCCTGAGTCCTGATAACAAGCATCTGACCATAGTAGCCAACCTTCTCATCCAAGTCCTTGGTCTTAGGACCTACCATAGCGATGTAGTTATTAACGCCGCTGAATCTTCCATAGTGAGCGAGGAGACTTTGAAAGCACTTAGGCTCATCGTAAATCATCTGAATATTAAGCCCTGCGTCCTTGTTAATCTGAGTGCAGAGTGCATCTAAAATATCGCGCTTCTCCTGCTCAATTTTTGTGTCATTATATTGTCTTACGCTGTGTCTTGATTCTAGAATCTCGAGCGGTGTCATATTGAAATCTCCTAACATATTTTATTAGATAGATTGTATACAATTAACATTAATAATGAAATAGGATAAAAATCTAATATTTATATAACAAATCTGATATAACACTGCCTTCGCTTTCCCTATAGTGGAAACATAAATACAGGCGGAGGTGCTTTTATGTTTAACAAAGCTACTGATTCTTATGTTCTTTCTAATGGCGTAGAGATTCCATGCATCGGATTTGGTACATGGCAGACACCTAATGGTGATGTGGCAGTTGATTCTGTCGTAGCTGCATTGAAGTCTGGCTACCGCCATATCGATACAGCTGAAGGCTATGGTAATGAGGCAAGTGTTGGTCTTGGTATTAAGAAAAGTGGCATTGATCGTAAGGACCTCTTCGTGACATCCAAACTCGTTAATGACCAGCACGGATACGATAAGACGATGGCTGCATTTGAAGAGACAATGAAGAAGCTCGACCTCGAGTATTTGGATTTGTTCTTAATTCACTGGCCTAACCCACTTCCATATAGAGATAATTATGAAGCTGTTCAAGCTGAGACATGGAAGGCATTCGAGGAGCTTTATGAGGCAGGCCGTATCAGAGCAATCGGTGTAAGCAACTTCCGTCAACATCACTTAGAAGCTCTTGCTAAGACAGCTAAAATTATGCCTATGGTAAATCAGATTCGTCTCTGCCCAGGCTGCACACAGGATGAACTCGTAAACTATTGCAAAGAGCGTAACATCCTTCTCGAGGCGTATAGCCCAATGGGTGTCGGCAAGATTTTTGAAGTGCGCGAAATGCAGGACTTAGCAGCTAAGTATGACCGCTCCATCGCTCAGATTTGTATTCGCTGGAGTTTACAGCGTGGCTACCTACCACTTCCTAAGTCTGTTACACCATCAAGAATCGAAGAGAATCTTAAGGTATTTGACTTCGAGTTAAGCCCAGAGGATGTACAGTTAATTGCTGATTTGAAGGGCTGCGTAGGATTAGAAGCAGACCCAGATCAGGTGCCATTCTAAGTAAGTTTATATTTCCGATAAAAGCTTTGATTAGTAGTCAGGTTGCTTCCCCCTAAGGCAGTCTGGCTGCTTTTCATTTTGTGACCAATAAAAAGCGGACCTTAGTGGTCCGCGATTTGATAATGAGTTTTACCTGCCGTTTACAACATGATCAATAATGCCCATGATTCCGCCAAAAGCTAGCATACCTAACAAACCAATAGTTGCTGGATCCATAATCTGTTATCCTCCTTTCAATCAATTATTCACACATCTGCCAGCGTATACTGTACAGATTGTTATGCCTATAAATGCAATTCCACAAATAATTACAATGCCCATATTGTTGTCCTCCATTGTTTTGAGACAAGTATATTGGAGTTTTTGTTGCAGTAGTGTTGGCGGAAAATTTAAGATTTATTCTACGAGTGCTTTTATATATGGTATTTTCCTGAGTAACAGCGTTACACCAAGGCTTAATACCAATAATATTAGGCCCGTTACGACATTAATAAGCAAACTATCTGTCGGAATATAATAGAGAACAAATACCATGGCATAAAACATCCAAAGTTCGTGAATCAGGTATATTCCCATGGTATTACCTGCTACAAGACGAATTATTCTGTTCTCGTTTTTATAATTAAGACTTAATAAATAAAGACACAAAACACTTATAAAAGTAAATATAGTTCCATAGCCATCCCAGACGAGATTCCACACCTCACCAGCCACACGAGACATATATACTCCATATAAAAACTGACCTGACACACTTATTATTAAAGCAACTAACGAATATACATTACGGCGCACATCACTAACAGTCGCGACCTTATCCTTAAGTAAAAACATACATCCGCCAACACAAAAATGTGCGACTGAATCGTCGTGTGGTATATAATCCAAACCTAGTGACAGTATGATTAAACCAACAGTCAGTGCATAAAACCAAGTGTGACTTTTATCAAAAACAAACTTAAGAAGTGGAAATACAAGATAAATAAAGAACAGCGCTTTAATAAACCATAATGAATTATTCCAGCCCCACTTAAGATTCCAGACAGAGTCTAAAATCATGCTTATGGTAACATTTGCAGAACGAATAGGCATCAAGATTAAAATCTTAAGCACCGCCCAGACTACATAGATTAATACCAGATGCAAAATTCTGCGAAGATGCTTTTTTAAATCAAACTTCTTCCCAAAAATGAGATATCCATTAACAAAGAAAAAAAGCGGCACACATGTTGCCAGAATAGCTCTGGAAAAATATCTGATATAACTAATAGTACTGGGATCATTAATAAAATCAAAATTATAGAAGCTACTGTGATAAACCAACACAAAAAGTATTGCAATGGCCTTAATAAGATCAATGTTGTGGATTCTATCACTTGTGCTCATAGAAAAATTATATAACAAAAAAATATTTGTGACCTATTCTAATATAATCCCGTCTATAGGATGTAACACAAAAGTGTGGAGGTTTATATGAAGAGAATTAATAGAAAAATAACTGCTGGTGCATTGGCTACAATGATGCTTTTTACAGCCTGCTCTAAGACTTCTGAACTAGAGGTTAACGAGACTTATGAGCCATTAAAAAACGACGATAGCACTTATACAAACTTATCTTATGAAGATATTGCTGATACTGAATATGATGCATCAGAGTTTCAAAGAGGCTATAACAATTACTCTTTCGAGTTGCTTACAAATGTAATTAATACTGAAGACCGCGATGCTAACCTTATGGTCTCCCCTGCTTCAGTTATGTTCGCGATGGATTTGTGTGCAGCGGGTGCTAACGGCAATACACAGTCTCAGATTAACGATATGTTCGCCCCAGGCAGTAACCCAATGGAACAGCAGGCTTTTGCTTCAGACTTCATGAGCAGAATGAATCATGCTGAAGGTCTCGAGTTCTCCTGTGCTAACGCTATCTGGGGCAATTCAACTTTCTTAGGAACCGGCGTAAACACGGATTATCTACAGTATGTTGAAGATACTTTTGATGCAACTTATGCTGCTGAGCCATTCTCTGATGATACTGTAAACGAGATTAACGACTGGGTCGATGAGCACACAAATCACATGATCGACCGCATTCTTGATGGTTTGTCCGGTGACGCAGCGATGGTTCTTGTTAATGCTATCTGCTTTGAGTCTGAGTGGGCTTGGCCATATGAAGATGACTGCATATCAACTTATGAATTCAATAACGCAAACGGCAGAACAGCTCATGTTGATATGCTTAGAAGCACTGAATCTACTTATTTCGAGACCGAACTCGCTACAGGATTTTTGAAGTACTACGAAGGTTATGAATATGCCTTCATCGTTATGCTCCCTACCGACGAATCCATTAGCGCTAACGAGTTCCTGGCTAACTTCACAGGCGACGATTATCAGGAGTTCTTAGACAGCCGTCTTAGCGGTACTGTATTTACTCACATGCCTGAGTTTGAGACTGACTACGACACATCTCTTACTGATATCCTTATCTCAATGGGTGTCGAGGAAGCTTTCTCTGACGATGCTGACTTCCACGGAATCACTTCTACTGACGTTAAGATTTCCGATGTAATTCACAGAACTCACATTGAAGTTAACCGTGAAGGTACAAGAGCCGCAGCAGTTACAGCAGTAACACTCGAGACATGCGCCGCCGCTGATCCTATTGAAGATTACTACGAAGTAATCTGTGACCGCCCTTATGCTTACGCTATCGTTGATATAGCTAACAACTTCGCTCCTATCTTCGTTGGTACAGTAAATAACTTGTGATATTAAACCTTGTCGCTCCGATTAAGCGCCCGCCCCCTTTTTTGTGAGGGCTCACCATAGTGTGTTGGATTTTGCTTAGACGCGATTCCAGCACACTATTTTTATGCGAAAGTGTGTTAGTTTAAGTGCCCTCCCCTATTCCAACACACTTGGTTCTTTGCAGCGTGTGTTGAAATACATTAATCTCCAAGTCCAGCACACCTTCAGGCCATTTGTGTGTGCTAGATTTTGTTTTTTCCTTAAAGCAGCACATATGCCTGGAAAGTCTTCGCTTTGATTTCTCTTCCTCAGCGGTGCGTGTGAGCCTGATTTTGTTTTTCCTGATTACGTCAGCGCGAAAAGGAGCATGGCTCGGAGGACAGCGAATCATCACCTGCGCTTCTTACCCTTATACTCCACAACTACAACAAACAAAGCGAAGCCGATTACACTTAACCAGAAGCCTGCCATCAGGTAAGGTGTCTGATAGTGAAGTTCGATGTCATAAGATCCTGGCTCTAAGTACAGGCCCATATACTTGGTGTCGACTCTGTAAATCTGAGCCTTCTGACCATTAACCGTCACACTCCAACCTTCAGAATAAGGGACAGAAAACACGAGCATTCTCGATTCATCAACATCGATATGCCCTTCTACTAGGCTCGGACCTACATCCACATCAGCAAGCACATTCGCGTTCATAGCCTGCGCCTGACTGGCATAATCATCCATCGGCTCACAGGTAATTCGTACATCCTCAAAAGCAAACTCGCCAGGAAGAACCAGCGCGATTCGAATCTGATTTAGCGCCTCCTCGCGATACCCGAGATTCACCGTAAAATCGCGGCGGCCATTATAGTACTGATACCCGTCCTCGTAGAACTCGAGCACCTTCACTACACCGTCGCCCGAAGAAATGGCAATCATGCCATCAGACTCTTCATCAACTCTTCTAAGCCCCTCGAAAGTAATATACGTCTCCGAATTCGGCAATCCTTCAAAAGTCAGAACTACAGGGTGCTGCTCACCGCTGAATATTCCATCTTCCATATCAAAAACGACACCATCAAATGGTTCAGCAGAAAATTCAATATCTCGTGTTAAGAATTGATAATCTTCTACAAAATCAAAATCACCATCAGCTACTACTCCGGACATCAGTAGTTCCTGACGTCTGACAGGATCCAAAGAATAAAAATACTGATATGAATAGATATTAGAAGATGAATATGTTAATCCTAATGCATATTCATTCTCGTAAATCGTATATCCATCGAATCCCTGTTCAGACATAACTTCATATCCATATGGTGGGTAGTTAAAGTCATCTGTTAACGCGTAGTATTTAACTGATGCGAGTTCATTAAGAACAGTTCTCTCGTCAAAGTTCGGATACTCGTGCATATGATAATGAATAAGATTCATGTAATTATTAAAATTTACTGAATGAGCATTAGTATTCGTCCAGAAATACATAACAGATGGAACACCTGTAACTAGCGATCCATTACGATAAATCTTATTTCCCGAATAGCGGTAAAACTCTTCATCACCAAGACTTCCAATATATAAAGCTTCGTTGTTGTTATCGCTCTCCAAAAGCTCCAGAGGGCGTCTGCATTCGGCTGCATAATTCTGCCCGCCATACGAATTAATCCAGAAAGAATTAATTCCAATAGATAACACAACAAATGCCAAAACAACATTGCCACGCATACTTATAGATTCATTCTTAAGAACAAATCTAATAAGCAAAATCATCACTATTAAAATCAGAACATTAACCAGGTATTGAACATTACGATTAGGCTCAAAGACCATCATCAGCAAAAATATACCTGCGCTAATTAATCCGATATTAAAAGCCTTCTTATCAAACTTAGAAATTAAATCATCAAAGCAATAAGTCAGGACAAATCCTAACAGTAGATTTAAAGCAAATACCCACTTGTTCGTAGCATAAGAAAAACCATTAAAAATCTGCCCTACCGCAGGAATGAGCAGGAACATAAGTAACGTGATACTAAGAATCCTAAGAGTTAGTATTGTTTTAGAAGAACTACTGCCATCACGCTTAACTACAAATAAAATAACGAGAGCCAATATAACCGGAGCTGATATTCCAAGACTTAAATCATTCGCGGTAATAAGTCCTGATGGCAATGCCAGGTAGAAGTACAAATCACCAAGAATATGAAGATTAGAAGCACCAGCAGATCTGGCATCAGTTATGAATGTGTATATTACAGGCAGTAAAATTACAGCAGACATCAAAACGCCAACTACAGCTTCCATCAGCACCAGTAAGAATGAATTTATATATGAATTAAAATCCTTACCAAATAAGATTACAGATCTTATAACCGCATACACTACTACAAGTAAAACCAGGTTATAAAAGTAGTAAAAATTACTTATCGCACTTAAAAATACAGCGACGATAAAAAGCAAAGACTTTTCCTTCTTAAATGCCTTTTCCATACCGACAATCATCAGCGGCAGGTAGATCATAGGAATCAGGAAGAAAATGTGCCTGCAGGACTGGTATATTCCCCAGACAGCAAAGATATATGTCATCGCACCTGCAATTCTGGCCTTAAGTGAACCCACGCCAAAATATCTGCACAGGTATAAAAACGATAAACCAGACAGGAAAAGGCGTATCAGCACAATCGTGCAGTAGCACACATACATATTAGATGCGCTGAAGAAAATCGTTATGAGCAGAAGTGGATCTCCAACTCCATAGTAGTTAAGAATTCCGAGAACATCCCCACCCTCACCAATCAGGAAACTATAAGAACTGATATCAGACAGATTTCCATGAAGAAGATTCTTAAGAGCGTCCTTTAAAAACTCGCTATAAAACAGCATTACTTTGTAGTGCTGTTCATAGCCGTCGTTAAACCACATGAATGTGCGTCCACTAAGGATATGCCACATAAAAGCGACAAAAGCGCATACTATAAAAGCACCAGTATAGGTTAATACCGATTTAAGAATCTTATGCTGCTTGACAGGACTGTTCAACTACTTCCCTCTTAAATCTTCTCAAACACCGGAGAATACTCAATAGGTGCGGCAACCTTAACCACACGTTCACCCTCGAAGACTTCGCCTGTAGAAGTTAACTTCCAGGAACCCTCAGGCAGATAAACCTCGCGCTCGAACTGGTCTAATTCCAAAATCGGAGCTACCAGATACTTAGAACCGAACATATACTGATCACTTAATTCCCAGCACTTACTGTCCTCAGGGAACTCGTAGAACATCGTACGGATAAGAGGAGAACCGTTAGCACTTGCTTCTTCATACAAAGACTTAATATAATCGTGCATCCCGATTCGGATATTGTAGTACTTCTTCATAATCTCATAATTTTCTTCACCATAAGACCAGAGCTCATTAGGATAGCCAGTTTTTAAGTAACCGCCACCAAAATCACGATCGTCAAGAGGCGGAATATTATAAGGCCCACGATCACCATGCATACGTAAAACTGCAGAATAAACTGAGAACTGATACCAGCGGATAAGAAGCTGACGGAACTTAGGGTCTTCTACGTCATCAGTCATGAAGCCTCCGATGTCAGTAGTCCACCAAGAAATTCCTGCAAGACCCATATTAAGACCACACTGAAGCTGGTCACGGAATGCTTCAAAAGTAGAAGGTACATCGCCAGACCATACAACATTGCCGTACTTCTGAGAACCCGCCCACGCGCAGCGAAGGAGGTTAACTACAGGCTTTCCAAGCTTTACCATCTCATCGTAGAACACACGGCTGTACATCTGAGGATACATATTACTTACTGCCATCGCTGGTCCTGCAATATATCGGTAGTTATCAAAATCATATACGCCATAATCAGGCTCAGAATTATCAAGCCAGAATGCGTCGATACCGAAGTCATAGTAGTTCTTCTTACATACGTCCCATACGTACTGGCGTGTCTTAGGATTAAATACATCAATCTCCACACAGTCGCCCTGATAATCATAAGTCTGTGCAGCACCGCGCTCTGTTCTTATAAGCAAGCCCTGTTCCATCATTGGCTCAAAATTCTCGCTTCGTCTGTCAACCGAAGGCCATACGGAAACTATAACCTTAATGCCCATCTCGTGGAGCTCATCTACCATCGCCTTAGGATCTGGCCAGTACTTCTTATCAAACTTCCAGTCTCCCTGATATGTCCAGTGGAAAAAGTCGATTACAATCTGATCAATCTTAATACCCTCTTCCTTATACTTACGAGCAACACTTAAAACCTCATCCTGAGTTCTGTAGCGAAGCTTGCACTGCCAAAGTCCCATTCTATCTTCAGGGAACATAGGCGCGTGACCAGTAGCATCAGTATAATTCTCGATAATTCCCTTAGGCGCGTCAGCAACTGTCACCCAGTAATCCATCTCACGCGTTGACTTTGCCACCCACTCAGTATAGTTCTTACCAAAAGTAACATGTCCCACCGCAGGGTTATTCCACAGCATTCCATACCCGAGACTAGACACAGCGAAAGGCACCGTTATCTGGGAATTACGCTGGCATAACTCCAGGCAGCATCCCTTCAGGTCCATGTAAGGTTGCTGATACTGACCCATACCAAAAATCTTCTCGCCGTCATTGCTCTCGAACTTCAGATTCAAAGAGTATTCAGTGCCTCCGATGATACCCTTCCATTCGCGGTTAATAACCTTAAGACATCTGCTCTCACGGGACAAAGTACCATCATACATACGGAAATATTCACGTAAAATCTGCTTGTCATCACGATACAAAGTAATGATTCCAGCAAAGTTAACGACAGCTTTGATACGGCCATTTGTGATGGTAGCAATCTCCTTCTTGTCGATTGTGCCATCTCCTACCCAGTGGTCTTCAAGCTCGACCTTAATATCCGCGGTGGTAACAGCAGGATCTTCAGTTAACGCCCACTCATTACCCGTAAACTCACCAAGCATTGTGGAACGAATTCTGAAGGAATCCTTGCCCCAGCTCTCGATACGAGTCATCTCGCCATTATGGTAAAAAACTAATGCGCCATTGTCGTTAATAAATCTCATACGCTTAACTCCGTTTTTATAGTTTTGAAGCACTGGCAGTATGTAAATGCCAGATAAGTTACCAGATAGATTACTGCACTATAGATATTGATATATCCTGTCAAGAAAAAGAAATCGCAGTACGCGAGAGTGCTCATAATAAGTGACACCGCTGCATACTTAATATACTTACGATCAAGCATACATAGAAGAATCAGAATGATATCCAGGTAATATGCATACCTGTCGTGCATTGAAGGCATAAAAATTAATGAAGTCCAGATAAACCAGGCCGTTAACCTTAAAAAATCCTCAAAGCTGTCGAGCGACACTTTCTTATAGAGAACAACAAGTAAACCAATTCCAAGAACAGCTAACGCCAGCACAATCGCCATATTCTTAAATACATCATAATCATAACCTACGAGCATCCAGGCGGATGGGAAATTCATGAACATAGAATGGTGCTCATTAGACTGGAAAACATAGATTGTAAAAGGAGCCAATAAACTTCTGCCGTTAAAGTAAGCGATAATACCTGAGCCCCAGAATGTAGCTATCGTTATAAGTGCATTTCGAATGCTTAGGCGCTTGGAGTAAAAATAGTACGCGACAATAAAAGGAAGAATAAAAATGGCCTGAAGCTTGAACGCGAACGCGAGACCGTAATACAAAGCAGAACGCTTATACTCACCCTTATAAATCGAGAACAAAGTCATCAACACAAAAAGGCTGTAAATAGAATCCGACTGGCCCCAGTAAGCGGAGTTAATTACATATGTTGGAAGAAGCATCAAAAGCGTATAGATGATGTTATACTCCAGGCTCAAAATCTCTTTCTTCGTAATCTGGCAGAAAAAGTACGGAACCATAATGCAGAGCAGGAAATCAAAAATAAGAGGCAGAATCTTAACGAGATAAACTGGACTCCAGTTAAAGTACGTAAGAACCGCGAGGATAGTCTGATATATAAGGCCATAGTCACCAATCTGAGATCCCAGTGCACGAAGACCACCATTATCAGCAATCTCATAAAACCATGGAAGAATATAATCATTCAGGTCAGCTGATACCAGAGGAAGACCATAAAACCTCACATAGGCACCCATCACTGTAATCACAGCAAAGAAAAGTAAGTTCTTATTCTTAATCAAAAACTCGACGATTTGCTTTTCAACTCTGGTCATAGGTCGCTCCAACTAGATTATACAACACTAAGTGGCTCTGGGTATAAAACAAGCTGTATTATCAAAGCTTATAAACTTCATCTGGGAAGTCGCTTAGCACATAATCATCTGTAACAGACTTAACTTCGCTCTTGTTATCCCAGAACATCACCTTAGGATTTGTGCTGTCAAATGACTCCCATCCGTTAATATGAGGATCGCCATCAGTTATAAAATTTACAAACGATGCACGGATTTTATCGCCTACACTAATTGCCACTTCCTTAAGTTCCACGGGTGTAAATGACGCTTCCGGCTCGTTAAAAGCTAAGTTTTGATCCGCGCAGTGGAACGCAGGCTTTAACTCGATGCTATACTGCCAGACCTTAGAGCCTTTATTAGCCATACGAATAGCCAAGCGATGACTATGGAGTCTGTACATATAGTCAGTTAAAATCTTGGCCCACATGTCTCCCTGCTCTTCTGCTGTTCGAGAAGACAAAGTCATCCACGCGTCAAACTGCTGCTTTGCAAGCTCGCTGTTAGTACCAAATAAATAGTCGCTAATCTTTCGAGCCTTACTAAAAAACTCCTTATCGAAATACTTAATTACTCCGAGTTCATTACGGCTTGTTCCAATTAAGCATCTGCCAGTAAACTTCGTCGACAATGCCTCTTCACTTCTAAAATCAAAGCCAATAACGATTCCGTCAGCAACAGGGCCGAACATACAGGTGTTGCCAGGGTTATCGCAGAAGATTTTTTGAACTCTAATTAAGTCTCTTGCAGGCATCGTAAGGATGTCAGCTGCATCAAGATTAAGCTCAGACTTAAGTATCTCGGCAAATCTGCTGGCTGTCTTAGTGGAAGTCTCGACTGACCTTATACTCTGAGCCGCGCCACTACTTATAATCACTTTACTTATACACTTGTCAAACTCAGGAAGCATCATAAGAGCGCCTATAGATTTACCGCCTGCAGACGCACCCATAACAGTAATATTATTCTTATCGCCTCCGAAGAATTCGATATTATTAAATACCCATTTAACTGCAGCGAGCTGATCCAAAAGCCCATTATTAGCGCTCGACTTATATTCTTCACCTAATAAATCGCCAAGATAGAGATAACCAAGAACGCCCAAGCGGTAATTAATATTTACATAGATATATTTTTGGTCACGAATCATTCTCTCAGGCTTGCCATCTCTGTTGCTGCCATTTTGATATGCACCACCGTGAATTTCAAATAATACAGGAAGCTTCTCGCCTTCAGTAATTGAAGACGGGATATAGATATTAAGATTCTGGCAGTTCTCACTTTGAGATTCTTCCTCCAAGGCAACGTCTTTTACATCAGGACCTACAACCTGCATAGCCTTAGGTCCATATGAAGAACAGTCAAGAACGCCTTCCCAGGAATATTCTTCTGGCGCCTTAAAGCGCTTAGAGCACGCATAAGGAACACCTCGAAAGGCATAATACCCGCCTTCAAGCACTCCCTTAACTACACCAGTATTTGTACTAATTATCTCGTTCATATTGTTCCCCAGATCATAGTTGCAAGCTGAATAATAAGTGGCATCGTAACTACTGCAAAGATAGTCGATACAACAACGGTCTGAACTGCATATGAATAGTCGCAATCATGAAGGTGCGCATATACAGCTACATTAGAGCCTACCGGGCACGCGATTGCTATAAGGAGCGCGAGCTTCATTTCGAGATATGCGGCAGGAACAAGCGACAGAAGCAAAAGCGCCACGAGTGGAATAACAATTAAACGAAGAAGTGAGATGAAGTAGAGTTTTTTACGCTTCAGCATCTCCAATATATTTGTCTGCGCGATATAGACACCGATTGTAAACATCGCGAGTGGTGTGTTCATATTCGCGAGGTGTCCTAGGCTTTTAAGTAGAAGCTCTGGCATCTTAATTCCTGTGAAGAAGAAAAACATGCCGATAAAAATCGCGAGCATAAAAGGCGCGGTAACAACCTTCTTGAAGGTAAGTCTTCCGGACTCTCCCTTCATAATCGCCACGCCGTAAGTCCACTGTAAAAGATTTAAAAATGCGATAAAGGAAGCGATATAAAATACAGCACCATCGCTTAAGCAGGACAGGATGATAGGCACGCCAAAAAAGCCAGGATTTGAGAAGCTTGAAGCAAAGACTGCAATCGCGTCCTTCTTCATAAATACGCGTGAGATAAATATAGCTACTGCAAGAAGCACAATGGATGCTACAGCACTAATTATAAGGCCGATAATTCTCTCCCTCGTTCTCTCGATTAAAAAGCCATTAACGATAACGCATGGAAGAGAGATAGTAATTAAGATGTTGCCTAAGGTTTTACTGCCTTCAAGCGAGATTCTCTTAGCTTTAAAAAGCCCCAGGCCGAAGCCTGCGAGAATCATCATTATCACAACCTGTTTAAGTAGAGTTATAGTCATCTTAAGCCTCTGCTTTCTGGTACTTATTTTAAAAGAATTATAGCAAAAAGAAAGGAGCAGCGAACTGCCCCTTTTGACATAAAAAGTTATTCTTTTCTATTTAGATTAACCACGCTCGTTAAGCATTGTCTGAACTCGGTTGTTCAATACTGAGATGATAGAGTCGAGATCCTTCTGGCCTTCAAAGTAAGCTGGGATTTCCTCTCTTACGATAGCGTTAATAGCGCCGTCAACAGATACGAAGGAACCTACGCTGAGAATTGTCTGCTCGAGCAAATCAAGCTTGGAGATCTCGATAGGGTTAGGATTCATACCATTGTTTCTGAAGTCAGCCTCTGTCCATGTGCTATAGTTACGCTCGAGGTCGATATTATGATGATTGATGCAAGCCTCACCAACTGCTGTGAAAGCATTACGATTAACTGGAATACCATTCTCAAAGCCAAGCATTTGCTGTGTGTTGTCATCGAGGAGGTAAGATACGAAGCTAAGAGCTGCATCCTTCTCAGAAGAAGCGAGGTTAGCATTTACACCTACAGAACTTGCACAGCCTGCTACAGGACCTCTGCCATCGTATGTAGGAAGACCTAGCATTGTCTTTTCTGTCAAATTATTAATTACTACGTTGATGTATCTCTCGATGCTGTCAATATTCTCTACAGTAGCTGGAACTGTGTTAATACCAAAGCCCATCTCGTACTCTTCTTCAGAATCAGTTTCAATCTTGTTATTTACATGATCATTTACATACTGTGCCAAAGCTCGGAATTCGTCACAGTCGTAATTTACATTGCCATTCTCAACAATAGAGTCAGAAATAATCTCAAGCTCTGAGATGAAGTAGTTAACCTGAGAACCATTAGAGAGTGGATCAGCACCATTACATACATTTGTTACGAACTCAACATACTCATCATATGTAAAGCCAACCTGATTAGAAGCTACGTTAGTAACATCTGTTACGATACCATTTACACGGAATGAGAGAGGAAGCTGGAATAGCTTACCGTCTGTTCTTGATGCATCGATAATATTTGTGAAGTAGTTGTTTGAATCTAAGTTAGATGCAAATGTGCTAAGGTCAAGAAGATAATTATCGTTATTAAGCTGAGCAAAATCAGCACCATTGATGATGATATCAGGACCTTCGCCAGCCATAAGATCGATAGAGAGCTGGTTACCAAGCTCAAGCTGTGCATGCTCCTCTTCCTCTACATCACTCGAATTTGTACCATTAGCATAGAACTTATTAAGGATATATCTTGTATCAATCTGCATGAAGTATTCTGGGTTAGTCTCATTAAATCTGCACATTGTCTCGCAGATAGAGTAGTTATAAGCGCCAAGGCTTGCTACTGTAAGAATCTGCTTGCCTACATTAGGGTTAGCAGAAGCTCTGTCAAAGACATAAAGAACAGACTCCTGATTTGTTGTAGGTCCAGGTCTCTGATTCATACCCTCAAGAATTACTCTGTCGTCAGAGATACGAATTGGCTTTGTATTAGCAACATCATATCTGTTTACGTTTGTGTTGTTGAAGCTGAGAATTGATACGAGTGTATGATTGTCGTAATCAATAGAGTTAATACCTTCCTGATTTACAACTACATTTCCGTAATCTTCAACATACTGAATATGATAGATTTCACTGTTAAGCCAGCTCATATCATCAGTTACCTGAGTTACATTCATTGTGTTTGTATCAAGGATATAATAACCAGGCTGTGACTGATTTGGAATATAAGCGATTACAAGTCCTCTTCCGTTACCGATATCAACGATGTTACTGATATCTGAAATTACCTGATTAGGGAACAGATTTCTTAAATCAACAGTATTAGTGTTATTGTTACTATCAGTTACTGTGATGATGTAAGATGTAACGTCGCCGTTAATCCAGAACGTCCTAGCTGTCATGTCACCGATATAGCATGTTTTCTCAAATGATGCGCCATAATCTGCCATAATCTGAGTTGTAACAGGATCATGTGTTACTTCAGTGAAATCATAAATCTCAAAGTCATTAATATTGAGTTCTGCCTGATAATCAGTGCTTGTAGACCAGTCTTCGGAATAACCGATTGCATTAACTACGAATGTATCACCTATTCTCTGTACATTTCTGATTGTACCTTGGTCACCAAAATCGGCTCTTCTGTATGCATCCATTACATCAATTGAACCAAGCTTGTTGCCTTCATAATCATAAACCTCGATGACATTGTACATGTAATCAGAATAGCTACCTGTGTCCCAGTCATAGTCAGCAGGCAACTGGTAATTACCTATACACTGATACAAAAGAACATCATCATTTGAGCCTGCAAGAGAAATAGAAGAATTTACAAGATTAGGATCTTCATTATCAGAACTAATCTCTACTCTTGCCAAATCGAACCATGGTGTATCGGATTCGATTGTCTGTCTCTTGTGCTTACCTAAGGAACATCCTGTGAACAAGGAAAGAGCCATAGCTCCAAGAAGCCCTACTGTCAAAAGTTTCTTTACTAAGTTTTTCATTTTTTGTCTCCTTATATATTGTTTTTTGTTTTGACGAGCAAAGTATAGAAATGCAGCTGTTGCAGTTCCGTTGCATCACAAAAAACAAAAAGCAAATTAAAACGGCCACCTAACAGGTGACCGCCAAATTATACAATAAAATTATGCTTACTCGTACTTATTAGCTACATCCTTAAGGTAAGAAATAACCTCGAGATGCTGAGGACAGATGCCTTCACACTGACCACACTCTACGCATTCAGATGCCTTACCACCTTCGCCTACAGCTGCATCGTAATTTGTGCCATCAGCATTATAAAGAGCGAAAAGCTTAGGAATAGCGATATTAAGTGGGCATCCTTCAGTACAGTAAGAGCAGCCTGTACATGGAATCTTGATATCACCAGAAATCATCTTACCTGCTGTGATACAGAGGTTAATCTCATCTTCAGTTAGAGGCTTAAAATTCTCCATATATGAGACATTATCAGTCATCTGATCCATATTACTCATACCGCTTAATACCATCTCGATACCTGGCAGGGATGAGCAGAATCTGATAGCCCATGAAGGAATAGACATGTCTGGTTCTTTTGTCTTAAACATAGACTTTACATTCTCAGGAACATTAACGAGAGTTCCTCCCTTAACTGGCTCCATAACAATAATTGGGCAGTTATGCTTACGGGCAACCTCATACACACGGCGGGACTGAACATTGTCAGACTCCCAGTCCAAGTAGTTAATCTGAAGCTGAACAAACTCCATATATGGATGCTCAGTTAAAACCTGATCAAGAAGCTCTGCATTAGAGTGGAATGAGAAGCCTAAGTGCTTGATTAAGCCCATCTCCTTCTTCTTCAAAGCCCAGTTAAATGCATCATATTCTTTGTACTTCGCATAGTTATTTGTCTCAATATCGTGAATAAGATAGTAGTCAAAATACTCCACACCAGTATTTGAGAGCTGAGTATTAAAAAAGTCCTCCATCTTATCCTTACTCTCACAAAAACCTACATGGAATTTTGTAGTAAGTGTGTAGCTGTCTCTAGGATATCTCTCTACAAGTGCCTTACGAATCGCCTTCTCGCTTTGGAGACCATGATACATCCATGCCGTATCAAAGTAAGTAAACCCGTGCTCGAGGTAGTAGTCTACCATCTTCTTCAAGTGCTCGATGTCGATATCTGTCTCGTTGCCACCTTCAACAAGTGGAAGTCTCATGAGGCCGAAGCCAAGTTGGGTATCTGGGAAAATAGACATAGTGTTTCCTCCTATAAATTTAGTCCAATTATATCAAATACTATTCATTTAGTCTTTTATTATTCTCGTGATACAATAAACACGCAATCCGAATAAGAGAAAGGTAACTTATATGGCAACAGCTCTGGAAGATTTTACTAAGGCCAGAAAACTTGGCACCAAAGAGCATCAGAAGGATATAAGTGAAGGTAAATCCCCTCTCCTTCCAGCTCTCGACGATATTGTAGAAAAAAGAACATTGCTTAAGGAAGAGCGTGTAGGTACAAGAGAGATACCTCTTCCTCAGGTTGTTGGAACTGTAACTCACGGAAGACAGGAAGCTTTCGCGAGTAATTTCATGCCGCTTCTGTCTCACGACACCGAGTTCGGCGAGAAGTGGATCCGCCTCATGGAATATCAGACCTCCGAGGGCATTCAGGATGCGATTAAGGTTCTCGAGTATATGGGTAAGTTTTACGTACTCGAGGGCAACAAGCGTGTATCCGTTATGAAGTACCTCGAAATGCCAACCATCCTCGCTGACGTAACACGAGTTCTCCCAGCTTTGTCCGATGAGAAGGCAGTAGTTGTTTATTACGAGTTTTTGCAGTTCTATAAATGTACAGCTATCTATGACATCATTTTCTCCGAGAAGGGTGGCTATAGTAAGCTTGCTGAATACTTAGGCAAGACCTTAGAGGAGAAGTGGGATGAAGATTCCATCTTGGACATTAAGTCTGTTTTTTATAAATTCAGCAAAGCTTATAAATCAATTGAGGGTAAGGTTAAAAAGCTCTCCACTTCAGACGCATTCTTAGTATTTATAGATATGTATAAATATAATGAATTGGTGGATTTTACTGCTGATGAGATTAAGAAGCACTTGGCTAAGATTTTGCCTGAGATTAAGATTGCAGATAACGGTAATCAGATTAATTTCTCCGAGGAGCCTCAGCTTCAGAAGAAGTCTGTAATTCCTATCATAGACAAGGTTTTTAAGACTTCATATAACGAGCAAAATCCTCTTAAAATTTTATATATCCATAGTGGCGACTTTACTATCTCTAGATGGGTATATGGTCACGAGAAGGGGCGTATTGAATTAGAGAAGATTTTCCCTAATATCGTTAAGACAATGACAGTCGACAACGTTGACGAAGAGCATGAATTTGAAGAAACAATTGATGCTGCAGCAGGTGAAGGTGTTGATCTTGTTATCACTACCTCTCCAGTTCATATGGAATATGCCTTAAGAGCTGCAGTTAAGTATCCTTCAATTAAGTTTTTGAACTGCTCAATTAACCTGTCGCATAATGCTGTAAGAACATATTACGGAAGAATGTATGAGGCTAAGTTCTTACTTGGCGCTCTGGCTGCTGTACTTGCCAAGGACCATAGAATCGGCTTTGTATCCACATATCCAGTATATGGAAACATCGCATCTATCAATGCCTTTGCTATAGGCGCTGCGATGATTGATCCTGAGGCTAAGATTTATCTTACATGGTCCTGTCTTACTGATGAATACTGGCGTGATTTTATTAAAAAATATGATATCAAGATTGTATCTGGCCCAGACTTCGTAAGACCAACTGATCCTGATAATGCTTACGGTCTTTACAGAGTTGATGAGGACGATAACATCACTAATATCGCCTTCCCTAACTGGAATTGGACCAAGTACTATGAATTAATCGTTCAGAAGATTTTGAATGACGCATGGAACTCAGAGTCTGAAGGTGCCAAGGATAAGGCTATTAACTACTGGTGGGGTATGACATCTGGTGTAGTTGATGTTCAGCTCGTTGATGAGAATATTCCTTATGCTACCAAGAAGCTCCTGTCTGGAATTAAGAGCGCGATTGTGGCTGATATCTGTAATCCTTTCGACGGGGAGCTTAGAAGCCAGAACAAGCTTATTAAGGAAGCTCATACACCTCGCTTATCTAACGAAGATATTATCAAGATGAACTGGCTAGCTGATAATGTTGTCGGCAGAATCCCTAGGCTCGAGGAGCTTAACGAGGCCGCTCAGAAGACTGTTAAGGCTAACGGTATCACTATCGTTGCTGGCGAGGATGGAGACAACGAATGAGAGTCCTGGTAGTATCCGATGAAGAGGAAAGACTCTTATACGAAGCCTTCCGTAAAGAACGTGTAGAAGGCGTTGAACTAATAATCGCATGTGGCGATTTACATGCAGGATACTTAGATTTTCTTATGACCATGGTAAATGTTCCTATGGTCTATGTTATGGGCAACCACGATAATGCGCTTGTCGAGAACCCTCCTTTGGGCGCTATAAGCCTCGAAGATAAGATTATCAAGATTAACGGGTATCGCATCGCAGGTCTCGGCGGCTCAATCAAGTACAACAACAAGTGCATCAACATGTATACGGAAAGAGAGATGGCATGGCGATGCTTTAAGCTCTGGATTAAGTCCTGGTTTAAGGGTGGAATCGACATTTTTGTCGCACACGCTCCTGCGCAGGGCTATGGTCATCTTAAGGATTACCCTCATAAGGGATTTGAGTGCTTCAGCAAACTCCTGATGAGAACAAAGCCTATGTATATGTTCCACGGCCATGTTCATAAGAATTATTCAAGAAGAATTAAGGAACAGTATGAACACCCTTCAGGCACGATTATTATGAACTGCTGTAACTATAAGATAATCGATATTCCACCAAGAGAAGATAAGAAAAAAGACAATAAAAATGATAATAAATCAACCTAATATAGACGACCTCGATAAAATCACAGAAATCTACGAGAACGCGCGCATATTCATGGCAAAAAGCGGCAACCCAAATCAGTGGACCGACGGTTACCCATCAAAATTAGATGCAGCTCAGGACATAAACGAAGGCAACTTATACGTAATTCGTGACGACAATAAGATCGTAGGCGTGTTTGCTTTTATTCTAGGCGAAGAGCCAACATACAAAGTGATTGAGAACGGAGCCTGGCACTACGATTTACCTTATGGAACAATCCACAGAATCGCGTCTTCTGGGGAAGAAAAGAATATTTCTGAGATTGCATTTAACTATTGCCTTCAGCGAGTCGATTACTTAAGGATTGATACCCATAAGGATAATATCCAGATGCAAAATGCGGTTAAACGCTTCGGCTTTAAGGAGTGCGGAACTATCTATGTTCGTAATGGCGCGAGAATAGCTTTTGATTACAAGCGATAAGGGGTATTATCTTGGATTTACTTTGGATTATCGCAGTCTTTGCAGCTTATTATGTTAAGGGGTTAAGTGGCTTTGCTAACACTCTGGTTTTAACTTCAATATTAGGCTTTGGCTCTAATAATATTAATATCTCGCCTGTTGAATTAGTCTTGGGCTTTCCGCCTAATGTCTATATGTCGTGGAAGAACCGTAAACACTTACAAATTAAAATCATCATTCCTCTTATCGCGATGGTTCTGTTAGGCTCAATTCCTGGAGCATTTTTACTTAAAAATATTAATGCTCAGGCAATTAAGGTAGTATTCGGTATACTCGTTATTTTGATTGGAATAGAGATGCTTTTAAGAAACAGCGGCAGGCTTAAGCTTAAAGAATCTAAGGTTTTCTTAGGCATAATCGGACTTTTATCAGGTGTCTTCTGTGGCCTTTTTGGTGTAGGCGCACTTCTAGCGGCATACGTCGGTCGATTTGCCAAGAACAGTCATGAGTTTAAAGCAAATATGTGCACTGTTTTTGTAGCCGAGAATTTATTCAGGATTATTCTTTACAGTGCGCTTGGAATTATTACTTTATCTACACTTAAGTCTTCTGTTATGTTGATGCCCGTTATGGCTCTTGGGCTTTTCCTTGGCATTAAGAGTAGTTCAAAGCTTAACGATAAAGTCGTGATGATTATAGTTAATATCCTTCTGATTTTATCTGGAATCTCACTGATTATACTTAACGTGTAATTATTGTCTCGCGTGAAGCAAAAGCTCGTCAGGACTTCTTCCCCTTACGAATCTTCTTATCGTTATACATCATAACATCGGCTTCCTTAATCATGTCATTAATCTCATCTGCACTTGTAATCTGCTTCTGAGCAAAACCGATGCTGGCAGTAACATTATATGGCACGCCCTCAAGTCTTGGATTATCGCTAATTATAGAAGCGAGCTCTCGATGGACACTATCAAGATCTACTTCGCCTTCCTGGTAAGACAGTATCGCGAAAGCAAACTCGTCTCCACCATAGCGTGCGCATATTCCTCGTCCACCTACAAATCGTAGTAATGCCTCACCCATAATGACAATCGCATTATCTCCAGCGTTATGGCCAAAAGTATCATTAATATACTTAAGACCATCCATGTCTACAGAGAATAAGGTGAGAATCTTTTTCTTGCCTCTAGCAATTTCTATACGTCGCTCAAGTTCATCCATAAAGCCACGTCTGTTATAAAGACCTGTAAGTACATCACTCTCCGAGAGCTTTTTAATCTCAGCATTTGCACTGACATAATTCTGATTGTTATAAACTGAATTAAGTACAGTAGATGTGAACAGTGCAAACTCCTCAAATCTCTGTTCGCTTCTAAGAGTTATATCCTTAAGTCCAGTGCAGGCAAAAACAAAATCGTCGCTGTGAACTCTAATTTGCTTGAACAACAAGAAGTTGATACCGCTGTCTTTTTCAATAAGCATATCGATATCAGGTAAAGCCTTGTTAAGATTAATATAACGATGGTCATGCTTATATACATTTTTATAGCCAGAGAATAATACTCGAAGCTTGGTATCATTACCCTTAAGAGCTACAAAATAATACTGATTAGCCCAAAGCCACAAATGTCTCTCGAGAACCGACAAAGCATCAAAGAAGTTACCAACCTGAACTGCTTTACTTACAAAGCGGCTCATCTCATACATATGTCTGAAGTTATCTGTGTTATCACGGGCAGCTATTGAGACAAGATCTGCAACTTCTTCTTCGCTTTCTTGCCTTTTACATCCGCAGGACGTACGATATAAATACTTATAGTTAACTTCAATTGAAGTATCGATAATTGACTGATGCTTTTCCTTATCTTCCCAGTTATCCACTATCTCTAAGAAATCATTAACAAACTCATAATAGTCAGGACAGCAGCTGGTAATCGCAGGATTATGAAGAGATGTCTCTCTGATACCATCAAAGCCAGCAATTTTAACATCCTCAGGAACTTTATAGCCATGACGCTTAAGAGTTGACTCTACCCCTAAAGCCATGGAATCATTAGCGCAGATTATAGCTTCAGGAACCTTATACCCTGAATTAAGAAGGCCCTCTAATACCTGAGATGCAGCTTCATCCCAGAAGTCTCCATAATGAATTCTTCTCTCGTCAACAGCTACACCATTATCCTTAAGAACCTTCTTAAAAATAGCTATACGCCTGTCAGAGAATTCATTTCCGCGGAAGCCCGCAAACATATCTACATTCTTAATTCCGTGATACTCGACGATGTGTCTGCAGATATTATCAAATCCCTCATCGTACTGACATGCTACATTAATAACACCCTCATGAGGCTTCTCAAACATAAAGAGTGGAATATCACGATCGTGTGCAATTTTAATTAATGCCTCAATGATTTCTTCATTACGAATCATCTGAGCAAAGACAACCATCACATCTGGTTTTGACTGCTCTATATATTCGACAAACTTATTCTCATCGATTCGCTTGTCTTCGTGCTCCAGGGCACCAAATGTATATGCAGAAACAAGGTATTTATCACGAATTTCAGGAGTATCAAAGGACCTGAGGAAAATATTAAAATTCTCAGCATCTTCCCAGCTTCCACAAACTGATATGAGCTTACGCGCCTCACCCTTAAGAGGTAGCTGATACTCATCCTTTTGATATACGCGAATATAATCTACAAGAAGTGCACCATCTTCTGAAAAGTCAGTAATAGTAGACAAAGCGCCACCCATCTGACCGCCGATACCCATACCGAGCTGAATATAGAATGGATGGTTAAAAGGCTCTTCAACATTAGACTCGAAGAATTGTTCACCGTCTATTGAGAATGAGATCTTTCCTGGAATCCACTCACATGTATACACATGAAAATCGTCCGCAGCATTGTAACCTACAGGGAAAGAATATGCAGCCTGCTCGAGAATTTGATTCTCACCATAGTGAATACTTACATAGTTTTTATTAGCAAGTCTTGTAGGAACACTTAGAATATCAATCTGTCCGCCAACAGGCCACTTACCATAAATCTTAGGATTACAGCAAAGCTTGAAGAAAGGCATAAATCCATTTGTATATGGAATCTTAATGCGGGCTTCAAATTTGCCATATGTAAACTCATGCTTATTTCTTGTTGTAAGAAGACCTGAGGTATACGTAACATCCCCATTATCAGCAACTCGTCTGACTGGTCTTATGTAGAGGATATCGTTTTTAACATAGACATTTTCTTCACTCTGAACATATTCCTGAAGTTCATTATTAAACTCACCCGCAGGACGAGCTTCGACATTCCAGTCCAGAAAGCCCGCTGAATCACCAGAAAATTCTTCGCCCCATACAAGACGATAACCGCTTTGTTCAAAGTTATTATCCATACAACCCTAAAATAAAAGTTAGATATTATGATTATACTTCTCAAACCGTGAAGATTCAGTAAACAGTTAATAAGAATATCTAAAAATAAATTTACGGTTAGTTTCTTATTCTTCTAAAAATCTACGAAAGATTTTCAAAAATATATCATTAAAATAAGTATGTAGAGACTTAAATACTATAGTAAAAAAACACTTCGCTTTTTCTGTATACAATAAAACTCTTTTCCTTAAAAAACTGTCGTAAAAAGCTACTATTCCTTTCGCAGCAAAGCCTGACATTAGAATAAAGTACGGCAAAGAATATTGTGATTTCGCTTCTGCTAATATGTGGTATAGGAACCCTCCCAATATAATAAGAGGAAAAATGTATTCGTAAAAAGCATCTCTTTTTTTACAGGAATAGACACCAACCAAGCAGCCAAAGAAAACTAATTGCGCATAATAATCCATAAAACCTTCTACTATTGTCCGTCCACGTTCTTTGCTACAAGCCCATGCAGCCAGACCAGTTTTCTCTTTATATTGCCCTCGCACATTATTGTTCCATACACTTTGATATGTAGTTTCATTCCATTGGGAGACTGCTTTTCCATAATAGAAATCCACAGCATACTGTTGATTATCTCTAAAATAAGCCATCCTCTCCTGAATATATTGATACGATCTTTCACTAGCAACCTTAGCATTGCAATCACTATCATAAAAATTCCAAACTGTAGTTGCTGCGTTATACCAACCTGGTCCAGTGCCTGCGTATGTTGGTTCACTCATACCAAGAGCAAACCAAGATAGATAAGGAATAGCATCACCTAAATCAACACCACTCCTTTTTTCATAAAAAGACTTCACTGATGCAGGTAAAGTTACGACTAACAAAACAACGCTAACTATGTATATAACGACATTTCTAATCTCTCTAGCAGAAACATTAGTTTTAAAGACAGAAATCAATGCAACAATACCAAGAGCAACAGCAAAAATACTGTAATTTGGTTTTATTAAAACTCCTAATCCTATAAGAATAGCTGACATTATCATGCATCTTAATTTGCCAGTTTTTAACCAAACAATCTCAAAATACACAGCCCAGATGCCACAAACCACTCCAGGAATTAAACCATACAGATATGAACACGATACTAATGGCTGAAAACAAAATACTAAAAGCAAGAATGTAATATGACGAATTCTCTCATCAGAAAACAATCTCGTATTAATCAATATCATTCCAACAAATGAAAGAGCAAGCCAAATAACGTTGAAAAATTCTAAAAACAGTAAATTATCTTCAACTGATTTAAAGAAAGATGCAATTCTGACTGCAATCTCACCATATAAAACATATCCAAGTTGGAATGAATAAATCTTGAAATAAGTATCTTCCTGAAGAACCTTGAAATCATTTCTGGCAAATGCCAAAGAAGCATTAGATACCATTCCCGAATCATCCGTTGGAGAACTATTTGAAGTAAAAACCCATATAGAGCCTAATATTACGGTCCAAATTACTATAAATACTATTTCTTGTTTTAGTGTTACTTTATTGAGCAATTTAGCAATTAACGGTAACAACACTAATCCAATTAATAAGACAATAACATTCAACAGAAAAATATCATTTTTATAAATCAATTGTTCTAAATTCGGCTCAACATCCATTCCGGTAGTATGAAGCATACTTACGGTAGTTAAAAATAAAAAAAACAGAAAACATAATATGCAGACAAAGTATTTCGAAAACGAAGCAAATCCTAACGGTTCACTCTCACTTTTTACTGCTCTTCTAATCAAGTCTTTACGCCTCATCTTCTTAATTTTAGGAAACTATTGAATATTAATTATACAAAATGCATCAAGCAAATAAAACAAACTTGTCATCGAGAACTGTCTAATTAATTTTTCAAATTAAGTATTTCTCCACCCCATACTCTTATTCTTGTATAATAAAGAAAAGAAAAACCATAAAAACACTTCGCTATATCAAGGAGAATTGTATGAAAATCTATTCAGTATTTGATCCGGAATTTAAACCTTATGGCCAGATTGTTAATGGTATTGATGATGCTGTTAATGAAATCCTAGAGACACTTAAGAATACGATTCTTCCTGATGGAGTAGTTTATGTCGCTGAAGATGAGAATCTTCAAAGCTTGCCAGCGCTGGATATTGTTTCTAATCATCTCTATGGTGGTATGCCAGTAGAACTCGGTTTTTGTAATGGCCATAATACCAAGCTTAACTGCTTTGAGTATCATCGCGATAGTGAATATAACCTTGGAACTAAGAACTTTATTTTACTACTCGCGCGCCAAGATGAGATTACTGATGGTGTGCTCGATACTTCTAAGGTAAAAGCCTTTCGAGTGCCTGCAGGCGTTATGGTCGAAGTATACGCTACTACCCTTCACTATGCCCCATGCCACGACGA
Source organism: Saccharofermentans sp. (assembly GCA_045600625.1). Classification (GTDB taxonomy): domain Bacteria; phylum Bacillota; class Clostridia; order Saccharofermentanales; family Saccharofermentanaceae; genus Saccharofermentans. Next base: position 48,125 of record JAZRYF010000029.1, read on the forward strand.
CCCTACAGAGGGATTCCAGGTAATGATTGCTTTGCCTTACGGCACTAACGGCGACAAACCAGAGTTTGAGCCTAAGGCATGGGAAGATAGACTCTTAAGAGCTAAGAACAAGTGGCTTTTGGCACATGCTGATTCTTCTGAAGCAAAGGATGGAGCTTACATAGGTCTCGTAGGCGAGAATATTGATATCGCAGAGTATATCTAAGACTTAAATATACGCGGAATAAATCACAAGCGTAATAATCCACAGAATCACAGGAACAGGTGGGCACAACAAATAGTCTCGCATGCTATAGAGACTATCGCGATCATACTGTAAATAATGGTCAGGACTATTGTAGACTTAGCGAATTTGGATTTATCCATCATATTCTTCCATCTTAATCTGAAGCTCTTCCCACTCTTCCATCAAAGCGTCCTGCTGCGCTTTAAGGTCCTCAATCGTGTTAGAAATCTCAGTTAACTTAACATAATCTGTTGCTATCGAAGGATCTGCACTTTTTAAAGTTAACTCATCTATCTTCTTGTCGTTAGATTCGATAAGCTCTTCGACCTTGGTAAATCTATTGAAAATCTTACGCTTCTGCGCTTCATAGCGTTTCTTTTCCTGATAGTCCAGATAGCCTTCAGAGACTTCCTCCTCAGCCTTAACCTCTGCTACCAACTCCTGTCTGCCGTTAAGATAATCATCGTAATTACCTTCATACTCAACAACGCCATTAGGAGTTAAGTACAAAATCCTGTCTGCAAGCTTATTAATAAAATATCTATCGTGTGAAACCATAAGCATAGTTCCGTCGTAATCAAATAGTGCTTTCTCCAAGGCCTCTCTAGAGATGATATCTAAGTGGTTGGTAGGCTCGTCCATGATTAGGAAGTTCACCTGATTAAGCAAAAGCTTAGTTAAAACCAGTCTGGCAAGCTCGCCTCCAGACAGTGCCTTCACGTCTTTAAATACGTCATCCCCTCTGAAGAGAAAAAGCGCCAGTGCATTACGAGCTTCAGTCAAAGTAAGCGCTGGATATTCATCGCAGATCACATCTATTACAGTCTTGGTGCGGTCAACATTCTCATTGAGCTGATCGTAGTAGCCTACATGGATATTCTCACCAATTTTGTACTTGCCTGAAGTTTGCTGGTGTTGCTCCATAAGAATCTTTATAAGCGTAGTCTTGCCACAGCCATTAGGACCAAGAAGGAATACTTTCTCTCCCTTCTTGATATGAATATTAACACCCTCAAAGAGTTTATTGTCACCAAAGCTCATACCGAGATCTTCAGTTATAAGCACATTATTAGCACCACCAGGGCAGGCCTTAAACTTAAATCGCATAGACTGAGGCCCCTTCTCAGGTTCCACCAGATTTTTCTGAAGTCTCTCAATTGCCTTACGAGTGTTATCCAGAGTATGAGTCTTTTTATTTTTCTTCTTTTTCCAGACTCTTTGCTGCTCGATTACCTGCTCGAGACGATGGATCTCACGGGTAGTGTAATCGTAGTTACGCTGCTCAGTAAGTTTTTCAATCTCGCGCTGAGCAACATATTCACTATAGCTGCCATCAAATGTACGAAGATGCTTGTTTTGAAGTTCAAATGTCTTCTCTGTAACCCTGTCCAAGAAAAATCTGTCGTGAGAGATAACAATAAACGCACCCTTATATGAAGTCAAAAAGTCCTCAAGCCACTCCACAGAATCGATATCAAGATGGTTAGTAGGCTCATCAAGTAAAAGCAGATTAGTGTTAGATAAGAGTATCTTACAAAGCTCGACGCGAGTCTTCTGACCGCCTGACAATTTACCAAGAGGAGTATCAAAATCCTCTTCAGAAAATCCAAGACCAGTCAGAACACTTTTAATCTTGGACTTATAGTAAGCACCATCAAGTTCTATGAAGCGTTCCTGCAAAAAGGCCTGTCTCTTAACTAAGCTATTAATATCGCCCTGATTATTTTCTATGTCCTGATTAATTCTTAAGAGTTCTTCTTCAATATCGATTACTTCAGAGAAGACCGTCATAATCTCATCCATAATCGTCGCATTATCGTTAGTTACCGGATGCTGCTCTAAGTAACCGATTCTCATATCTTTGTTTTTGGTAATATCACCGCTGTCGTAATTAATACTTCCAGTGATGATTTTAAACAGTGTAGACTTACCTGCACCATTTACACCAACAAAGCCAATTTTGTCAGAATCGTACACATTAAAGGAAACGTTCTCAAAGAGGACGTCTCCAGTAAAAGTTTTATTCAAATTTGTGGCATTAAGTAACAGCATTACATCTTAATAAGCTCGTATTCTCTTGTACCTATACCAAGCTTTTCTGCATGCTCTAATGTCTCTTTCCAAGCAACATTAGGATTTGAATCCTTAAAGTGATCGTGATGATGATGCCAGTCAGACTTTGCCAGGTTATCACCAAGCTGAGAATTTCTGATTGGGTCTGCAGCCTGACATGCATCTACGCAGGCCTGATCCAAAGCAACTGGGTCAAATGATGCGAACATACCAATATTAGGAAGAATTGGAGCATCGTTTTCTGGATGGCAATCACAGTTAGGAGATACGTCAACAATCAAGCTTACGTGGAAGTGAGGTCTTCCATCTAATACAGCCTTTGTGTACTCAGCCATCTTGCAACCCAATACTTCGTTAGCATTATCGTTAGGATTAGAGATAGCATCAAAAGCACATGCTCCAATACAGCGTCCGCAGCCCTTACAGATATTCTCATCAATTGTGGCCTTACCGTCTACGAAAGTAATAGCTTCAGAACCACATTCCTTAGTACAGCGCTTACATCCCTTACACAAATCCTGATTAATAACTGGCTTACCATGGTTATGCTGCTGCATCTTACCAGCGCGGCTTCCACAGCCCATACCAATATTCTTAATCGCACCACCAAAGCCAGTGCACTCATGACCCTTAAAATGATTAAGTGAAATAAATACATCAGCATCCATTACAGCACGTCCGATATAAGCTTCTTTACAATACTCGCCACCTTCTACAGGAACTGCGATATCATCTGTACCACGAAGTCCATCAGCAATGATGATGTGGCATCCTGTTGTCTGCTCATTAAATCCGTTCTCCTGAGCACAGCTTATGTGCTCCAGGGCATTCTTACGGAATCCAGGATAGAGCGTATTACAGTCAGTAAGGAAAGGCATACCGCCGTTCTCCTTAATAACGTCAGCTACTGCCTTAGCATAATTAGGACGAAGATAAGCGAGGTTACCAAGCTCACCGAAATGAATTTTAATTGCTACAAATTTATTCTCCAGATCCATATCGCCAATTCCAGCCTTACGGCAAAGTTTTGCCAGTTTTGTTGGAAGGCCTATACCGTATGTTGTTCTAAAATCAGTGTAGTAAACTTTGGATTTTTCCATGGGCTTAATCTCCTTAAAAATATCTTCTACACTATAACATAAATTAATACATCGCTTACAATGTAATTCTGACTTATTAACTTAAAAATCAACCAGGTAGATTCCTACACTGATTTGCCTGAAAGAGCCTCGATTCTCTATATTGGTGATTCTACCCTTCAAAAGCTTACCTGCATCCATTAATCTCGCGAATATTAAATTGTCCTTCTCAGGTACATATCCTAACTTACGTCTATCCTCAGTCATGATGATAATCGCGTTAATATCAAACTTGTTTTCCTCTCTTTGAAGTAAGAGACTATCACCTTCCTTAATCGTCTCAAGAACAGAAGGATCTTTAAGATGTGTTGTACCTGCGATATATGAATCAAAAAGATGAATCTCCTTGATAAGTGGCTTCAGTACATCGCTGAGGTCATTATCCTTAACAACAGAGACTAATCCCTGCTCCTTTACTGTTAATTCATTTCCCATGTAAATGTTACACCTCCTCCTGTCATAAGATTCTGAAGAAGTTCCTCAAGCTCAATCCTATACTCATCATAAGCAACAAATTCCTCATCCAGTTCCTTATTCTTATCTTCAATTGCAGTTTTATCATCCAGAAGAAATTTATACATATACGGATCGTTATTTTTGATATCTTCAATCTCAGTTAGTACTTCCAGGATTTTATCTTCAATATCTGGAATTTCAATTTCTACCTTATCATCCAGCGCAGCTGATACGAGAAGTTCAAGTTCTTTCATATCTTTAACATTGTTACACTTATATGCAGCAACAACACTCTCCCACAATTCTCGAAGTTTGTCATCTTCCATTGTCTTAGGATTAATATCTGGATGAAGTTTCTTGGCTAATCGCCTGTAAATTTTCTTAATCTGAATTAGTTCTATCTCAGAGATATTACCGTGATTCTTTGCCAGCTGATTATCCTTTGCCAAAGCACGTAACTGTGCCTCATACTCTGCCATTTCGCGCTTAAGATGAGCCTGAAGTTCATCCATGCTTATGCTGCTGCCGCGGTTGATGGCAGCCTGACAAAAAGCTATAGTTTTCTTCTTCCTGATACACTCGATTTTAAGCTCAAAATTCCTTAATATCCTGTCACCAAAAGTCCTTATGAACTCTCGGTCCCACATGAAAGCTTCCTTCTTAAAATCATCACGCCTGATTAAGAGTTCCTCATAACGCGCAAAAGCAGAACCTCTCTCATATATCAACTCACCCATTACTCAATAACCTCAAAAGCATACAAATCCTTATACAGGGATGTTGCCACATAATCGCCAATCATCGCCTTCTTGAAGAACTCATCTCTGTCGTGATACCACTTGCCATTAAAGCTAACGACACATTCCTCACCCTCCATTACAGACTCGAGCATATACTTCCTGTCCTCATACATAAAAGTAATCTTATGTGGTGTTTTAAGCAGGTAGTAAAGATCAAAGAAATCAAAGAAGTCTTCATCGAACTCAATTAACTCATAAAGATCATCTATAAGCCACTTCATGATATTAAGGTTACCAAAAAAAGCATTAATGCTAATACGCTGCGCCAGGCATCTCTTCGCCTCAAAATAGAGATTAACAGCTTCGTCCTCTTTACCCTGATCAGTTCTGATTCTCGCCAGTCTCGTAAAAACCTCCGGAACAGGATCAAATACGCTACGGCATTTCTTAACCTTAGGAAAAAGTCCCTCAATTATCTCCTCGTACTTTGCCTGACTCTTCTCAACATAGTAACCGTTCTTGTACATATCAGCTACTTTGTAAGTCGCGACCAGGTGTCCCTTATTCATCATCTTCTCGAAATAGTAGAAAGCCTTCTCATAATCCTTCTGCCCCGTTCTGCCGTAGTACCAGATATAACCAAGGCATTCATACGCATCATCAAAATCAAAAGTGGCAGCCATCTCATAATACTTCAGTGCCAGATCAAATTGCTTAATCTCATAGTAATAACCACCAAGATACATCATGTCTCTCGGATTCTTTTCCTCCTCAATCAAGTAATTCAACGCCTCAGTAAAAAGAAAAACTTCCTGCTCAGATGGGTTACGATTCTCATCGAACTCATTAACTATATTTCTCGCTTCTCTTGTAGTCATAAAAGGCACCTCCGTCAGGTATTTTCCTTACTCTAACACAAGGAGTGTACTATTAATCTCCCCATAAGTCAGTTTTGCAAGTTTGGGAAGTTTTTGCGATACAACAGTTCTGCAACAGAGGCTTTTCTATACTCACATCATCAAACAAAAAACAAACGAGAGGAGGAAATTAAAAATGGGTGACATTTTTGAGGACTAGTAATATATAGCTTAAAATTAAAGTATTACAAGGTCGCGTATTGCGACCTTTTCTTTTGCCGCGAATCTTTCCCTGTGTCAGATGATAATTACAGCAAACATTTACCCTGAAAGTCTATGTAAAAGTCCACCTAAATTCAAATATATAGACTATTACATGGACTTAAGTAGAATCAACGGTGATATAATTACTTCAAATCCATAGTCGGGAGACAATCAAAATGAAGACTTTTACTTATACTATTAAAAACGAGATTGGCGTTCATGTCAGACCTGCTGGTCAGCTTAGTACAGCTGCTTCAAAGTATTTAAGTAAAATCTTTATTTCCAAGGAAGAAAAATCAGCAGAAGCTACACAGATTCTCGCAGTTATGAGCCTTGCTATTAAGTGTGGCGATGAGATTACTGTAAATGTTATCGGCGAAGACGAAGAGCGTGCCGCTGAAGGTATCAAGAAGTTCTTTAATGAGAATTTCTAATTAAGTTTTATTGATAAGCTGATTTATATGAACAACAAATGAATAATCATTCCTCCTATCTTAACTTCAGTTATTCTGTTTAACGCCTGTAGCAGTATTGATGTTTTAGAATCAGACTCAACTACCTCTTAAGAATCTTTGACTGAGACAACCATCATCGAATAGACTGAAGAAACTCAGGAGACAACTGCAGAAGAAACAACAACTACTACCGCTGCAATCGTGGGCGAATTAATATCGATGTCAATGGTAATTCTGATAATGTAATCTGTGGTGGTATGCTTAGCGGCATTTACACCAGCGGAGATCAATAATTTCAGCATCCAGAGATTAGTAATCCCAGCATAACACCACAAATACTATTTATCCTTATACAAACTTTATTACAGTTGGTACGAGATCTTCTCCTGCCTTTTCTTTAACGAACTCTTTTATGGCCTCGACATCCATATCCTCAGTCTTAACATTACGCTTAAGTGTAAGTTCGGCTGTAAGATAGAAAGCGTTCTTAGGACCGTAAGCCATATAGCACTCTGCAGACTTAACTCCCTTATATTCCATAAGTGTAGTCTCCATCTGATAGAGGTCTAAGAACTTACGACCTCTGATACCTTCAGACATAATTGTTCTGCCGCCGTTCTCGAGCAAATCGATATCACCATTAGGCAGGATACGGGCAATTCTTCCAGTCCTGTATACACCCTCATCAGCATATGGATACTGAACTTTCTCTAAGTATCCAATAGTTGGGTGTCCAACAACATATAGTTCGCCCCATCCACCAAAAGGCTGCTTATTAAGTTTATCGTCAAATACATATACCTTAACCTTAGTCTTGCCTGGTACATCGATAATCAGATTCTCTCCAGCTTCATAATTAATCTTGGCAGCAGTAGTCTCATAGTGAAGTGGGAAAACGCTATGAGGGAAATAGTTACGAAGCTTACGAACTGAAGTCTCCTCAAGCATTGCCTCAAGAACGCACTCGTAACACTGTAAGAAGATATTAAGCTGTTCTCTGTCCATTCTATTCTGCCAATATCTAAGCAGGTATCTGTATCCCTTAGGATCAGACATAATCTGGAGATGGAATGGAAGAGAATCAAGTGTAATTGTTTCTTTTTCTACCTTCTCTCCACCAATATCACTGAAATTAAGAATGTCGCCCTGATACTGGAAAAACATCTCATCAGCATGAAGAGTGGAGATATAAGACCTCATAGTATTCATAATCTGATTAGCATTCTTCTTCAAAAGATCGTCAACCTTCTCATGAGCTACCTTCTGATATCTGAAAAGATATGTCAGGAAAAGAGGTCCAACAACTCTGTTCCATCTGCTGTCAGTACGACCACTATGGATAGAAGTAGTTACTGTGTCATTACTATCAGAGAAGATACTTGTACAAATATTAAATGCAGTAAGGAAGTATACATTTTCTGAGATACCTTTACGCTTACAGAAGTTTAATACCTTCTTACGGTTGAGGTTATTAAATCTTCTGCTGATTTCTGCATTTTGACCCTTGCGAAGTGAGTAAGAAAACTTATTAGTGAAGAGTGTTCTCTTAATTTTGTATCCATCCATGAGCTTCTCGAAATACTGCTCATACTTAGTACGAAGACCTCTGGCATCCTTATCCTTCTCATCAAGAATAAGCTCGAAGAAAGTATAGTCTGAAGCTGCAACTTCCTCCCCTGCATATATCTTACTTAAGTCCTCAAAAAGGACATTCATACTCATACCATCACCCATTATGTGAGCGAGGTCAAAGAACAAATAGTTGGCAGCCTTAGTCTTATAGATAGTGATGTGATACAGAGGATCGCCCTGACCATACATGTATGCCTGAACGAGATTTTCCCTGGTCTCCTCCCACTCGTCTTCACCAACCTCCTCGATTGGGATTTCCACCTTTACGTCGTCATTACGATAGTTCATAAACATCTGTCCGTTGAACTGAATTACGCACTTAAGTTCTGGATGAACATCAATCAAAGTCTCGATAGAAGCTTTAAGTTTATCAAGGTCAATCTTCTTACTTAAGCGGAAAAGGAATGGAAGATTAGCTGTAGTATTACCTCTCATACAGTAAGCAAAGAACGTCTGAAGGTTTGTAAGCGGATAAACATCACGCTTGGTATAGTCTACTGTATTCTCTTTAGCTACCTGACAAAATGCCTCCATCTTCTCTACAGTAGAGTTTTCCATTAGCTCATCAAGAGTTACAGAAATCTTAAGCTCAGCCTGCATGTCAGAAATAAGCATCACGCTTCCAAGTGAATCAAGACCAATATCATAGAAGGACTCATCTACACCAAAGTCCTCATTACCTACAGCCTTGGCTACAAGGTTAAAAATCTTCTCCTGAAGCTCATTAGCAGGCTTCTTGTACTGCTTGTTTTTCTTTTCTTTTTTACTGTTGGCAACCGTCTTATTACGGATAATCTTCTTGGAAGATGTCTTCTCGAAAGGCACATTACGCACATACAGCCTGCTTATCTTCTGGTATGTAGACAGGGATTCGTTGTGCTTTTTAATGATGTCATTCAAAGCCGACTCGATATCCTTAATACCAGCAACATCAGCATACTTAAAGTTAGGATAAATCTCACAGGCTACTACGTCATCGTCACCAATAACGATAATCTCCTCTACGAGGTTATCATTGATAAACATATTCTCGATTGGTTCTGGTGCAACATTCTCACCATTACTTAAAATAATGAGATTCTTCTTACGGCCTGTTAAGAACAGGTAATTGTCTTCATCTACATAACCTAAGTCACCAGTGCAAAGCCAGCCATCCTCAGTTATAGCTTCTGAAGTAAGTTCAGGCTCGTTATAGTAACCCATCATTACAGAAGGGCTCTTAACCTGAATCTCGCCATCCACAGTTCTAATCTCACAACCGCGAACAACTTTACCAACAGATGCTACCTTATCTAGTCTGTTCCAGTCTGGAGCTGTAATCTTAGGTGAACACTCAGACATACCATATCCCTGCCTGATCTGAATGCCAATCTCTTCATAATTTGTAGCAAGTTCAGGTGGTAAATATCCACCCCCACTTACGATTCTTGTAAGATTCTCACCATAAACTTCTGACTTAACTTTCTTGATAGAACACTTTTTCTGCTTTGCAAGAAGAACTGCTCTGTTATATAAAGTCTTGGCCATCATTGGAACCATTCTGATAATTGTTGGCTGGAACAAAAGAATATGAGATGTAAGCTTACTTAATTCCTGATTAAGGCAAACTACGTCACCATATCTCATGGCAATAAGAAGATCTCCGTTTACGCAGAAGATGTGATGAATAGGAAGAACATTGAGATATACATCTTCACTACTTACATGCTCAACATCAGAGCAGAATACATTATCAATAAGGTTACGCTGAGAAAGCATAACTCCCTTACTTTTGCCTGTTGTGCCTGAAGTAAAAAGAATCATTGCCAGATTCTCTTCCTTGGTATAGTTAATAAAATGCTTATTTTTATATTCCTTAATAATGGAGCTTAAGTTCTTCTCTCTGGAGTTCTTTCTGAAGATGAAATAATCCTTAACGCCCTCACACTGATCCTTGATAAGCTGAACGACTGAGTCCTGGCTATAGTCATAAAAAAGGACGTCAACCTCAGCTCTATTTACTGCATCTGCCAAAGCATCCTCATGCATCTGAACATCAAGAGGAACAGCAACTGCACCAGCAGCCATAGTAGCCATAAGTGCAACAAAATACGGATGGCTGTTTTGACCATAAAGACCAACATGAAGTACTCTTCCAAGCTTTACGCTATATTCCTGAATCCATGAGATAACAGCTTTACATTCTTCTACGAATTTGCCATAAGATACATTTTGAACTTCGCCATAAACTTCATAGCTTAAAAAGCGCTTATCGGCATATTCATTTCCGGCATTAATTACCAAATCATATATTGTCTTTGTATTAGATGAGTCAATCACAGTCTGTTGTCCCCCCCTAAAATATATAAATACTTTGATTATCAAACTATTTATAAAATACTCTTATCTCAATAACAAAACAATACTAAAAAACCAGATGTCAAAATATGACATCTGGCCTTTACTTAACTAATTAAGCAAAAATACTTTTAGATTACATAGCAGCTGCTTCAGCTTCGTCTGCAGCCTTTGTATACTTGGAAAGTCCTCTTGTCTTAGCATCATTACCTGATTCGATTGCCTGCTCCATCTTCGACTTCAGTTCAGCCGAATTTGCAGCCTCCTCAAGGCCATTTTGAGCTGCAGCTTTAGCAACGGATGCCATAGCACTAAGCATATCTGCACCAGCCTTAATCTCTGCTTTCTTCTGAGCAGAAGCACCGCCAAACAAGCCTGTTCTGTCTCTGTTAACACCAAAGATGTAATCGAAATGCTGGATAGCGTTATCAGCATAATCTGCCTGCTTATCCTTCTTACGGAAAACAACAACTACTTCACGCTTTGCATAAGGATGTGGCATCTTTCCATTTCCAGAGGAAGAATCTACAGCGCCAATTGCAGGCTGAATAAACTTAATCTTAAGACCATCTTCAACAAAGACTTCGTTACCCTTATCATCCTTGTTCTTCTTACAGTAATACTCGTAAGTATCTACAGTATCGTAACGGAACATATCGTGATTAACCTTCTTCTTTGAATTGTGCTTATCACGAATTGTAAACATACCGATGTCATCCATAAAGACAATCTGATCTTCTTCGATAGTTGAAGGGTAAATTTTCTTTGGAGTATTCTCGAAATACTTCTGATAAATACGCTCCTGGCTCTCCATAAGCTTGATGTGTTCTTCAACACCAGCCTTATCAAGTTCAGATATTCTGCAATGCTCACTGCACTTAGTCCCACATTCGCTACAAACATATTCCTTATTTTTGATTCCTGTTCTGCTCATCACGCCACATTCTGCACCGCAAAGACAGCATGTCTTCTTTCCGAAAAGATTAGAGAAAAATCCCATAAAGCCTCCTTGTAAATTATCTCTAGCTCATAACCAATAACAAATACTGTTTACATATAACAATATTTTATTACAATTATACAATATATTGTTAACTAACGCACTCTGTCCTTACTCAACATTCTTGAGAGCATTAGTCATTGGAATTCGGCGTATTCTAATGTAGTCAAAGAGCATAATTAGCTTTATTCTGAGAGAATTCTTGTTCTAAATCTTGTAAAAAACTTCCAGTCTGGAAGCTTAATTGCATTTCGCTTTTTCCTCCGTTAAGGTCATGCCTTAAAAATTACAAAGGAGAAAGACGAAGCTTATAAGCAATAACTATAAGGTTAACGAGAAGTTCTTATAAATAGTTACAGAAACTTCTTCAAAATCTGGGTAGTAAGCGCGAATGTCTGCCAACTCGCCTGTAGCGATAGCATTAAGCAGCTCATCCTCAGCTTTTTATTCAAATCGAAATGCCCATCCTCAAGCATATAATCGCCTTCTAGCCCATCGAAAGCTGCCATCATTGAGTTATTTGCTACAACACACCTGCTGTAGCTCCAATCATTACAATCAAATTTTCTCTCGTTGTATACGGAACAATCGCAACAAGACCACAAATATCAACTAATAAAATGCAGGTTGGTAATAATTACCGTAATATAATAAGAGTTACTTCAGACAATGCTTTTTCAATAAATCAAAAGTCTCTTCACTAATATCATGTTCTATACGACATGCTTCTTCATCAGCAACTTCCAAGCTTACACCAAGCTTTACAAGCCAGTCTCTTAGTAAAGTATGCTTTTCTAATACACGCTCAGCTCTGGCAAGCCCCGAGTCAGTTAAAGCGATATATCCAGTATCTGTTACTGTTATAAGTTCTTTCTCGCGCAACCCCTTCATAGCAATGCTAATACTAGCCTTAGTGTAGCCAAGCTCATTTACTATATCGATAGAGCGAATATTACCCTTCTTTTTTTGAAGGAGAAGAATAGTCTCTAGATAATCTTCTAATGACTCTTCTGATTTGTGCTTTATATAACTCATATAACCACCTGTTGCTTAAATCAAAGTCACTATAACATTTATAAATAACCATAGCAAATTACAAAGAATCAAGCGTAGGGTTAGTATTGACAAACTCAGTTAGTTATACTAAACTCTCCATCAGTTAGGTATACCTAACCGCCAATTAAGCAGACTTAGGGGGACTACTTATGAGATTAATTGATGGTAATCTTGGAACAGATTATGTAGTGAAAAAAATCCATACTGATGACGAAGAACTTTTAAACTTTCTGCTATCACTTGGATGCTATATGGGTGGTTCTATTACAGTTGTCTCCAACACAAGAAACAGCTACGTACTTTCTATAAAGGATGCCAGATACAATGTTGATTCTGATCTGGTAAGAACTATAGAAGTCGAAGACTAATTTTTTTGCATATAGGTTAGCTATAACTAACTTATACATAAATAGAAATGAGGAGAACAATATGAGAATTGCACTTACTGGTAATCCTAATAGTGGAAAGACAACTATGTACAATAGCTTGACCGGTAGCAACGAGAAGATTGGCAACTGGGCAGGCGTTACGGTTGATCGTAAAGAAAAGCCAATCAAGAAAACTTACTATAGTGGGAATGAAGATGTCATTATCGTTGACCTCCCTGGAGCATACTCCATGTCCCCTTTCACTTCTGAAGAAAGTATTACAAGCAGTTTTGTAAAAAATGAGAATCCGGATGTTATCGTAAATATTGTTGATGCGACAAACTTAAGCAGAAGCCTCTTTTTTACAACCCAGCTCTTAGAGCTTGGAATTCCAGTTGTAGTTGCTACTAACAAAAGTGACATTAACGAGAAAAAAGGCACTACTATCAACAACCACGAACTCGAGAAGAAACTCAAGTGCCCTGTAATTGATACGGTGTCTACCTCTAACAAGGGCCTCACAGAAGTAATTGCAAAGGCTATCGAGGTCGCTGGCAAAAGCCAGGATGCTCCATATATTCAAAGCGGTGTTGATCTTCACAGCAAAGAAGAAGTTCAAGAGGCTGACCAAAAGCGATTTGAATTCGTTAATTCAGTAGTAAAAAGTGTCGAGACACGTAAAGTACTTACTAAGGATAAGAATAAGAGCGATAAGATTGATGCAGTTCTTACGCATCCGGTACTAGGTCTTATTATATTTGCTGTAATTATGTTCCTCGTGTTTTATATCTCACAGTCAACTGTTGGAACGTGGATTGCGGACTGGCTCGTAGGATGGATTGAGACTTTCCAGGCATGGGTTGGAGATAAGATGTCTGACAGTAACCCTCTTCTCTACGCACTTCTTGTTGATGGAATCATCGGTGGTGTTGGCGCAGTAGTAGGCTTCCTCCCTCTTGTAATGGTTATGTACTTCCTTATCGCACTTCTTGAAGACTGCGGATACATGTCTAGAGCTACAGTAGTCCTCGATCCAATCTTAAAAAAAGTTGGTCTTTCAGGTAAAACTGTTATTCCTATGGTTATCGGTACAGGCTGCGGCATTCCTGCAATCATGGCATGTAGAACTATCCGTAACGAGAGAGAAAGAAGAACATCAGCGATGCTTGCTACTTATATGCCTTGTGGAGCAAAGCTTCCTGTTATCGCCCTTTTCGCAGGCGCGTTCTTCGGAGATAACATGTGGGTCGGACCACTTATGTATTTCGTAGGTATTGTACTTATTCTTCTTGGTGCGCTGCTTGTTAAAGCTATTAACGGAATGAAGTACAGAAAGTCTTTCTTCATTATAGAGATGCCAGAGTATAAGGCACCAAGCCTTAAGTTTGCTCTCGGTTCCATGTTAGAGCGTGGTAAGGCATATATCGTTAAGGCAGGAACTATTATCCTTGTTTGTAATACGATAGTGCAGATTATGCAGTCCTTTGACACACACTTTCAGGTAGTAGAAGAAGGCATGGAAAGCACCTCTATTCTCGCGACTATTTCCTCCCCTTTCTCATATCTGTTAATACCTATCGTTGGCTTTGCAGCATGGCAGTTAGCAGCCGCAGCTATTACTGGTTTTATCGCCAAGGAAAATGTAGTAGGAACACTTGCAGTATGTTATGCGATTACAAACTTTATCGATACTGAAGAGTTAGAGCTTGTAGCTGGTGGAAATGAAGTAGCGATGGTAATGGGACTTACTAAGGTAGCGGCTCTTGCTTACCTTATGTTCAACCTCTATACCCCACCATGCTTTGCCGCTATTGGTGCTCTTAACTCGGAGCTTAAGAGTGGCAAGTGGCTTGCAGGAGCTATCTCCCTGCAGCTCGCAACAGGCTTTACAGTCGGGTTCCTCGTATATCAGATTGGAACTTTGATTACTACAGGACAGCTTGGAGCAGGATTTGTCGGCGGCCTTATAGCTGTGCTTGTATTTGCAGGAATTGTGACCGGGCTTATTTTAAAGGCAAATCGTAAAATTGATACTGAATACGCATTGACAAAATAATCCATACATAAGCCGTGTTAGGAGTCACCCTTAATGGGTGGCTCTTAATACACCTCGAAAGGCAGGAGACACATATATGAAAGACTTAATAATTGCTTTGATACTTATCGCTATAGTTGGAAGCGCTTGCATTTACATCTGGAGAGCAAAGAAGCGGGGTCAAAAGTGTATCGGTTGTCCTCACTCTGGATGTCCAAAATGCAAGTGTAAGAAGTAACCGTTACTCACTTTGTGTAAATCACAACAAAGCTTTTTCCCTTCACGATATCCTTGACCTGAATGTTGTTAAATCCTGCCTGCTTGCCAAATTCGGTAAGCACGTCAGGACCAAATTTCTTAAATCCCTTTTCTGTATATGATAGCTTATCAAGCCAATCCTTGGTATATGCTACGTTATAAAAAGAACCACCAGACTTTAATGTTCTATGGATTTCAGATAAGCCTTTAACAGTATCAGCCCAAAAGTAAACTGTATTAATTGATGTCACTGACTCAAAGAAATCATTCTCGTATTTTAGATCACAGCAGTCACCAACATCCAAAAAGAGTTTGCCGTCTCGCATAGCAGTTTGGTTTTTCTTGGTAGCCTGTATCTTCATATCTTCTGAGATATCAATTCCATACAGATTTGCCTTCGTCTTTTTATAAACACAATTAAGCAAATAACCATTTCCATATCCAATATCAAGGATGTTTCCATCAGGAGAGATATCAATCAAAGATACAGTATTCTTATACATCGCGTTGTTAATGACATTCATAATGATGCAACATACTTTACCCACAAATCCTCGTGGATTACCAAATTGAGATCCAATATATTCTGTGAATTTACTCATAAAACTCTTCCTTACTTATTTATACAACTGCCATAATAAGAACAGCGATAAGTGTCAGGGAAGCCACTTCAAAATCCTTAATGCAGTTGATAGTAACCTTTCCATAAGCTTTAATAATTAAAACCAGTTCTTTTTACGAGCGATAAAAGCAAGAAGAACGATAGTAAAAGCAGAGAGTCCAATTACGTACAAATATCCGAATTTCCATGCAAACTCCGGCATATAAAGGAAGTTCATTCCGTACCAGCCTACGATAATTGTAAGAGGGAAAAATACCGTCGTAAGAACTGTAAGATACTTCATTGTGTTATTCATCTTCTTATCAAGATATGCAGAATATGCATCCTGTAAATGAACAACTGCGTCATTAATAGAATCTACGTCCTCACGAAGTCTTATAACTCTCTGGGTAATGTTGGAGATATACATGAGTGGTTCAATATCAAAGATATCATTCTCGTTGGCGTCGAGTGTCTCAAAGATATCAAGACACTGCTCGTAGTAATTATGCATCTGCAAAAGCTTACGCTTAAGTTTTAAAAGCTTGCTGTTGATGTCGTCATCAGGAGTACCATTCAGGATGCTCTCTTCCATATCGGTAACCGCCATACCGAGTTTCTCGATGTAGCCGACATCCTTGGATAAAAGCTCATCGAAGAACGCATAAATGAGTTTCTCGAGGCTCATGCCTGCAGGTGTAAATCTATTAAGCGCACGTTCAAACTTATTCTTGGTAGAAGCATCTGTATCTTCTACGTCAACGACGATCAAAGTATCGTGCTTAAAATACAAAGCGAGATAATCCGCGCTGTTGTCATCTTCGCCATGAACAGGGTCAATAACTTTAAGCTCGGTGAAAGTGTAGTTCTCATAGATCTCGATACCAGATCTAAACACTGAATTAGTGCTCTCACAACTGGCTACAGTAGATGGATCAAAATTCATCTGAGGAGCCAAATCCTTAAGCTCATCATAAGTTACATAACCTACTAATAATCCCTTTTTGTTAGGAGAATAGTTTTCACTAGATGTAAGTTTGTCGCTAAATTTATAAAACATATAGGTATCACTCGTAATTTTAAGATAGGAATTATTCTATCACACATCGTCCAATGATTATTAGTAGATAGATACTATTATCTAGATATGAACCTAATAAAGAGATATCGCTATGGAAATTACATTTGAACAGATTTATAACTATCAATTAACAAGTAACCATTCATATTGTCTACCTCTCTTCTATTTTTGTTTTCATTTTATCATCACTCAACATTCTTAAGAGCTTCATCCATTGGTATACGACGAATACGCAAATAGTCGAAAAACATGATTACAAGGAAAGCTATAAACACGAGAACAAAGCCCTTAACTGAAGATGATTTCTCCATATAGAATGGGAACCATCCCGGCATACTCATAAGAAAGATTTTCCACACAATGCTCATAATGCTTCTGCCTGCAAATACAGCAATAAACTCGACTACTAGCATTACCCATGTTGTACTTACAAGGTAAAGAGAAGCAATCTCACCTGGTCTGTAACCCAGAATCTTTGTCATCGAGATAGCATTTTCATTCTTCTCAATAATGATTTTGGTTAACAGATAAATCAAAACCGCTGCCATAATTACACATACATAACTAAAGTAATTAAGCATTGATCCCATGGAGTGATCAAGCTGATTAACCTGCATAAGCATATCATCAATTGTAATAGTCTTAGCGATATACTTCTCAGCGATATCTTCAATCGGTGTAGACGATAAGAAACCAGAAAATGAATCTTCATCAAAGTCAAATATCTCGTTAAAAGAATCCGCATCTACGAACACGCCCATTATGCTGCTTGCATCTACGATGGAAGCTACCCTGAACTCATAAGATACGTTCTCATACTCTTCATCAAGAGTAATAATGTCACCTACATTTATTCCATACTTATCAGCATAAGAGCTAGAGATAACAACTTCACCTTCACTTAATTCTGGCAACTCGAAGTAACTGCTACCATCCATAAAACCGTATACAGAAATCTCTTCATCAATCTCGCCCCTATAGATAAGACCACTTATTGAGAATTCTTCAGCATCAGGATTTGATGTAGTAATAACATTGCCATCATCATCTTCAGTTGATTTTAAGATAACCTGATAATCAGCAAAAAGGGAATCTCCGATAGTAAGCTTAATATGATTAAGAGTGTCTGGCATCGCACAAGCAAATGTCATAAGGAACATTACGAAGATAACTCCAAACGCGAGAATTCCATAGTTAGCTCTGTTCTGAGATAAAATTCTTGCTCTAAATCTTGTAAAGAACCCCCAGTTTGGAAGCTTAATCGCATTACGCTTTTTACCACTCTTAAGATCGTGCCTTAAGAATTTCAAAGGTGACAAACGAAGCTTATAAGCAATAACTATCAGATTAACAAGAAGCACAAGTACAAGTGGGATTACCGTTGTCTTAACAAAAGCCTCACTACTCCACAAAGTCTTAAATACTGGAAGGCTGTAACTGTTGTAGTAAAGATTTTTAACAACATCCTTTAGCTTTGTATAGCCTAACACGTTACCAACAACAGCAGAGATAAGTGTAACAACTATTGGCATCGCCATGTAGTGTGCGATTAATTCTCCCCTTGTAAACCCTGAAGCGCGAAGTGTACCGATAACAGATGCTTCTTTGGCAATTGTAGAGCTAATAGTAACTGCAAATATAAAAGCAATGATTCCAATGAAGATGTAAAGAAGTACCCCTACCATCGCCATATCACCGCCAACGTCATCCGGTGCAAAAGTAATAGCCTGGTTAGCATAAGATGGGAGGAAATCTTCGATTTCATTTTCAGAAGCTGCAATCTGAGTAATCAATGCCTTTAAAAAGTTATCCCCTGCTGACTTCTCGGAAATTTTATCAGCGGGATCGTTATTATAAATCCAGCTATACATATAGTGAATATTACGATTAAAAGATAGCGCCTCAAAACCTTCTTCTGTTACTACACCAACATCAAATGTCAAAGCATTGAACATGGTATCGGCGTTATTCTCGTGAAGTGTTGTGTAATTTGCAAGTGATATGAGACCTACGACTTCCATCTGACGGTCACCTATAGTAAGGATATCACCTACACTTATTCCAGCGTTATCTGCGTGCATTCTGTCGATAGCAATCTCGTTAGAGTTTTCTGGCAAACGTCCTTCATGAACGCAAGGCAGATTTACATCTGTCTGATAAGCAAAAACTCTGATTCTGCTCTCGTCATTTTCATCGAGATTGACGAAGAAGTTCTCATATATAGTTACAGGAACTGCCTCAAAATCCGGGCTGTTAAGTTCGTAACTGTCCTCCGCCTTAGAGATTTCCTCTTCAATCTCTTCATCGACTTCAGCCAAAGCCTGCGCATAAGCTTCATCGACGCCAGGAAAGTCAAGACCTTCAAAGGCTTCGTCTAGCTCTTTATGAGCCTTATCAGTATAGTAAGCACGAAGGTCTGCCATCTCGCCTGTCGCGATAGCATTAAGCAACGCCTCGTCAGCTTCTCTATTAAGCTCGAAATGCCCATCCTCAAGTAAATAAGTATCTTCAAGCCCATCGAAAGTAACCATCATCGAATTGTTAGCTACATATACACCTGCAGTTGCACCAATCATTACTACTAGGAAAAGTGTAACGATAATATATTTCTTCCAGTCTCCGATGAATTCTCTTGGAACTCTTTTAAGGAGCGGATTTTTAATTTTTCTACCGGACATATTTTTAACTCCTATTACCAGTCAAGTTCCATAGCAGAAACTTTGTCATCATTATGCTCACTACTTCTTACGACGCCATCACGAAGCTTAACTACATGATCGGCCATATACTTGATAGCTTCGTTATGAGTTACCATAATGATTGTGTTTCCATACTTTTGGTTAACGTCTTCAATGAGTTTTAAGATTTCTTTTGAAGTGTTATAGTCGAGCGCTCCTGTTGGCTCGTCACAAAGAAGAATATCTGGGTTCTTAACAATAGCTCTTCCAATAGAAACTCTTTGCTGCTGGCCACCTGAAAGCTGATTAGGAAGTTTATTTCTGTGATCCCAAAGGCCGAGTGTTACAAGCAACTCATCAATATCAAGTGGCTTATCAGATAAATAAGCACCTACTTCAATGTTTTCCTTTACAGTCAGATTAGGTATCAGATTGTAAAGCTGAAAAACATATCCCAGGTGCTTTCTCCTGTAGTTTGTAAGAGTCTTCTCATCCATCTCTTCGAGCTTATCGCCATCTATAGAGATATATCCTGAATCAGCTCCGTCTATTCCTCCGATAATATTAAGAAGTGTTGATTTTCCTGATCCTGATGGCCCAAGTAGTACACAGAATTCTCCTTTCGCTACAGCAAAGTTCATTCCCCTTAATACTTCCTGACGACTGTCTCCACTTCCAAATCCCTTCTTAAGGTCAACTACCTTAAGAAAATTGTGTTCCTGCTCTGACATACAAATGCCCCCCGTTTTCTTATATGAACACCCGCTCATATGTTTTAACGTTCATATGATAATTCGTTCATATGAACATGTCAACACATGTTTGTACAAAAGTTAGTTATTACTAACCTATGTTTTTGTAAAGAATGCTCATGCCTGTCTAAGACATCAGATATAACGAACATAAGTTGCCATAGTTAAAAACCAGAGAAAAACTGGAACTGGCGGGTACAAAAGATATGGAAGAACCTTCTTACTCTTAATGACGCCTATTATGGATAACACAATATTTGTAGGCACCATAAGTAATGGCAAAACTACTAGAACATACGGAGCCATCGCACTTCCTGCTTTATAGAAGGAATGGGCTAATGGATAATTGGAAGAAAAGAGATCCGTATAAATCGACTCGCATACAACAGATACGATTGCTAATACACAGTATACAACTGTCAGAATTACAGTAATCTTGGCGAATTTTGATTTGTCCATGACCTGAGTTCCTTCAAATATTTAATTAGTCTATTACAAACTATTATACCATCACTGAATACCTGAGATATCGACACTGCTTTGAACATCATTTGTAACTGAGTTGGCATCAAACCCTGCAGAAAATGTAGCAACGAGAAGTAGTAGTGGAGTAAAGATTCCAACTATAACTGAACCTATTACTATCCATATCTTTCCAGATGTTTCCTTATCAGAGAACAGTAAAGTCGTCGCTACTTTCTTAACGATAGTTACTACTGGAACGGCCATATGACCACCTCGCTTTCTTTTTATGGCATTAAAAAAGCACAGATTACTCTGTGCTAAGAGTAACTTTGTTCAATAAGTACTATCTTCTTTTGTGACGGTTGATAGTTGAGAATATTCCAGTTTTTTCACATACTATAATATAAAATAGCAGGTTCATTAGCAGCTATATATTTAATTGCTGGAGGTTGATTATGTCTGTATTAATATGTTCACTTAATGGGGCTAGAGGTCGTAGCATCAAAATATATGATAGAAAGTGTGAAATAACCACAGAAGTAACTATAGGTTCTATTCTTTCCAATAATGCTACTGATGGAACCAAAACCATATTTTATGTGGATTGCCAGGGTCTTCAATTTAAAAAATCTGGGTTAACTCTTGGCTATTTACAATTTGAAACAGCATCTTCAACGCAAAATAATACTGCCAGTGATTTTTTTAACGAAAACACATTCACTTACGAAGATGGAAAAAATGGTATAAGCGATGACTTAATGGAAGATCTGTATATCTTCTTATCTGACATTATAGAGTCTTATAAATACAATGATGAGGAATTATATTAT
Organism: Saccharofermentans sp.; assembly: GCA_045600625.1. Classification (GTDB taxonomy): domain Bacteria; phylum Bacillota; class Clostridia; order Saccharofermentanales; family Saccharofermentanaceae; genus Saccharofermentans. The sequence goes on from JAZRYF010000029.1 coordinate 69,428, forward strand.
CGTGATTTGCCATACAATATCGCAAGATTATATGGAAAAAAGAGACTTGTTTCAGATAAAGAACTCTATGAACAAAAACATCAGCAGGAAGCAATAGAAAATGAAAAGAAAAGACAATTAACAATCGAAGAAGAAAGACATAGAAAAGATATTTTGGAAAAAATTGAATCAGCTGATAATGAGGATGGAATAGATATTTTCTTTAGTGAAGCTATTAAACTGGATAGTTATACGAAGATTAAAGATTTATGGGTATCTTTAGGTCTAAACAATATTGAAACGTATGCACCCATCGATAAATCTATAAATAACAACGCGTATGTTGAAAAAATGTATGGATCAGATGCCAAAGAAATAGTTTCTACAATTTTAAAATGGAAAAGTGGAAATATCTAAAGCTGGCATAGTGCTGATAATCTGCGAGGATGCATTATTGATTGTTCTCCATATACCATAACTAGCTTCTAAGCGGCTTATTCCAAACATTCCTAGTTCAGAAATCAAAATTAAATATCCATTACTAATAATTAGTGATTCCTAAGATACGAAATTATTTCATCTACCGCCAGCATTGCCGAATAGCATAGCCTTATACTCTGGAGCCTTAACCTGCAAAAGATATCTCTCATTACCACAACGATAAAGACAAGTTCCACGCTCAGGATATCCTTAATATTTGTACATTATCCCAGACTTCGTAATGACCAACACTTCTGCAACGGTCACTTTTCTATACTTACATCATCAAACAAACGAAAGGAGAAACAACATGATTTACTTTGTAGTACTTGGAGTCATCGGTTTAGTTGACCTAACAGCTGTAGGTATCGGCACAGGCCTCTACCTTACTAAAGAAGATTAATAATTCATCTCGAAATGAATTTTAGAATTACAAACGAAAGGAGAAACTAACAATGGAATGGTTAAATGATTTACTTCCAGATTTTCTTAAGCCAGTAGTTCCAGTCCCATATTATCCAGACTGGATTGATGTTCTTGCTTAAAGAGTTCAGAGGATCACGTTGATCCTCTTTTGTTTTTCATGACCAACACTTCTGCAACGGTCACTTTTCTATACTTAGCTCATAAACAAAAAACAAATGAAAGGAACAAACAGAAATGATTAACACAGAATACGTAAAGGAAGTTATTCATGTTGTTTATGAAATTACAAAGTAATCAATCAACAACATTGTAGCTAATAAATACAACTTGTCTCAGAAATTAAGGTTTTTAGAATATAAACGAAAGGAGAAAATAATATGTTCGCATTAGGAATTCTTGCTGCAACTGTAATTGGTACACCGGCAATTTTGTGTGGAATTGGTGCAATTGTTCATGCAGCTATGTAATGAATAACTAAGATTCAAAATTATGTTTTTACAAAGGATCGCTTGCGATCCTTTTGAAATGCAATTAAGCAGTCTTGATATAGTTCATCAGAATATACATCCACATACGTAGATGTTAATCTACTTCCTACACGTTTCCTTATATACAAATATTTCCCACTAGCATGTTCTTTTATTTATGGATTTCCATCATATGGAATAAGATTTATTCTACCCTGAATATCCGCTTTATCTTGTAATAATGATGAATATCATTGAACGTATTCACCTTCGACTCCTTTTAGGGAACTTATTTACAAGAATTTTATTGAAAAGTTCCCTAAGCAACAAATTAGTATGTACTCTTTCAGTAGACGATATTCTCAAAATTTGATTTTATTTCTCCAACTCGAAATGCCGGTATGTTGTCAGTTCAAAACAGTATCACAAAATTCCCTTATTTCATCAGTCCTCGCAGCGACATCTTCCTTATACTCAATAGAACAAAGGCCTAATTTACCACAAGACTCAATCTCTAAATGACCATAAAAATGTTCAATGCTGCTAATGACTCTTTCGCACTCAGGCATACTAGGACCTGTTCTCAGTGCAATTGTATAACCTTTTTTTCCAGCAGACAGTTTTGCATGTGGCTCATGTGTATTACACCAAGGTGTGCATCTATCTATAAACACTTTGAACTGTCCTGGAATATCTGCCCAGTATGAAGGAGATACTGACATTATTTTATCTGCCCATTCATACTGCTCCATTAATTGTATTACATCATCTTTTTGAAAGCATTGCGCTGTATTATGGCAAATTCTACAACCCTTGCATAAAGAAATTTCATAATCATCAATGCAGATATTTCTTACTTCGTTTCCCATACTAACATGGTCTTTTACTATATTTATTATTTCTGCTGTCGCACCATTTCTAACGGGGCTGCAGTTTATAATAAGTATTCTCATTAGCTTTCTTCTCCTCAACAAAATAAAGATTCGAAAATTAGAATCTAGCGATTTATCTCTAAGTATCAATTTTGCAATCAACCAATGCTACTTTTTCTTAAGCCATGCAATTGAAATATAATGCTTTATCAAAAACTTTTCTGGATATTCTCCGAGCATTT
>JAZRYF010000030.1:0-116835 GCA_045600625.1 Saccharofermentans sp.
CTCATATCCTCTGTCAGCGATAAAGATTGTTTGTCTGGTGTCTTCGTACCGGTCCATCATTATTGTCATAGCTTTAGGCTCATTGAAATCTTGTCCCGGACTTACAATGAAATCAGTGTATCTGCGATTACACAAATCGTAACAAGCATCAAGATGCATCATATTGTAGCCATTACGGTCAGGTGCAGTCTGGTAATAAGTTGTTGGATCATTGGGATTGTTATATATAGTTAAATCCGATCCATCACAAGCAATAAGTCGATAACCTTTATATTTTCTTTCAAACTCAAATTCTCTATTGAACTTATAGAATAAATCAGAGAAGACTTCTTCTTTTAATTTAGCTCGTTGCTGGATAAAAGCAGATGCTGTTATTGCTTCAGAATCATATTCAAAGTAGTTGAGAATTTCAGAATTCAATGTACCTGCTTCCATAGAAATAAGCATCTTAATTAATTCTTTGAATCCAAGTTTCTTGTTACGTGTAAAATTCTTATCAGGATTCACACAGTATCGTTCCTTTTGGGAAAACAGATCTTCAATATTAGCCTCCAAAACTCTTTTGACATGCTTGGCGTAATTCATAATGCCCTCCTTAAATGTTTATGTATTTAAGGGGCTGCGCCACATATTTATTAACTTCTGTCAAGTCTTTTTACATATTTTCTTCAATAAAATTCAACATAAAAATAGCGGGGTACAAATCATGTACCTCGCTATAAATTTTTAGCTTAAATGTCACTCTTAACTTAATGACATTGGGAATCTCCCCGCCACTCGGTGGACCAGGGTCTTACGACCAGCCCAAATACAGATTACTCTGTGTCTTCATTATAGGGTATGAAATAAAGATTTGCAACGAAAATATATCTCTTTATCCCAGACTTTGGTTAGTTATGAAAATCAAAATTTCGTAACTCACATAAATTATTCGTTATCGAGTTAATATTCACGAAAGTATATTTCATCAATACAATTCTGTACATCATCTTGAGTCATCATGTTATTGTTCCAATCATTAGTTTTGAATGTTATACAATAGCCACGCTCTGCTCCCATGATACCCACCTGGATATATTCTGTCTCATCATTAGAATCTTGAAGCACCATTACGGCTGCTCTAAAACCAGCTATATCTCTAAATTCGTAGTCGATTATAGTTACATACTGTCCCTGGATATATTGTAAATCTTCCAGGCTATCAAAATTCTCATAAATAGGTACAGGATTCACAGTAATTCGGGTTCTAGTTGTATCGTAGTCTGGCGACTCGGCTCTAACACCAGTACCAGAATCTAATGTTTCAATAATCCATTCTTCGGTACCTACAGGTAAAGGCATATTGAACTGATAGTAATTAAGCATTTGTGTATCAGATTCGTAATCATTTTCATCAGAAACAGTATTTTCTATTCTCGTTTCAGCAGCCTGTGTCTCATCGGTTACTAATTCAGTTGAAGTCTCAGCAGTTTCTTCTACATCTGTCTGTTCTAGTTCTTCGTCTTCAATATCCCTACTGCCATTTGAGTTGCTACATGCTGTAAAGGATAAAATAATGCACAATGTTAGAATAACTAATGTTAATAATTTATTTTTCTTCATAAATACCCTCCTATAACTATTCCATAATTATAGCCCCAATATATTATCTTGCGTTATTCCATTCCAACCCCAATTCATAAAATTAGTTCAAATCGAAATTTAGTTGTTCATTTGAATCGAAATTTAATCACACAAACAAATAAGAAAGCATCCCCTAAAGGATGCTAAACTTATGCTGCTTTCTGATAATCTATAACAGATACATCCTGCATTATCTGCTTTGCTACATTAACAATCTTCTCTAGCTGTCTCGCTACTTCATCACTGAAGTAAGTCTCGCCACATTGCACGCATTCAACGCAGGGAACATTCTTAACCACGATGATACTACCCTTATAATTTACAACATGAGTAGTTACACTTGCCTTAGTTTCATTACATTTACAAAACATACACATAGTCTCAATTCCCCTTCCTAGTTTTTCCATCAGCTTCAAATTTATCTGTTGAAGGATGATATGCAGTGATAATGTACACGTTTACATCATCACATCCTAGAACTACATGCAAATGACAGTTTCCTACATCGTAGCCAAAAACCAAACAACTTGGATGTGGATAGTCCTCTGGATAATCTTCTATTATCTCTCCATTATTTATACATGTAGTGATATCTTCAATAGAAATATCTCTATTTCCTATTCTCTCCATGCAATGATTAGTCCACAATACTTTATGACTATTATATAAATCTCGAATTAATTGTATTGTCATTTAACACAAGTCCTTTTTCTTGTCTATTTTAGCACATTTCTGATGCATATATGAGTATGAATTAATCACTCGATTCACAGAAATTATCCTATATATTTCTTATGGGATATTTTCACATTATTTTGTTTAACTATAGCGTAATGAAGTGTAGTATCAATTTTTTCGTGTCCAAGTAATTTCTGAACCTGCTCTATTGGCATTCCTTTATCTATTGCTGTCGTAGCCATTGTTCTTCTGAACTTATGAGGATGCACATGAATAACTTCACTTTGTTCACCCATCTCTTTAAGCATCGCCTCAACACCACTTATAGCACGACACCATTACAATGGATAATACCGTTGTGAATCGTCAAATTACATCAGCTTTAATATTTTTATTATCGTCGTTAGACATTGTTAATTTATATTGAAATATTCCTAAAACAATTCCGCCAATAATACTTAGAATTGCAAACATATAATCCTTGTCTCGCACCCCAAGTAGTAAACAAATGATACAAATAATCGTAATGCTAGCTAATGAATAAAATAGTTTCATATAAAGCAACTTATAATCATCATCTATTCCGCTTTAAACATTTTTTTTGCCCTTAAGTATTCCCATCCAAAATCCTTCAAGTCCAGTTCTTTGATATGTAATTGATGTTTCATGTTGTAATACGACGGGATCTCCATCGTTTCTTGTAACACTTTTTGCATCTCAATCTCTATATATCTTTTGTTTAAAATCACTAGAAGATTCTTCAAAGCAATTTCCGCAAGCATTCTCCCTGTGGGCTCAACTCTTAAGTTATTCAAATCCTCATAATCTTTAAACAATAAACTATCGCAGTCTCGACATAATAATTTGAATGTTCCTGCCTCGTTTAACCCTTTATCCAAATTCATGACTGGCAGTTCAGCTAAAGTGTTGAAGTAATCGAATTTCCCGTTAACTTCAATGTTTTTAAGAACGAACTGGGGAACTGAATGTGAATTGCAAAGGCTAGTTATCTTCTTTCCGCACCACAAACACTCGTTCTTCTTCGCTCTGCGTTTGCTTTCATTCATAAGCAAGCTGATAAGTTGTAACTATACCACTTCTAGTGATTACAGCGAACTCTCCTATTTTTTAACTATATCTTACAGTATCGCAATTTCTTCTAATGTATGACACATGGTTAACTCTATCGACTCTGTTAGCAAACTCCACAGCGTGTGCCCTATACGATTCAGGAGAGCTTAACCCTAAAGATTTCATGTGTTCTACCACATGATAATTCAAGGTTGATTTATTGAAGTCCTTAGCCCAAGCGTAACCTGTATGAATCGTAGGATGACCATTAACTCCATCTCTGCGATTACCATATCTATTACTTGCACCTTTAGTTGACATTTCTCTTCGTCTCCTTAAATCGATTTGCAATCCAAGGTTCATAGAAAACGAAGTTATTGTCTCTCTTTAAATCATCGAAAAGTGATCCGCTCAAACTTCCAACTGAAATCAAAGCATATTTCTTACTCCATTCCTTCTAACACTTCCAACACCATGTTCTCGTCACCCTTAAACATATGAGAATAGTGTTTGAATATAGTTTCCTGAACATCTCCACTTACAGCTTCTACTACTGATATAGGTACTCCATTACGTATTAAATTGCTAATATACGTATGCCTAAAATCGTGACACGAGTGACTAGGTATGCCCACTTTTTTACATGTTGATATTAATATGTAGTTATAAGTACTATGACTAGACTCAAAAATACGATCATCAATGCTACCTCCATCGTCTAGATGCTGACTAAGTATTTCTTTATACATGTAAAACACTTTGTTAGGGATAGGTATTTCTCTAATTTTGAAATTTTTGGTGGAACCAAATTCATCATATTTAGATTTATATGATTTTGTAACACTAACTTTGTAACAGGTTCTGGCGCCACGCCCTCTCGTTTTACATTCAATAAAATCGTTATAATTCAATGCTACTGCTTCCCCTATTCTCATTCCTGTGTAATACAGAATATTAAGCATAAATCGATGCATAGGATAGCAGTCATCGCCACATCGTACGAATGAATTATAGAGCATATACTGATCCAATAATCTAAATTCTTCAGGTGTTATTACTTCACGTTTTGCCCCAGGATTAATTCTTGGTGTATCCCAATAGTCGAGTGGATTTTTCTCAATATACCTATTTTGATAAGCAATATTTATCAGCTTTCTAAGACAGCTATTTATATTGTAAATGGTATCTTCTGAATATCCATATTCCCTGCATTGATTAATTAAGTCATAATAATGGTATTCCCTAATACTCATAATCGGAATTTGCGGATTCCAAAAATTACATATCACATTGTACTGATTCCTAGTATTATTGAACGAAGCTGAACTATGTTTATCAGCCTTAGCTTTTTCAATCCACAGTTCATAAGCATCACTTAAAGAAAATTCTTTATTATACTTACTTAGAATTCCTTCTCCCGACTTAAGTAAGGCAAGTTTCTTTTTAGCATCAGCAAAAGAAGTAAATCCTGAATACCATTTCTGCCTATACTCTTTATACCCTGTAAAAATATCGATTTCTGTATAACAGAACTTGACATAATACTTTCCATTAGATGGGTTTCTATATACGCCCGGACAGCTTGTTTTCACCTTCTTGTCTACTTTTTTCTTGATCATAACTATGACTCCTCTCATATAAAAAACTATGTACAACAGACGTTGTTACTAGCAAATTTATACGAATTTCTACGATTCATATGGTTGTCAATGTCAGTCAATGAAGAACGTATTATTTATCTATCGTTATAGAGCGTTATGTTTTATGGCTATGAAATCATATCCCCAAAGAACTGATTATCTGGCTTAACACCAGTATTTTCAGGCATTACAAAAGCTCCTTTCGTATATAATCACCTGTATACGAATTAACTCTAATTCTGTATACGATTTATATACGATGATACACATTTACAACATTTTTATGCGTAATTTATGTACAAAAGGAGCTGTTTTTGGTTATGTATAACGCTTAATAATGCTTTATAACGTTATTTAAGCCTCATGAGATTTCAAAGTAGGGAACAACAATACATCTCTAATTGCAGGGCTGTCTGTCAGGAGCATTACGAGACGATCGATTCCGTAACCGATACCGCCCGTTGGAGGCATACCAATCTCGAGAGCGTTAAGGAAGTCTTCGTCTGTGTGGTTAGCTTCCTCATCACCAGCTGCGAATGCTGCGTCCTGAGCAGCGAATCTCTCACGCTGATCGATTGGATCGTTAAGCTCAGAATAAGCATTACACATCTCCCATGTATTGATGAAGAGCTCGAATCTCTCAACCTTCTCTGGGTCAGATGGCTTCTTCTTTGTCAAAGGAGAAATAGCTACTGGGTGATCCATAATGAATGTAGGCTGAATAAGATTCTTCTCACAGAACTCCTCGAAGAAGAGGTTAATAATATCGCCCTTAGTATGACGATCCTCGAACTCGATGTGGTGCTCCTTAGCAAGAGCCTTGGCAGCCTCATCAGACTCTACAGTATCAAAATCAATACCAGCATACTTCTTGATGGCATCATTCATAGTAAGTCTCTCAAATGGCTTACCGAGGTCAATCTCGATGCCGTTATAAGAAATCTTAGTTGTACCACATACAGTCTCTGCCAAGTATCTGAACATAGACTCTGTGAGCTCCATCATGCCCTCATAGTCTGTGTATGCCTGATAGAGCTCCATCAATGTAAACTCTGGGTTATGACGTGTATCTACACCCTCGTTTCTAAATACTCGGCCAATCTCATATACTCTCTCGAGGCCACCAACGATAAGTCTCTTAAGATAAAGCTCAAGAGAAATACGAAGCTTAACATCCTCATCCAAAGCATTGTAGTGTGTGTTAAATGGTCTTGCAGCAGCACCACCAGCATTAGATACAAGCATTGGTGTCTCAACTTCCATAAAGTCTCTAGCATCTAAGAAGTTACGAATCTCCTTGATGATTCTAGAACGCTTTACAAATGTATCCCTAACCTCAGGATTGATAGCAAGGTCGATATATCTCTGACGATAACGAGCATCAGTATCTGTGAGACCATGGTGCTTCTCTGGAAGTGGCTGGATAGACTTTGTAAGGAGTGTTATCTCATTAGCATGGATAGATACTTCACCGGTCATTGTTCTGAACAGGAAGCCCTTAACACCAAGAATATCACCTAAGTCATACTTCTTAAATGCAGCATAAGATTCCTCACCAATACCATCGCGTGAAACATAAATCTGGATGTTACCCTTAAGGTCTGTAATAGTAGCAAATGAAGCCTTACCCATAACTCGCTTAAGAATCATTCTACCTGCTACAGATACATCAATAGGCTGTGCATCCATAATCTCGCGACGCTCGTTATAGTCTGCCTTCTTGGCAGCTCTTGCATCTTCTTCAGGCATGCCATCAACATTAACAGGCTGACGATCACCGATAAGCTTAGTCTCATGCTCATCATAAATTGCCTTAGCATCAGCTGTATGATGTGTTACATCGTACTTTGTAATTACGAATGGGTCCTTACCCTCAGCCTGCATATTAGCGAGTTTCTCGCGTCTGATTCTGCTCTGCTCGCTTATATCCTGTACTGGTGCGTTATTCTCGTTATTATTAGCCATATGTCACCTCTAATTAGATTTAGTGCATTTCGCGAAAAAAGCGCGATTACTAATGTCGCGCTTCTTTTCAAAGTAAGATCAGCAAGTAAAATTACTTACCGATCTTAACGATTTTATACTCAAATGAACCCTTGTTAGTTGTAACTGTAACCTTCTTGCCCTTCTTCTGGCCTACGATAGCCTTACCTAGAGGAGACTCAACAGAAAGTCTGTTCTCGAAGATATCTTCCTCAGTAGGGTTTACAAGGCTGTACTCAGTCTCTACGTTAGCCTTAACGTCAAGAATTGTTACTACAGAACCAACCTGTACATCCTTATTGGAGATATCGTCTTCACTAAGTACAACAGCATTCTTAAGAATTGCTTCGATTTCCTTAATACGTGCTTCGTTACGAGCCTGTGCGTCCTTAGCCTCATCATACTCAGAGTTCTCGGACAAGTCACCCTGTGCTCTGGCTTCAGCAAGGCGAGCTGTAATCTCAGCTGTCTTGGTAGTCTTTCTCTCAGAAAGTTCATCCTGAAGTCTCTTAAAACCTTCGCTAGTTAAAACAATCTTGTTATCGTCTGCCATTTGTAAAAATCTCCGTTTTTAAAATATTCGCTTTATTATAAATATTAATAAGTAAAGTCGCAAGGCTATTACTTATCTAGCAGTTCTATCGTTTTCCTTCTGGATTACGTCGTGTGCGCCACCCTCGATAATGGATGTAGAAGATACAACAACAAGTCTTGCCTTCTGCTGGAACTCTTCGATAGAAGAAGAACCACAGGAACACATTGTAGCCTTAACCTTGGCAAGTGAAGTATTTACACCATCTCTGATTGGACCAGCATAAGGTACATAGGAATCAACGCCCTCTTCGAAAGCCATCTTACCCTTACCGTTACCGTTCTCCTCATATCTTGTCCAGGAACGAGCTCTGTTAGAACCCTCACCCCAATACTCCTTAACGTAAGAACCATTAACGATGAGCTTTCTAGTTGGAGACTCATCAAATCTTGCAAAGTATGTGCCGAGCATCATGAAGTCAGCACCCATAGCGAGAGCCAAAGCCATGTGATAGTCATGAACGATACCACCATCAGAGCAAAGTGGGATATACTCACCAGTCTTTTCAAACCACTCGTCACGAGCCTTTGCAACCTGCTGAACAGCGGAAGCCTGACCCATACCGATACCCTTCTGCTCACGAGTGATACAGATGGATCCACCACCTACACCAATCTTGATGAAGTCTGCACCACACTCAGCCAGGAACTTGAAGCCTTCTGCATCAACAACATTACCAGCACCTACGATTGCATCTGGATAATTTGTCTTAATCCAAGAAAGAGCTCTCTGCTGCCATACAGAGAATCCATCGGAAGAGTCGAGACAGAGAACGTCTGCGCCTGCTTCAATCAATGCAGGTACACGAGTCTCATAATCGTGTGTGTTAATACCAGCACCAACGATGAGCTTCTTATCCTTGTCGAGGAGCTCGAGTGGGTTTGCCTTATGGTACTCATAGTCCTTACGGAATACGAATCCAACAAGTCTTCCCTCACTGTCGATGATTGGGAGCTGGTTAATCTTATTGTCCCAGATAATGTCATTAGCTTCCTTAAGAGTTGTACCCTCTGGAGCTGTAACGAGCTTCTCAATTGGAGTCATAAACTCCTTAACCTTAGTGTCAATAGACATACGGCTTACACGATAATCTCTTGTTGTTACGATACCAACGAGCTTACCTTCTGCTGTACCATCTTCAGTAACAGCAGCTGTGCCGTGGCCCTTCTCCTCGCGAAGTCTCAAAACATCAGCGAGTGTATCATCAGGAGATACATTAGAATCAGATGCTACGATACCAGCCTTATACTTCTTAACCTTACGAATCATTGCGCACTGGTCTTCGATTGTCTGAGACTGGAAAATAAAGGACAAACCACCACATCTAGCAAGTGCGATTGCCATACCATCATCAGAAACAGCCTGCATTACAGCAGAAACCATAGGGATATTAATCTTAAGCTTGGATTCCTCCTGACCCTTCTTATACTTACAAATAGGAGCTGAAAGATCTACCTGATCAGGTGTATTCTTCTCTGTTGTAAGATTTGGAACCAAAAGGTACTCACTGAATGTTCTTGACTCTTGCTCAAAAATCATAGCCATAAATTAACTCCCCTTTTTATTAACTTCAAAATTTGATTTATTGATTTTAGCATAAACGCGTATATATAAAAAGACCACCAAGTCGTGAAAACTTCGGTGGCCTGTAGCTTTAAAATTTGTGATACTTTTTACAAATTAGTTCTTCCCTTTTGGCTTAAAAGCTTCCTTGAGAATAAGGTAGAGGAATACCATAACAAAAATCAGTACGCCTAAGTCAGCTGCGAGGAAGCCGCCATTATAAAGCATAGAGTAAACCCATGGGTTCATTCCCTCAGGCGCATACTCAGCGTAGAAGATAACGCCAGACAATACAGAACAGAACCATCTTACGACATAAGAGATAACTGTAAAAATAATCGCAGATACAAGTCCTGCATTAACAAACCTCTTCATTGGGTTCTTAATTTTGATTCTCTCGTCTGATTTCTTGGCTGCAAAACCAATGATACCAAGGGATGCATAGCCTAGGATGTAATCAAGTAATACCTGGAAAGGTGTTACAAGATAACCTCCGATAAGCTGCAAAAGGCTAAATACGATTGCTACAGCAAAGCCCCATCCTGGTCCAAAAGCCATCGCGAAAATAACGATAGGCAATACGCTTGCAGGTGTTACTGATCCGCCCATTGGCATCTCGAGAATCTTGATCTGTGACAATACAAATGCAAGAGCAATAGCGATACCACCCGTAACGATTGTCAAAATCATCTCACGGTTCTTGGACATAGTTGTGTTGGAATTTCCGGTCATAAATAATCAACTCCCTTCGCCGGCATTATCCGTACAGGTTCATCGGGTCGGTGCTAGTCATCACCCTCTCAGCTCGGTCTACCGGGCTCCCCGTTAATCATGCGAGAAGAAATATACTACATTCTTCCTATGCTTACAAGTCGAACTACACACTGCTCGACAAACTGTCTGATTTCCTTCTCAATTGTAGATGGTGCTCTGTCATAGCACATAAGGTGCTTAGCGTGATCTACAGTAATAAGTCTCTTTTGAACTCTGATATCATCGTAAATAGCTCTTACCTGATGAGGTGTAGTTACATCATCATCGCCTGCGCATAGGAACAATACTGGGACCTTAATCGCACCAGCACCTGGCAATACGTCGCATCTGTAGATACTCGCACGAAGCTTTTCCTGCGCCATCTTATCAATTGACTTCAATACCATTGAAGTACCAAATGGATATCTCTTCTGACCTTCCCTGCTAAGTACCACAGGCAAAGAGTCAAGTGGACAGTCAGCGATAATTCCAGCCACATTATTAGAGAACTCAGGCTGCTGTGCTGCAAGTAAAGCTGCCGTCGCACCAATCCCTCTGCCAACAACAAAAATTTTTACGTCCTCACCGCACTGCTTCTTTAAAAACTCAATCCATCTGTTTAAATCGACACTCTCGTAAAGACCGTAAGTGCATTTCTTACCACCACTCATCTGATGAGCTCTTAAGTGTGTAATAAGCACATGACACTCTATCTGATGCATCATGAGTCTCGCGTAAGCCGCAGACTCTGTTGGATGCTCGTTATAAGCGTGAAGGCATATTACTGCAAATTTTGCATTTCGATCATGGGATGGGCGGAAATAACCTGCGAGTGGCACCTTGTCAAAAGAGTTGATGCGCACATCGATATACTCGTTACGCGTTGTGTAAAACCAGTTCTTACCGCGGCCAAATACAGTCTTCTGATCGATTTTTGAAGGCGATCTGTCGACTCTTGGCATAGGTTCAGGGCGTGCGAAGATTTCCTTAAAAGTCTTAACCGTGAGGCTGTAGTAAGAAAACCAGATTGCAAAGCCTAAGATGGCCGCAAGTATTACAAGAAGAGAGATATAAACAGCAAGCATAGTTACACCTTAGCCACGCATGAATCGAGGCCGTCCTCGCCAGAACTTAAAAGTTCACATCCACTTGTTGTAACAAGTACATCATCCTCGATTCTAAATCCGATGCCCCACTTTTTGATATAAACTCCAGGCTCGACGGCAAGGCAGTTACCCTCCTCGAAAGGCAAATCCTTCTCGCATATATCGTGCACATCAAGTCCTAAGTGATGGGAGGTGTTGTGCCAGTAAAATTCACGAATATCATCAGTCGTATAGTTTTCTTCAATTAAACCATGCCTAATTAAGAATGCCGCTACAATTTCCATCATGTGGCTGTTCAGAGTTTTAAAAGTCTCACCAGGCTTAATAAAGTTCCAGGAAGCCTTCCTAAGTTCAGTAATTAAGCCATGTAATGCCAAGCGCTTATCATCATCTGCCATCTCATTTTTGCAGAGAAAATATACGCGGGATATATCAGCGCAGTAGCCATTAACTCTTGCTCCAACATCAATCTGAATCATGCTGCCATCATGAGATACAGCCTGAAGATCCGGATTGCTATGGTGAAGATAAAATGTATTTGTATCAATACTTACGATAGTCTCAAAAGCAGGTATCAAAGAACCTCTTCTTGCCATCTCATATTCAAGCTTAGTGTACAGTTCAAGTTCAGTTGAGCCATCATGAATGATAGCCTTCATATCGCTTAGAGCATCTTCAGTAATTCTCGCTGCAGCCTTAATTGATTCGACTTCTTCTGAAGTCTTAACCATACGCATATGAGTTAGAATTGAACCTATATCAGAAGCATCATGCTTGGCTGCAAAAGTCTTAGCCTCATCAGCAATAGAAGTAGAGTCAAAAAGCACATTATAGTCGCGGCTAATCTCGTAAGCTTTATCATCAAAATCTTCGATATCAAAGATGTCATTTGAACTTATTCCTGACATGTTGGAAAGCTCAGAAAATTCCATCCGCTTACCTGTCCATCTCTCCTTCAAATCATCCTTAGGGAGAGCGAATAAAAACTCCTTACAATCGCCGTTTTTATCCTTAAGTAAAATGAGTTTTCCGTTCTCATAGCTAAGGCCGGTCAGATAGTAAAAATTACGGTCTGGCAAAAAGCGGTAATCAGTGTCCTGACTCATCGCTCTTCCCTTCCCCGCAAAAACAAAAACCGCTGATCCTTCCGGGATGCGGTTCATCAAAGTCTTTCTCCTAATCAGGAAAAATGTGGAATCAATTGTCATTGAAACCTCGACTGCCTCTGAAGTCTTGGTGGAAGTGTTGATGTATTAACCTGAGCCGTATCAGATCTAACATTATACTCATCAAATGAGATAGTGTTATTAATGTAAGACAAAGTAGCACCAGGAGCTCTTCTGATAAGACCTGGGTTACCAATAACTATAGATCCATCTGGTACGTCGAAGTTAACATATGCACCAGGAGCGATAAGTACGTTATTACCGATTGTAATATTACCTACGATAACAGCATTAGCACCAACCCATACAAAGTTACCAATATGTGGTGCACCCTTACGCTTACCTCTGAACTGAGTACCAATAACTACACCAGTGGATACATTACAGTTATAACCAATCTCAGCCTTAGGATGGATAATTACACGACCAAAATGAGCGAGGTAAAAGCCCTTACCAATCTTAGTGTCGTATGGAATCTGAAAATGATACTTGTGAGACATCTGTGTAAGCATCCAGTTATAGATGTTAAAACGAGCTTTGCAGAAGTACTTTAAGATGCCTTCCTTACCCTTAATCTCGTCCTCGTAGAACTTAGTCTGTCTCATCAAAGCAATATAATGAAACTCAGGGCTAGATGCTAACTCCTGAAGATAAGTAGTATAGATATTCTTAGTACGACGAGCGTTACCCGTGTATCTGAACAAATCACTATAAACTATGTCTTTGAGTTTATCGTTCATCATGCCCCTCCAATCTATATAAAATTTTATTACAACAACTACACACTTTCAAGCATAGCGAAATGGCAAAATAGTTACACTTTGTTTGTGCAAATAGTTTATATAAAAGTTATTGCAATAATCATATCTTTGTAGAGTTTCAACTGTTACGAATAATTGATTTTTTACCATAAAAACTATAAATTAGTTTTATCAACCAATTTTGGAGGACTTATTGTTATGACAACAGTTGAGAAGAAGGCAGAAGTTAAGGTTGCTGAGAAGGCTCCTGTAGCTGCTAAGAAAGTAGAGAAGAAGCCAGTAGCTAAGAAGGCTGCTGCTGAGAAGAAGCCTGTAGAAAAGAAGGCTGTTGCTGAGAAGAAGGCAGCTCCTGCAAAGAAGGCTGCTCCTGCAAAGAAGCCAGCTGCTAAGAAGGCTGCAAAGAAGCCAGCTGCTAAGAAGGTTGCTATCGCTCCTAAGACATTCGTAATCCAGGCTGCTGGTAACGAGGTTGCTTACGCTGATATCGTTAAGAAGGTTAACAAGGCTGTTGAGGCTGGCGCTAAGAAGCTCGAGATTTATGTTAAGCCAGAAGAGAACAAGGCATACTTCGTATCAGACAAGAACTCTGGTGCTGTAGATCTTTTCTAATTCGATTAGATTGAATCGATAAGCTGACGACCGTGCTTGCACGGTCGTTTTTTATGTTATAATTTTGGAACTATGAACCACATTTTGTACGCGACAGATAAGAACTACTGCGAAGTATGTGCAGTTAGCCTTTATTCCCTGCTGAAGAACTTCAGTGGGAAGGTTTTAATCCACATCATTGAATCTAATCTTGAAGACAGAAAAGAAGATTTAATTCGCGTGGCAAAAATGTTCGATCAGGAGATTGAATTCATCTCTATCGACGAGATTTCAAAAAGACTAATTGAACGTGGTATTCCACCCTATCGCGGTGGATATGCAACTTATGCCAGATTCTTCAGCAGTGACTATATCGAAGATGGCAGAATCATTTATCTAGACTGCGATATTCTTGTTAATGGTGACCTATCTCCACTTTTTGATTTTGACCTTAAGGGTAACCCTATAGGAGCTGTAGTAGATCAGTGCTCATCTTATGTTAACTGCCTTATTGGCCATAAGCGTCACGACAAGTATTTTAACTCTGGTGTTCTTCTTATCGATAACACTATTTGCAGAAGCCAGAATATGTCACAGGTATTCGTAGATACTGTAAAAACTATTGATTTGTCTAACACATTTTTAGGTGCTGATCAGGACATAATGAATGCCGCTTACTACAAGAGAGTTACTACTCTTCCTTTACGCTATAACATGATGTTTACCACAAGAACATTTAGTGGCAGGAACTGTCTTATGCTCGCTACAAAATCTTACGATGACTACTACACTATCGAAGAATTTGAAGAAGCACGTAAGAATCCTACAGTAATGCATTTCGCGGGCGGCGGAAGATATCAGCCATGGCGTGATATTGGTGTTAATTTTAGTAAAAAAGAAGCGCAGATGTGGGCCGAAGTATACGAGATTTTATACCCTAACGGCCAGTATTCTGAGATTCTTAAAAATAAAGAAGGTAGAAAACCACCTAAGTTCCCTGCCTTGTATAGTTTTGTTAAGGGCACCTTACGTAATGTAAGACTTCTGCCTAAGTTAATAAAAGCCAAGATTTAATGCCTGAGGGCAAACCTCGAAGCGAATACGATTGCCGTAAAAGTCTTCGCCGTCGTAATTTCCAAACAACTGCAAAGAAGAATCGAGAGAAGTGATAACGCCGCTTGTCGCTTCGTAGTAGTGTACGCCTCTCTTCCCTACATGCTTTCCAAAGCGATATCTGATAATTAAATTAATCGCATTCATTGTTGTTACATGATCAATCGCGCAAACCCTTACCGCACCGTCGTCAAGGCACGCATCAGGAGCTGGTGTAAAGCCATCACCATAGTACTTACCCTGGCAGATACTAATCAAAGTATACGCGCCATTTTTACCTGTAACTGTAGTTCCATCCTTAAGATCAAGTTCGTACTCAAAGTAATTCGCGCGTGGTCCAAAGAGGTTCTTAAGCGCTGCTCTTATATATGCTGTCTTACGTGTGAAATTAGTATTATGCGCAGCAACCAAAGCCTTGGCATCAGACTGAACCTTGGTATCTAGTCCGATTGAAGCAACGTTATCAACATACGCAGACCAGGCTGGAGTATAGTTACCCATCGCATCAAAACTGTCGAGCTTCATAAGATCTATAGGTTTAAACTTAATGCTGTCCAAAGCAAGGAAATAATCCTCCAGCTTCATCTTCCTCCAGTTAGGATTAATACTCTTAACGAAGTCATTTCCTGTTCCAAAAGGAATGCATATGACAGGAGTCTTGCGAAAGGCCAAAGCGTTAACAACCTCATGAATCGTGCCATCTCCACCACAGGAAATAATTGCTACTGAGCCTTTGAACTTGTTATCCACTTCAATTGCAATATCTGTAGCATGCCCAGCATATTCAGTATAGCGAAGCTCAATCCTGCTTCTTAATTCAGGATTTTGGGATGCGACTTTAACAATCGCATCGTCAAGTTTCTTTTGGTTCTTGGAATTATTCTTACTGTTGATTATCAGTATATAACGCATCGTTGTCTTTTTCTGTTAATGTGTAGACCATGTCTACTAAGTCCTGAATCGTACTAACCTTGTCGATTTCTTCATCAGGAATTCTAATATCATAAGCCTCTTCCACATCAACTATGAATTCGTATAGTTGTAAAGAGTCAAAACATAAATCCTCTCTAACTTCGAGTGTTGGATTTATGTCCATAGGTGAAACACCGAGTTCTTCCGTGATTATCTTGAGAAGGTCCTCGTAAATCTGGTCCTTCTTCGCCTCTATACGTTCTCGGGGATCGCCTTTGTCATCCATCTGTCTGTCTCCTTCTTGAATCTTCTGCAACTTCTCTTGCAGTCTGTCTTAATTTATCTTTATCCTCATATCTGGCAACCTGTGTCTTCATATACTTCTCGACATCTTCAACCAGACTAAGGAGTAAAGCCTTCTCTTCATCGCTATATGGCTCTAATACACGGGTCGCAAGCACCTTATGAAACTTACCATGCATACGAGCTGCAAGCTTTCCGTCTCTTGTAAGAGAAATTCGAACGATACGCTTGTCACCTTCATCACGCTTACGCTCAATAAATCCCTTCTTAACAAGTCTGTCTACAGAAACTGTGAGCGTACCTACCGTGATACCAAGAATCGAAGCTGTCTCAGTCATGGTTCTTGAATCATAAGGTCCGATAGCATCCAAAGTATGCATCTCAGCAAGTGACAAATTATTAAAATAACCCTGCCTCAAAGATTTCTCTTCAGCAACAAGCACATTCTCAAAGATGCTTACGAGGCTCTTTGCCATTTTCTGCTCAACTTCGTTCACTATTCGCCCCCAAATTACTATATGTGACGGTTAATAATACACTAATTATAACAATCCTTCAATTGATGCCAAGTCTGGATACTTGCCACCATAAAGCTTAAGTCTTGTTATTGTGGCGTTAGCTGCTAGGTCTTTGTCATAACCTAAAACTTCAGTCATAGCCTTAAGCAAAACATCTGGTCTTAAGTTCTGAGTAGATCCGGCATAGCTCATATATCTCGCACTATCCTTCTCACTCGTATCAGTAATCTTAAGTAACAGTGGCTTGATATCAACTGCTACTTCCTTACCCTTGGACTTCTTAGTTGTCTCGATTTTTTCCAAAGCAAAAATCTCTTCCAGGTACTTCGAGATATCAGGTGCATCCACCCTATATTCAGCAACTGATACAACACTCATAAGACTGTTCTTAGGCTCATCGATTGACACAGCAGAGGTAATCTTAAGTCCTTCAGGAAGAACTTCATTAACCTTGGCTATGAATTCCTGAGGTTCAACCGGAATTTCCATCGATACATCAATATAGTCGCCATCAGTATTAATACCAACACCCAAAGGCAGTGCAAATACAATCATTGGTCTTGGATTAAATCCCTGAGAATAAAGCATTGGAAGATCTGTTCTTCTTAAAGCTCTCTCAAATACAGACTTCAAATCCAGGTGTCCTATATAAGACAAAGGACCACTTCTGTGGAAAGTTCCACGACATACATATTCATGCTGGTGGAGCTGCTTTGTCATCTCCATCTTCTTCTCTGCTATATTCATGGGCATATACCTGCCTTATAACAATTTGCACCGCATGCACTACACTTCTCTCTGCAGTTAGGTGTTACCCTCTCTTCATAGGCATTATGTCTCTCTCGTAAAAGGAATGCGCGTGTTACACCAAGGTTCATATTATCCCATGGCAATGGCTCATCCTCCTTATAATTCTGGGTATAAAGCTCCCAGGACAGTCCGTGAGAATTAAGTAGTCCCATCCACATATCAAAGTCAAAAAAATCATCCCAGGCATCAAAGATACTGCCATTCTTATAGCCCTCTAGGATAACCTGACCAAGTCTTCTGTCACCTCTGGCAAGAATTCCTTCCCAGCATGAAGTCTTAACATCGTGCCAGATATATCGAATACTTCTATGCTTACGAATCATGTCGCGAAGATGCTGTTGCTTAGCCTTGAATTCTTCTTCCGTATTCTGATTCTCCCACTGAAACGGAGTAAAAGGCTTAGGGATAAACATAGAAGTAGATACCGTAATCTCAGGCTTTCTTGGCTTCATACCAATCTCTCGCATAGTGTCATAGTAAAGCTGTTCAATCTTAATAGCCAGGTTCGCGATACCTTCAACATCCTCCATTGTCTCTGTTGGAAGACCAAGCATAAAGTAGAGCTTAACTGTAGTCCATCCACCCTTAAAAGCTAGGTGGAGCGCATTCATAATATCCTCTTCGCAGATACCCTTATTGATAACATCACGAAGTCTCTGAGTTCCTGCCTCAGGCGCAAATGTAAGACCAGACTTACGTGTCTGAGATGCCTTCTCCATCAAATCCAAAGCAAAATTATCGATTCTTAATGAAGGCAAAGACAGACTTTGATGATTCTTGTCGAAGTCGTCTAATAATATGTCTGTCATTGGTGCAAGGCCTGTGTAATCACTTGTAGAGAGAGATAAAATACCAAGCTCGTCATAACCAGTATTACGCATAATCTCCAATCCCTGGTCACACAAAGTCTTATAGTCTTTCTCTCTTACTGGTCTGCAGATAAATCCTGCCTGGCAGAATCTGCAGCCTCTGATACAACCGCGGAAAAGCTCCAGGTAAGCTCTGTTATGAATAACATTAATGTTAGGAACTACAGGCTTTGTTGGATAATCAACCTTGTCTAGGTCCTTAATTATTCTCTTCTTAATCTTAGACGGAGCGCCTTCTTCTATATCAAATCCTGCGAACTTATTATTCTCATACTTAGGTGTATACAGGGATGGAACATATACGCCTTCAATCTGTGCTGCCTCTCTTAAAAACGCCTTACGATCCTTCTTACCACTATCCTTATACTTCTTAACAAGTTCTGTAAACTCGAGGTCTACTTCTTCTCCTTCACCTAAATAAAAAGCATCAAAGAAGTCTGCCATAGGCTCACTATTACATGTAATAGGTCCACCGCCAACTACAATAGGGTCTTCGTCTTTACGATCTTTGGCAAGAAGCGGAATACCACCAAGCTCTAACATCTGAAGGACATTGGTAAAGCACATCTCATAGCCCATAGAGATGGCAACAATATCAAATTCATTAAGTGGAGATTTTGTCTCTAATGAATAAAGTGGAATATTCTTCTCACGCATCACCTTATCCATGTCTTTCCATGGAGAAAAGCTTCTCTCGCATGAGCTCCACTCAGGATTATTCAGCACTTTATAGAGAATCTGCATCGCGAGATTACTCATACCTATCTCGTAAACATCAGGGAAGCAAAGAACTGTTCTTACCTGACTACATTCACCCTTATCCAGAAGCTGCCTGATAACATCTTCCTTAATAATCTGGTTCTGCTCACCACCAACATAACGACCAGGGCTCTCGACCTGCATCAAAACTGAATGTGGAACCTTAACTTCTGTATGCATCACTCTTCGTCCTCGTCATCGACATAGATATACTCGCTTGAATCCGTAATGCCAAGTACAGCATCAGCTTCTTCAACTTCGAGTGAACCGATATTCTTCATCTTGTTCTTCATTATTCTTGTTCTGCTACTTACCTTATCAGTGGCCTTAACAGCATCGCTAAGCTTCTTCTGAGTATTAGTAATTGTCTCATCAAGCTTATCAATCTGAGTCTTAACTGCTTCAAGAATCTTCCTTACTTCAGCACTCTTCTTATTAAGCGCATAGTTCCTGAAGCCCACCGAAATGGTATTAAGAAGCGCAGTTATCGTCGTCGGGCCAGCAACCATTACACCCTTAAGCTGGCATTCTTCAGTCAATCCATTAATCTTCAATACCTCAGCATATAATCCTTCAGTTGGAAGGAACATAATCGCATAAGAAGTAGTTCTCGGTGGATCTAAGTACTTATCTCTAATCTTTACTGCTTCACCTAATACTCTTGCCTTAAGCTCACTCTGCGAAGCCTTAAGTGCTTCAACATCAGCATTATCAGATGCTTCGACAATTCGGTTATAGATATCAGATGGAAACTTCGAGTCAATTGGAAGAAGGATTACTTCGCCATCCTTATCGCCTGGAAGTGGTATAGCATATTCAACCTTGTCATTTGAATTCTTCTTAGTAGCTACATTCTCCAGATACTGTCCTTCAGTTAATGTCTGCTCGAGAATTCTTCCAAGCTGAACCTCACCCCATGTGCCTCTGGTTTTAACATTAGTCAAAGTCTTATTAAGTGACTCTACACCAGTTGATAAAGTCTGAAGCTGCCCTAGAGATTCATGAAGCTTAGATAAGCTGTCTCCAACCTGCTTAAAGTTAGAATCTAATCTCTCATTTAATGTCTTATCAAGCTTCTCATTAACAACGCCGCGAATCTCATCTAATTTCTTCTCATTAGATGCCTGAAGCTGAGACATAACCTGAGTTAATGTCTTGGTGACATTAGCCTGCATAATGTTAAGCGAGTCAGCCATATCCTTTTGCATCTGCTGCAAAACGCGGGTCTGAGATACAGTAATCTTAATCATCTCATCACGATGATCCTTCAAGGACTTATTTGTCTCATCTCTGGAATCACGAAGTGCCTTAGTCTGGGAATCCCTGGAATCCTTAAGAGTTCTCGCGATGTTATACTGCATATTATCGATAGCACCAGCCATGCGATTAATGCTGTCTCTTACGCCCTCTAATTCCTTATGAAGCACCTCAAAATCAGATGAATTATCAGGTATTTCTATCTCAGCAGGCTTATTGATTTTATTAATCACTACAATAAGCAATATGAGATTAATAATCCCTATGACAAGACCTAAGACTGCTATCAGATTCATCAGACAGTCTCAACCTTAATAGTATTAGTATTACCGTTACGGCCGTTAATCAGACCACCAGTCATTACTACATTATCGCCTGACTTAAGCTCCATAATTTCCTTTGCAACCTGAAGACCATGGTAGAACATTACCTCAGCAGAATTGAACTCCTCATTAAGAACTGGCATTACACCCCATGAGAGGTTGAGTCTTCTCCAGATTTTCTCAGATGTAGTAAGACCAATAATATCAATTGGGCATCTGAAACGGCTTACCATTCTAGCTGTTGTACCAGACTTGGAGTTAACAACAATACACTTAGCTTCAACGTCGACAGCCATAGCACATGTAGCATGTGATACAGCATCAATCTTGTTACGAATCTTGAAGTCCTGCTTTGCAAATCTACCAGCATAATCAATCTGCTTCTCAGTAAACTCAGCAACCTCCGCCATAGTCATTACAGCTTCTACAGGGTACTTACCAGCAGCAGACTCGCCGGAGAGCATAATTGCAGAAGACTCATCATATACAGCATTAGCCACGTCAGAAATCTCAGCACGTGTAGGACGTGGATTAGTAATCATGGATTCAAGCATCTCTGTAGCAGTAATAACTCTTCTACCTAAGAGGCGACACTTCTTAATAAGCTTCTTCTGAACGCTTGGAACCTCAATAAATGGAATCTCTACACCCAGGTCACCTCTGGCAATCATGATACCTGAAGCAAGCTCGCAGATATCTTCGATATTATCTACACCTGCTCTATTCTCAATCTTGGCGATAACCTCGATTTCCTGACCACCATTACTATCCAGGAAATCACGAAGTTCCTTCATATCACTGCCAGTAGATACGAATGAAGCAGCAACAAAGTCAACATCATTCTTAATACCAAAAAGGAGATCTGACTTATCCTGCTCAGAAAGATAAGGTCCCTCCATAATCTTGTTAGGGAAATTCATTGATTTTCTGTCAGACAGGAAGCCACCAGTAATAACTGTACAGATAACATTCTTCTCAGTAATCTCAACTGCCTCTAAGATAACAAGACCATTATTTACCAAAACTCTGTCACCGATATTAAGCTGCTGTGGAAGCTTGTCGTAGTTAACAGATACTCTGCTCTCATCACCCTCAACATCTTCTGTTGTCAAAGTGAATGTATCTCCATCCTTAAGTTCAACCTTATGATCCTTAAATGTCTTAATTCTGTACTCAGGGCCCTTAGTATCAAGCATAATAGCGATTGGCATCTTAAGATCCTCTCGAACCTTCTTAACCAAATCAATCTTAGCCTGATGCTCTTCATGTGTTCCATGGGAGAAGTTAAGTCTGGCAACATTCATACCAGCTTTACACATCTTGCCTAATGTCTCTTCATTATCACTTGCAGGTCCGATTGTGCAGATAATCTTTGTCTTACGCATATAAAGGATCTCCTTAAATTCGCATTTTTCTAATTATCTAATTTTAACATAGAAAAGAAGATACATATGACCCTTTATTGGGATGTTCCCGGCACAAAAAATCCCGCCGACGAATCGACGGGATCTGAATAATAAACTCTTTCGAGAGGATTACTTGGAAAGTCTAGCCTCGAGAGCTGCCTTCTGATCCTCATAACCTGGCTTACCAAGGAGAGCGAACATGTTCTTCTTGTATGCCTCAACGCCTGGCTGGTTGAATGGGTTTACAGCGAGGAGGTAACCGGAAATACCACAAGCCTTCTCGAAGAAGTAGATGAGCTCGCCCAAGTTATAAGCATTCTGCTCAGCCATGTGTACTTCCATGTTAGGTACCTTACCATCAACGTGAGCGAGGATTGTACCCTGCATAGCCTTCTTATTAACTTCGTTCATATCCATACCGGAGAGGAAGTTCAAGCCATCGAGGTTGTCTGGATCGTTAGGAATCTCAAAAGAGCAACGTGGCTTGTCGATAGCAACTACAGTCTCGAACATGATTCTAGCGCCATCCTGGATGAACTGACCCATAGAGTGGAGGTCTGTTGTGTTATCAACACCTGCAGGCATGATACCACGGAGATCCTTACCCTCGGACTCACCGTAGAGCTGCTTCCACCACTCTGTCATATAGTGGAATGATGGCTCATAGTTAACCATAACTTCTGTTGTGTAACCAGATCTTAAGAGGCAGTTTCTAACTGCAGCATACTGGTAGCATGGGTTCTCAGCCATTGGCATCTTCTTGTAAGCCTTGGAAGCGTCCTTAGCACCCTTCATAAGCTCCTTGATATCGATACCAGCTACAGCGATTGGGAGAAGACCTACAGCTGTAAGAACGGAGAAACGACCACCGATATCATCAGGTACTACGAAAGTCTCGTAACCTTCAGCATCAGCGAGGCCCTTCAAAGCTCCACGAGCCTTATCAGTTGTAGCGTAGATACGATTCTTAGCCTCATCCTTACCATACTTCTTCTCCATGTAAGCCTTGAGAATACGGAAAGCGATAGCTGGCTCAGTTGTTGTACCAGACTTGGAGATGATGTTCAAAGAAACATTCTTGTTCTCAATAACATCCATCATCTCAGCGAAATATGTAGCGGAAATAGAGTTACCGCAGAAGAGAATCTGAGGGCACTTTCTTGTCTTCTTGTTAGCAACGTTAGCAAAAGAATGTCCGAGAAGCTCGATAACAGCTCTTGCACCAAGGTAAGAACCACCAATACCGATAACGATCAAAACATCGGAATCTCTTCTGATCTTAGCAGCTGCCTTCTTAATTCTGGAAAACTCTTCCTTATCGTAGTTTGTAGGAAGATCGAGCCATCCGAGGAAGTCATTTCCAGGGCCATTCTTCTTAGCAAGCATATCGTGTGCGGACTTAACCTGTGGCTCCATTCTGTCGACAGCCTCCTGGCCACCGATAAATGGGAGTACGTTTGAATAATCAAGAGTAATCATTCTTCAAATTCTCCTTGTCTTATAAAAAATCGTGTTGATTATATCACCGTCACGGGATTTTGTATCATTACAATTTCCCATGTTGTGAGCTTATTTTAAGAAGCCGTTGATAATCTGCTCCTCAGCTTCCTGTGCTGTAAGGCCCAAAGACATGAGCTTATCAAGCTGTTCACCAGCAATCTTACCGATAGCAGCCTCATGGAAAAGCTCAGCATCTACATTATTAGCCTCTAGAGATGGAACCGCCACAATTCTGCCGTTATCCATAATGATGGAGTCGCACTCTGTGTGACCGTGGCATGCAGCATTACCAGTAATTAAAGCATCAAACTTCTGGAAGGAATTATCTCTTGCTACAGCTCTTGATACTACGTCTGCAGAAGATCCGTCGCCATTAAGTTCTACCTTATAAACGCTCTCCGCACTCTGCTCACCATGAGTCATAAGTCTCTCGTGAACTATAAGCTTAGCATCCTTCTCTAGCTTACAGATGGAAGTTCTTACTGTAGAGTCAACACCCTTAATCTGAACCATCTCCATCTCCATGGAAGAACCCTCCTCCATATAAACCTCGGTTACAGGATTAAGTATTCTCTTGCCCAGACCATCACCGCTGCCGTAGTGCTTCTCAACATACTTTATGTGAGCGCCCTTACCTACGAAGAAACGGTGAACACCATCATGCTGTGAATCCTGCTTACCGCAGTTATCGATACCACAACCAGCAACAATAACAACATCACTGTCCTCACCGATAAAGAAGTCATTATAAACAACTTCCTTAATACCACTCGCGGAGATAACAACAGGAATATGTACACTCTCCTTCTTGGTACCAGGCTTGATCTTGATATCGATACCAGAACCATCTTCCTTACTTACGATATCGATATTAGCTGTTGTATTACGGGCTACAGCTTTACTGTTAGCTCTGAAGTTATAAGCACCTACAGGTACATCGTGGAGATCTGCAATCTCCTCCATAAGTCTCTTCTGAATTGGATCTAACACTGACATATTATTCCTCCTCCCCTAACTTGGAACATGGTCTTACGGCACTCTTTGTTCCCATAATTTGTGGAAGAATATCTGCTCCTTCGCCCTGATTTACAATCTTACCGTCAGCCAAGACAATAATCTCATCAGCAACCTTAAGAATTCTCTCCTGATGCGAAATAACAATGATAGAACCATCCTTAATGTCCTTACGCATATTCTCAAAGATACGTGTAAGGTTCTGGAAAGACCACAAATCGATTCCTGCCTCAGGCTCATCAAAAACACTCATCTTAGTGCCTCTGGCAAGTACAGTAGCAATCTCAATTCTCTTAAGCTCACCACCAGACAGGCTGGAATTAACTTCACGATTGATATAGTCGCGTGCACAAAGACCAACTTCAGATAAATAAGTGCAGGCGTCATTAACCTTCAAATTACGCTCCTTACCAGCTGCAATCTTCAAAAGATCAAATACCTGAAGTCCCTTAAACTTAACAGGCTGCTGGAATGCATATGAAATACCTCTTAACGCCCTGTCTGTAATGCTCATCTCAGTAATATCTTCACCATCGAGAAGAATTGCTCCAGAAGTTGGCTTAGCAATACCTGCGATAAGCTTAGCAAGAGTGGACTTACCGCCACCATTAGGTCCTGTGATTACTGTGAACTTGCCATCTTCAATTGTCAGGCTAATGTTATCAATGATAGTCTTCTTGCCGTCTTCTGAATCGACAATATAAGACAAATCCTTTATCTCAAGCATGTTTTAATCTCCATGTTAATAATTATAAGGCTTTAATTATACAACAGCTGTGGGACAAAAAGAACGGCAATTAATGCTATAATAGACGCTTGATAGGAGGTATAAGGCATGTCCAGTTCAGAAATATCAGATGGCAAGATTCATATTCTGTATCTCGTAAAGCACGCTCCAGGAGTCAGTTATACAATGCTGATGAACAAGTGCTTAGAGTCCTTATACCTTGATTTCTTTAACTTTTCCAGATGTTACGATGAGCTTCTTAAGGGCAATCTTATAAGCAAGGAGGTCTCTGACACAGGCACTGGCGAAGTAATTGGTTCTAATGAACTTTTGAAAATCACTCGTGGTGGCGAGGCAATCCTTGAAGACGTAGAGCCAACTCTTAATCTTCAGACACTGGGCTATCTTCGTAAAGCCTCCGACGAGCTTAAGTCTGCTTTAAGCCAGACTAACAGCGTCAAGGCTTTTTCTGAACCAACTGATGACAAAAAATACCAGGTTACTCTTACTTCCGCTGTTAAAGGAGAGGAATTTGAGGCTACCTTCAAGGTTGATTCATCTGAAAAGGCAGAAGCAATTATGCAGGCATGGCGTAAGAATTCCTCCAAGTGCTTTGCGACCTTTGTTGATGATTTGCTCAAAATGTAATAGCGCAAAGCCTTATTTTTCATATATTTACTCAACTGAATATTTTTTATAAAAAAGTTAAAATCATCTTGTTTAAATTCTATAATTAGAAAAATAAACAGGAGGGTTTACTATGAAGAATTTAATTAAGCTCGTATCCCTTACTCTTATTGCTGCTATGGGTTTTGCTTTCGCAGGTTGCGGTGCTAAGTCCACAGGCATGACAGTAGAGGAAGGCGTACTTACAATGGCTACTAACGCTTACTTCCCACCATACGAGTACTATGATGGTGACACAATCGTTGGTATCGACGCTGAGATTGCAGCTGCAGTTGCTGAGAGACTTGGTCTTACACTCGTTATCGAGGACGTAGAGTTCGATTCCATCATCGGTGGTGTTCAGTCTGGTAAGTATGATATCGGTTGTGCTGGTATGACAGTTACAGAGGAGAGACTCCAGTCTGTTAACTTCACAACACCATATGCTACAGGTATCCAGTCCATCATCGTTCGTGAGGGTTCTGATATCACAGATATCGACACACTCATCGAGTCCGGTTGCATGGTTGCTGTACAGTCTGGTACAACAGGTGATATCTACATGACTGATGAAGTTGGTGACGACAGAATGGATCGTTATGCTAAGGGTAACGACGCTGTTATCGCTCTTATGCAGGGTAAGGTAGATGCAGTTGTTATCGACAATCAGCCAGCTTTAGCTTTCGTAGAGGCTAACGAGGGTCTTGTTATCCTTGATACTCCTTACACAGTTGAGGACTACGCTATGGCTATCAACATGGAGAACACAGAGCTTCTCGATGCTATCAACCAGGCACTTGCTGATCTTACAGCTGACGGTACAATCGCTGCTATCATCGAAGAGTACATCCCAACAGACGCTGAGTAATTATTAACTAATTATTCAATCAGTCGAATAAAAATGCATATTAAGGTGGAAATAGTCTTTATTTCCACCTTTTTTCTATTTATAATAAATCTTTATTCAAGCTAATAGGGGAGGCACTAATGTACCTACTTAATTTATCAATCGGCGATTGGTTCAATGATTTGAAGAAAGATTTCATGTTGAATTTCGTTGACGACGATCGCTATATGTACCTCGTTAAGGGTCTCGGAGTTACTTTTGAAGTTACTTTCTTCGCAGTTCTTCTTGGCGTAGCCTTAGGTATCGTGGCTGCTATCATCAGATCTACACATGATAAGACAATCGGTGATATGAGACCTGGTGTTGGTAAAGTTGTCCTTAAGGTACTCGATGCACTTACAAGACTATATCTTACAATCATCAGAGGAACACCAATCGTAGTTCAGCTCATGATTATGTATTTCGTTATCTTCGCTACTTCCAAGAACAAAGTATTAATCGCTATTCTGGCGTTCGGTATCAACTCCGGAGCTTACGTAGCAGAGATTGTGCGAAGCGGTATCATGAGTATCGATAATGGTCAGTTTGAAGCTGGTCGTTCCTTAGGTTTTAACTACGTAGAGACAATGATGTATATCATCATTCCACAGGCTTTTAAGAATGTCCTCCCTGCACTGGCTAACGAATTCATCGTGCTTATTAAGGAGACATCCGTATCAGGTTACGTTGGTCTTCAAGACTTGACCAAGGGTGGTGACGTAATCAGATCTAGAACATATTCAGCATTTATGCCTTTGATTGCAGTAGCTATTATCTACCTCGTAATCGTTATGTTCTTCAGTAAGCTTGTAACTATGCTTGAGAGGAGACTTAGAAACAGTGAGCGCTAATCCTATTATTTCTGTAAAAGACCTTAAGAAACATTATAACGGCGGCGCTATCAAGGCTCTTGACGGCGTAAGTATTGATATTGAAAAGGGTGAGGTTGTAGTTATCATCGGACCTTCAGGTTCTGGTAAGTCTACATTGCTCAGATCCTTGAATTTGCTTGAGCGCCCAACCTCTGGACAGATTTTATTTGAAGGTACAGATATCACATCTCCTTCCTGCGACATCAACTTAATGCGCCAGAAGATGGGTATGGTATTTCAGCACTTTAACCTCTTCCCTCATTTGTCTATTCTCGAGAATATGACTCTTGCTCCTCGTAAGCTTCTTGGCAAGTCCAAGGAAGAAGCTGAAGAGCAGGCTAACAAACTTCTAAAGAAGGTTGCTCTCGGCGATCGTGGAGCATCTTATCCATCCCAGTTATCAGGTGGTCAAAAGCAGCGAATTGCCATAGTAAGAGCCCTAGCCATGGAACCAGATGTTTTGCTCTTTGACGAGCCTACATCCGCTTTGGATCCAGAGATGGTTGGTGAAGTATTAGACGTTATGAAGGATCTCGCCAAGGAGGGAATGACAATGGTTGTTGTAACCCACGAGATGGGCTTTGCCCGTGAGGTTGGTAACCGTGTCATCTTCATGGATGGCGGTAAAATCATCGTCGACGGCACACCAGACAAGATCTTCGGCAAGCAGGACAACGAGAGACTTAAGTCATTCCTAGCAAAAGTACTATAACAAATAAAAAGGCCTCTGCGTTAGCAGAGGCTTCTTACACAAACTTCAATAAAACTTACAACTCGTTAATCGTTTTATGACTCTATATTACAATAACAATAAGGAATTGAAGTGAATTACTATTAACAGTTTGTAAACTCGCTTTTTAATCAACCCACTCAAATACAAAATCATCAATTCTGACTAAGTCACCTTCCTTAACTCCTGCCTTTTTCAAAGCATCGTTAACTCCAGCCTTAACCATCGCACGCTCAAAGTACTGTGCTGAATCATAGACATCAAAATTTGTAGTCTGCATAATTCTCTTAGCCCAGTCACCCTCGATAACGAACATATTCTCATCGTCATCAAACCAGATAGCGTACTGATCCTTCTCTTCGTACTTGTAAATCTTTTCCTCAGTCTCATTGATAACTTCGTGAATAACTGGTGGAGGAAGCTTGGAAACAAGCTCTGTAACCTTCGCTGTCAGCTCATCAATACCCTGACGAGTTGCTGCGCTGATTACAAAGATATCTTCAACTCCCATTGCCTTAACTTCTTCAATGAAGAGTTCAATCTCTTCAGGATCAGCTGCATCACACTTATTAACTGCAACTACCTGAGGACGCTTGGACAAATCAGCATTGAACCTCTCAAGCTCCCTATTAATAGACTTGAAGTCATCAAGAGGATCACGGCCATCGTGAGCTGATACATCTACTACATGGATCAATACTCTTGTTCTCTCTATGTGTCTTAAGAAGTCGTGGCCAAGACCAGCGCCTTCAGAAGCATTATCGATAAGACCAGGGATATCAGCAATTACAAAAGCAGTATCGTATGACTGAACCACACCTAATACTGGCTCTAATGTTGTAAATGGATAATCAGCAATCTTAGGCTTCGCTCTTGTCATAACTGACAGAAGTGTTGACTTACCTGCGTTAGGATAGCCTACAAGGCCTACATCAGCGATGAGCTTTAACTCAACAAGAATATTCTTCTCCTCGCCTGGATGACCCATATGAGCGAACTGTGGAGCCTGTCTTACACTGTTTGCGAAATGCATATTTCCAAGGCCACCCTTACCGCCCTTACAGATGATAACTTCCTGCTTGTCTTCTGTAAGATCTGCAAGGATTTTGCCTGATTCTGCGTCTTTAATAACTGTACCAACAGGTACGCCGATTCTTAAATCTTCGCCGCCTCTGCCGTACATTTTACGGTTCATACCCTTCTCACCGTTAGGGGCTACAAACTTATGCTTAAAGCGGAAACTCTGTAAAGTAGTAAGCTTAGCTACTGCATAAAATACAACGTCGCCGCCCTTACCACCGTCGCCGCCATCAGGACCACCGTTAGTAACAAACTTCTCGGTATGGAATGAACACATTCCAGCACCGCCGTCCCCTGCTTTTACATAAATCTTAGAATGATCGATAAACATCTTATTACCCTTTAATTAAGAAAAATGCCTGCCGAACTAATTCGACAGGCAATAAATACTATCTAGTATTCTTCTAGCAATCAGTTTGCTGGATAAACGCTAACCTGCTTCTTGGAAGAACCAACTCTCTCGTACTTAACGAGACCATCAATCTTCGCATAGAGAGTGTCGTCAGATCCGATACCTACGTTGTTACCAGGATGGATCTTTGTGCCGCGCTGTCTAACAATGATGTTGCCTGCGATTACGCTCTGTCCATCGCCCTTCTTAGCTCCAAGTCTCTTGGACTGGGATTCACGACCGTTCTTAGTGGAACCCATTCCCTTCTTATGAGCGAAGAGCTGTAAATTCATCTTAAGCATAACTTTACACCTCCGTGTTTCAAATTTCTTCAACTATGTTTACGTACTTATTACCGTCTTCGTTTACTGACTCTGCCAGAGATATGAATCCGAGAATTATCGTCTCCATAATCACCTGTGCTCTGTCCTTAGCTGCCTGATCACGAATTCTACCTTCCGGTATTATGATCTCAGCTGATACATTGCCATCACCTATATCTTCTGCGATTCTTGTCGAATACTCAGTATCTAATCCGCATATTCTCTCGAGAGAATTAGCCAGAGTATATACGAGGGTGGATGCACCTGCACAGACTATATCGGAACCGGCTTCGGCGTAACCTGAATGTCCATTAAGGAAGATTCCCGTTACTTTTCTAGAGCTGTCCCTGACAATTCTTACGGTAATCATCTCACAAATACCTTAAGCGATACCTGTGATACGTACTCTTGTATAAGGCTGTCTGTGGCCATTCTTTCTTCTATAGCCCTTCTTAGCCTTGTACTTAAGAACAACTACCTTCTTGTTCTTGCCCTGCTTAACAACCTCAGCTGTAACCTTAGCAGCAACTTCCTTGCCTGCCTTGATACCGTCGTCGTCGCCAACAGCCAAAACTTCATCGAAAGTAATTGTAGAACCAGCCTCAGCGTCGAGCTTCTCAACGAAGATCTCGTCACCAACAGCAACCTTGTACTGCTTGCCGCCTGTCTTAATTACTGCGTACATATTTGTTTCCTCCTGTTCTTCCAGTCTCGCTACTTCATCCAGGCACTGCGAAAAAGCGCAGATTTAAGGAGCCCGTCGTATGCGGTCACCGAAGCATAATATCATCAAGCCCTAGTGGTGTCAACAAAAAATCTATTATTTATTTATAATATAGAAGCAAGAACCAAAGTATATACGATTCCGTGCAAAATTCCTGGTATCAAAGATCTCTCTGTGTGCCTGATCAAAGGCTTTACAGCGATATATGGAACTATAAGAATCAGTATTCCTCCAAGTCCGTTGTAAAAGTTTCCCGCTTCCCCTGGAATAAATCCATAAATAAGTGCTGCTATTGCTGGAATGAACATCATTCCAAATATAAGTCTGTTGCCAAAGCAGTTCTTGGCACCCTCACCTGCAAAAGAAGATTTACGTGAAGCATAGATTAGTCCTGTAGCAAAAATAGAATCTAATATCAAAGCTCCAAGCAAAATACCTGATGCAAGTCCAGCGTCGCTTACAGCATGTACTCTTAAGTCTGTACAAAGAATTGAAGCAAACAGGATAAACAATCCAATAACAGCTCCTATAGTTATAGCTCTTACGCTGTCATTTCTTGTTGGATGGAACTTAACTGACTTGTTATAAATCCACTTAAAATTTATTCCAAAAAGACAAGCCATAAATATCATCGGCATAAACACGAGAATAAGTGGCATAGATGTTTTTAAAGAACCAACTGAAGTTGACGCTATAATCCCTATTGTGGTCGCGATTGAGATACCACCAATTAAAGCAAATACCCACTTGGAAATTGGAGCCTTATTCTTATCCTCGCCAGTAGGACTTACTGCAAGACCAGCCAGCTGTAAAAGAATTGATACAATGCCAAACATAATAGTCAGCCATAAAAATACATACCAGGCATTAATTCTGCCAAAAGATGCATCATGTGATGTTATGTCAACATAAGTAACACTTAAGTATCCAGCGAGCTCATTCTGAAACAGAGGTGAGAACCAGATTTTTGTTGGATCATTGATATTAAAGCATGACAGGGACAAAGTTCTGTTCTGAGCATTATTTACATATACCTTAGATGCGAACAGTCCTCCGCGCTTAATTGGTGTTCCATACAAAGTATCATCACCTGAAAGTCTCTCATAGAGAATTCTTCCATCGCACATATCAATAGCCTGGGAAGCATTATCATGACCTTCAAAAATCGCGATATCACAAGCAGGATAAATACCAGTTAAATCACTTACATACTCCTCAATTATCGTAGGACAGATAAGCACAAAGCCTGCAACATCAGGATTATCCTTAAATCTGTCAATTACAGATACAGCGCTTGGTCCAACACCAACAACTACATTATTGCTTCCTGATGGAAGTGGTTCACCGTAGTCCAGAAATACATATTCAAATCCTGCCGCTCTTAAGGAATTAGACAATGACAAAGTTGGAACATTGCCGCCTTCCTGATATATAACCAGCACTGGATTACGATAATTCCTGCCCGCATTAGGTATGAGGCACAAAATAAACATAGTAAGTAAAACAACAGCTGAAATTCCCAACGCGATTAAAGCGATTGGAATTCTCTTTGACTTAGTTGTACTTCCACTCTTCTTCATCTTACTGTGGACAAAGCTCGTCGCCGAGTTCTCTTATATCCTCAGGTCCTAGAATTAAAATCATATCGCCTGGGTTAATGAGTTCATCTATACGCTTCTTCAAATCTTCCTTATTAGCATAGAACTCAGCATTACCACCCTTAGCATTAATTGCATCTGCAATATCTTTACTAGATATCTCTCCGGTATTAATCTCTCTGTCAGAGAAAATCTCTGCGAAAAGCAACTGCTTGCAAGGCAAGAGCGCCTCTACATACTCGTTAAACAAAAGCTGTACGCGATTAAATGTCAAAGGCTGAAAAACAACAAGGACATTGTTGTTAGGCATATGCAGTGCTGCGTCGATTGTAACCTTAGCAGCCGTTGGGTGGTGAGCGTAGTCAACAACGACGTCACATCCCTTATACTGACCCTTAATAGTAAATCTGCCGTCAGCGCCTCCGAAGCTGTTCAAAGCCTTCACAATAGACTCTGCAGTTACACCATTAAGATAAGCACATGCACAGGCAATCAGGGCATTCTCGATATTGTGGTTTCCTGGAATTCTAAGCTGAATTCTTCCAACCACTTCCCCATTAACACTTAAATCAAATGCTGGATGACCATCGTTATACTCGATATTTACTGCCATGAAATCAGCTTTAACATCAGACTTAGATGAACAGGTAATTACTGTTGGCATTGGACGATTGTTGTTGGCACGTGCTTTTCTTGCAATCTCAACCGCTTCCATAACCTTAGGATCTGCACCATTTACAACGATATATCCGTCATCATCAACCTTATCTGTAAACTTTGCAAATACATCGATTACATCCTGCAATGTTGGATAACAGTCTACATGATCATGATCGATATTAGTAATTGCTGCTGTAGTAGATCTGAACTCTAAGAATGACTGCTTAAACTCACAGGACTCAGATACCAGATACTCACGGTTAGATCCAAGCTTTACAGAGCCTCCGAATACATCAAGAGGAGCACCAAGATGAACTGTAGGATCAAGACCTTCTTCAATAAGCATAAGAGATGTCATGGAAGTAGTTGTAGTCTTACCATGTGTTCCTGAAACATTGATTACAGTCTTATATGAATTTGTGATGATACCTAAGAATTCAGAACGATCAAAGATTGTAAGATTCTTCTCCAAAGCTCTCGCGAGTTCTTTGTTCTTAGGAAGAATAGCTGCAGTCTTTACAATATAGTCTGGTTCAAAATCATCGATATTTTCAGACTCCTGAGAGTTATAGATAGTCATGCCCATATCAGCAAGCATTTGTGTTCTCTCGGAAGGATGATTATCGGAGCCTCCAACCTTAAAACCATAACCCTTAGTCAAAATAGCAAGTCCACTCATGGAGATGCCGCCGATACCTACAAAATATATCTTCGCGCCACTCTTAAGTTCTTCAAGTTTAAGATCAGACATAAACGTGCTCCTTAATTAATTAAATCAATTAATTATACACTATTCAGAATATAATCCCTTCAGGATAATTGGAGTCATTATAGAAGAAATAATAATAAGCAAAATTACACTAGTAAAGAACGTCGAATCAAGCATTCCAACCTGAAGTCCACGCTGTGCAACGATCAAAGCAACCTCGCCTCGTGTCATCATACCAACACCAATCTTAAGGCAGTCACGATTGCTGTAGCGCATGCATTTCGAGATGAAGCCGCAGCCAATAATCTTGGACAAAAGACCAACAAGAACAAATGCCAGTGAGAACCACAGGATGCTCATATTGATGGAAGACAAGTCTGTCTGAATACCGATGGAGCAGAAGAATACAGGGCCGAAGAGCATGTAGGAGTTAACGTCCATCTTACGGTTGATGTAGTCAGAATCTTTAAGAGAACAAAGGATTACACCTGCTACGAACGCACCTGTAATATCAGCTACGCCGAATACATCATCAGCTAAGTACGCTAAGCCAAATGCCAGTGCAAGGCCCAAAATTGGGATTCTTCTTGTGTGTGGATATTTCTTATCGTAATACTTAAATAAGCGGTAAATCAAATAACCTACAAGGGATGCAAAAACGAAGAACAATACAGTAAAAAGAACAACCTTGCCAACGTTTGCTGTAGGATCCTTAAGACCAATTACGAAGGTTAAAACTACGATACCAATAACGTCGTCGATAATAGCAGCACTCATAATTGTAGTAGCGACTTCTTCCTTAATCTTACCCAAGTCCTTCAAAGTCTGAGCTGTGATACTTACGGAAGTTGCAGTAAGAATTGTTCCGATGAATACCGCACGATAAAACTTCTCGTCGCCCCAAGGAGCAAAGCCATAGAAGCCCATATAAAGAAGCGTACCTAAAACAAGTGGAACAAATACGCCAAAAATAGCGATTGCAGTCGCCTTAAGACCTGTCTTTTTAAGAGATCTTAAGTTAGTTGAAAGGCCTGCAGAAAACATAAGCATGATAACACCAATCTCGGCCAAAGCTGACAGGTACTGGGAAGTGTTAACGAGGTTTAAAACGGAAGGACCAATCAGGAGTCCGGCGATAATCTCACCTGCTACATCTGGCACCTTAATCTTACGGGCAAGAAGTCCTAAGAACTTCGCTGCCAGGACAATAATGCACATGTCTCTTACGACCATACTTACGTCAAATTCCATATTACCCTCGCTTACATAGTGATGGAGCCAACTGTAGCTTCTGTATACTCGACAAGTGCCTTAGCGTCCATTCTAATCTGAACTCCACGCTGTCCCCCACTTACGGATACCATATCAACAAGCTCAATCATCTCATCAAAAAATGTTCTATATTTTTTCTTCATACCGATAGGAGAGCAGCCGCCACGAATATAGCCAGTAACGCCAAGTAAATCCTTAACATGGATTAACTCGACACGCTTTACCTTCGCAAGCTGAGCTGCTTTCTTAAGGTTAAGTTCATCGTCAACAGACAGACAGAAAACCAGGTATTCTCCGTTATCTCCTCTTGCTGTCAAAGTCTTAAAAACTTCTTCGTAAGGGAGATTTAAAAAGTCAGCAACATGATGACCATCGAGGTCATTCTCGTCGTACTCATACTCGATAGCCTCATATGGAAGGCCAGCTTTATCGAGCATTCTCATCGCGTTTGTCTTCTTTAAATCTGCCATTTTCTTTTACCGCGTGTATATCATATTACTAACGCATAAATATTCAATTCGAATTTGATGATATAATTTAACAAAAATTATATATAGGAGTGCCCTATGCTTAGTAAAAACTATCCTCTCCACGACATTAATGTGGTCTTTGACATGTTTGAAGAGACAATTAATCGCGGAGGAGTTGCTGATAATACTGGTGATGAGCTGACGTTTTTGAATAAGCTTTTCGCGAATATGCCACCAGAAGCTACCGAGTATGCCATGATGATGCTACACGGCACGAAGGGCGTTGATTTGCCATCAAGTGCGCAGGAAATTATGCCACTTTATATTCGCTTTTTAAATCTTGCTGAGTACCTCGAGAAGGTTGATTTTTTACGTGAAGTTCCTTCTGCTCCAACGATGGATGAGATTATGGAGCGCCATAAGATGATGGACTCATTAGGCGACCATGAAAAAGCTTTTTGTCAGGAAATCCTTGGCTTTAAGTTTAATGGTAAAGACGAAGAATTACAGGCAGCACCTGAAGCTTCTTCTGAAGAAAAGGCAGAAGAAGAGAATGGCTCTTCGCTTCACCTAATGAATGCTGCAGCTCCTGTGTGGGCCTGTGTTGATCCTGTTAAAACTGCACTTTTTTACGAGAAGCATCTTGGTTTTAAATCAACTCACTTATCTGACGAGAAGATGCCTCATATAAGACTTACAAGAGATAATATCGTAATCGCCCTAGTCGAGAGTCCAGTTCGAATTGGATCTGTGGCGATGTATGAATTTATCATCTACGCTTCTGAGCCAATGCTTTTGTACCACGAGCTTAAGAGCAACGGCGTAGAAATAGTTGAAGACCTCCCAGATGCTAACGAATCCGAGAAGGCCTCCTCTAACAGACAGTTTGTTATTAAGGACTGCGATGGCCGTAAAATCTGCATCTCGCAGTCAACAGAAATCATGTAATTAATCAATACACTGATAAACAATGATGGTCGTCGTTCCTTTACCGGGACGACGTTCCATTTTGTACTTATTCGGGAACGACGCGAGTATCTCAGGAATCTTGGTGTAGCCGTAATTTTTAACATCAAAGTCAGGCATCGCACGCATAATATAAGACCCTGCTGAAGATACATTTACAAACCCGTCGTCATCCTGATAGCTGTTCCATGCGATACGGATGAGGTTATGAATTTCTTCGATATCAGGAGCTTCGATCTCCACCTTCTGCTTGGCATTTTTCTTCTTGCTAGAAGTTGTTCCACCATTCTTGGTCTGCGCAGGCTTTTTCTTCTTAGGAGTATCTAAGTTCTCGAGGAAAATAAACTCGTCACATGCATTTCGAAAGGCAACCGGCGTCTTCTTCTCGCCTACTCCAATAACGTACACGCCTGAGTCGTGAAGTCTTATCGCGAGTGGTGTGTAATCCGAGTCTGAAGACACCAGCACAAAGCAGTCATAAAGATCTCGATAGAGCATATCCATGGCATCGATTACCACTGCCATATCAGAAGCATTCTTACCAGATACATAATCAAACTGCTGCCTAGCATCAATCGCCAGGTTTTTAATCTCATTTTCCCAAGGCTTTAAGGCATCTTTTTTCCAGTTACCATAAGCTCTTTTTACGACAATTCTTCCCTTAGTTGAGATTTGTCTTATTACAGGTGAAATCTTATTTACCTGCGTATTATCTGCGTCAATTAGCATTGCAATCTTTTGTAAGTTATCCATTACGCTTTACCTCTGCTGTCGCCTTCTCTAACGTAGGCCTATCCATTTCCATTGTTCTTCCACAGCCATTACAAGTTAACTTGCAGTCTGCTCCAACCCTCGTTAATGTCCATTCAAAACTTCCACAGGGGTGCTTTTTCTTCATCTTAATGACATCGCCAATCTCATATTTGTATAAGAAAAACTTGCCAGCCATAACTTACACCTCACCATAACAGACGCGGTCGTTATTTCCATAGTCTTTTAGTGTTTTAACATTGTTAAACCCAGCATTTATAAGGGTTTGAGCGACCTCCTGTTTTTGGTTATATCCGTGCTCTACAGCTAAAATCCCGCCTTCATTAAGGACTTCCTTGGCGATTTTACAGATTGGTTCATAGAAAATCAGGCCATCCTCACCACCTCTTAAGGCTAAGTCTGGCTCATAATCTTTTACGCTGCTATCTAGTTCTTCCATCTCCTTGGAATTGATATATGGGGGGTTAGAAACGACGATATCAAACTTACCCCATTCCTCTGGAATCTCACCTGCTAAGACATCTAATTTATAAATCTTCACGCTTTGAGGCTCTATAGAGGCTTCCTGAGCATTTTTACGGGTAATTTCTAATGTCTCATCAGAGATATCACACAGGAAAAGCTCCACATTGTCGTATTTTTTCTTCAAAGCGTTAAAAATAGAGATGCCAACGCATCCTGTTCCAGTGCACAAGTCCAGTACACGGATGCACTGAGAGCGTGGGAATTGACGCTTTGGGGCATGTACTGCATCTGTATATAACCAGTCTCTTAGCGCACCATACGACCAAAGTGCAGTCTCTACGAGAAGCTCTGTGTCAGGACGAGGGATTAAGGTCGCAGAGGTGACTGTGTAGACTTCGTGATAAAAATGCTGCTTGCCAATCGCATAGCCCATAGGAACGCCAGATGCATACTTACGGCATGCTTCTAAGAAAGCGTCATTGTCGGTACCAAGCTCATCCAAAAATGCAAATATATCAAAACGGGCATCGTCCAGAGGGATGCCCGCGTCAGTCAAAATCTTAATTCCTGCGTCGATATCACCAAACATCAGATTCAGCATCCTCAGGAATTACCGCCTGCATGGCTGCGATTGCAACCTCGATGATAGCATCGTCAGGCTCACTTGTTGTTGTCTTCTGAAGCCAAAGTCCTGGCTTTGCCAGCACCTTACAAATTCCGTTATCGTCATGTCTTCCAACAAATCTTAAAATCTCAAATGAGATACCACAGATAATAGGGATGAAGATAAGTCTTGTTGCCAGGTGAATCAAAGCGCCACTCTCGCCGATAATAAGCTCTGCTACTGTGTAGATTAAGATAGACACAGCAAGAACCAGGAACATAAATGATGTACCGCAGCGTGGATGAAATCTTGTATGCTTCTTAATGTTCTCAACTGTTAATGGCTCACCAGCCTCATAGCACGCGATTGTCTTATGCTCTGCGCCATGGTAACGCCATACACGGTCAATGCCATCAATTCTCGCAGAGAACTTCAGATAGCAGTAGAAAATGATAAGTCTTAATACGCCCTCTGCCAGGTTCAAAACAACCTGCATCCAAGTAGTTGCCAAAATAGCCTGAGGGATAAACTTAGTAGCAATAAATGTAATAAGCCATGGAAGCAAAATAAATAGGCCTACACTAATTAATATTCCAAGAACAGCGGACAAAGTGATAAGGACGTTATAGTGCTCACTTAAATATTTATCAAGTGCAGACTCCTTCTTGCCTTCCTCAGTCTTCTCTTCCACTGGAGCGCCCTCCTCAGAGATATCTGCAGAACGCATCAAAGCACCAGTACCCTTAACGAGCATCTTATAAAATCGAATACAGCCTCTTATGAATGGAACCTTCTCAAAGAATGTAACTCTCTCACTCTGTGCAACTTCTTCAATATGAATAGTGCCGTCGCCCTTACGAACAGCGATAGAACTTCTAGTAGGACCTACCATCATGATACCTTCGA
Organism: Saccharofermentans sp.; assembly: GCA_045600625.1. Classification (GTDB taxonomy): domain Bacteria; phylum Bacillota; class Clostridia; order Saccharofermentanales; family Saccharofermentanaceae; genus Saccharofermentans. The sequence continues at coordinate 39,129 of JAZRYF010000030.1, forward strand.
TCAAAGCCTGACCGCCGATAGTAGTCTTCTTAATAGCTGGTTTATTTTCTGACATATTTACTCCAAGTATTTTTTATACATAAGAATTATAACAAATAAAGCAAAAAAGGGCGGTGAAAAATTAAGGCATAAAAAAGACCGTCTCGATTGAAACGGTCTTAGTGGGTTTCTTATTAAGCTCTGCCCATTCTCTTGTTGAACTTGTCAATTCTTCCGCCTGTATCAACAAGCTTCTGCTTTCCTGTGTAGAAAGGATGACAGTTGGAGCAAATATCTACGTGTACCTCAGGCTTTGTGGAGATAGCCTCGAATGTCGCACCGCAAGCACATGTAATAGTTGCCATGTAAGTTTCCGGATGGATGTCATTTCTCATTGTTTCTCACCTCTAATCAAAGATATGGTGCGTACTTACATACGTATACCGTATCGGATTTATAGTTAACTCGGAAATATTACTTGATTTAATACCCCTTGTCAATAGAAATTGCTCAAAGCATCGATTAAGTATTCCATCGAGCCAGTAGCCAGCAAAATAGCGACCCCTACAAGGATAATTACAATATAAAGAATCAAAACGCAAAAGTAAGATCTTGCAAAATTCTTAACGTTTTCATTACCTGTAGCACCACATGCAAATACGATTAAAAATATTAAGCCTATAACTGGAATTGAGAACAAAATCTCATATCCAAAATACCCCCACATTGAAATCGGTCTGTACTGTGATGGCACATCATTATACTTTCCCATACTTCCCCCTCAAGTATTAAAAAATTAATTATCTACCGCAAACGACTTCTGCGCTGAAAGCACAAAGGACGCATTGTTTGTAGTACGCTTCATGAAGTTCAATACTGCCTCTGTTCCAGCAATAGTATCAACATCTGCAATAGCCTTACGTGTAAGCCATACAGAAGATAACTGCTCTGGTGTAAGGAGCAAGTCTTCACGACGTGTACCAGACTTATCAACTGCGATAGCTGGATAAACACGACGATCAGCAAGCTTTCTGTCGAGTACAACCTCCATGTTACCTGTACCCTTGAACTCCTCGAAGATTACTTCGTCCATGCGAGAGCCAGTCTCAATCAAAGCAGATGCGATAATTGTCAAACTTCCGCCAAACTCGATGTTACGTGCAGCACCGAAGAAGCGCTTAGGTCCATAGAGAGAACCTGGATCAAGACCACCAGACAAAGTTCTACCTGTCGGATTGATTGTAAGGTTATAAGCTCTGGCAAGACGAGTCATGGAGTCAAGAAGTATTACTACATCCTGTCCAAGCTCAACCAGTCTCATCGCACGCTCAAGCACAAGCTCTGTAACTCTAACATGATTTTCAGGGCGCTTATCGAAAGTGGAATATACAACCTCTCCCTTGATAGAACGCTGCATATCAGTAACTTCCTCTGGACGCTCATCAATTAAGAGAACGATTACCTTACACTCTGGATTATTCTCAGTGATAGCATTTGCAACCTTCTTCAGAAGAACTGTCTTACCAGCCTTAGGTGGAGATACAATCATACCTCTTTGTCCCTTACCAATTGGGCAGAACAAATCGATAATTCTTGTAGACAAATCTTCCTTACCTGTCTCAAGCTTTAATCTCTGATCTGGATAGATTGCAGTTAGGTTTTCAAATCTAGGACGCTTCTTTGTAACTTCAAAATCAGAATCCTCTGGAATTTCTACGCCATTTACTGCCAAAACCTTACGAAGTGGTGCATATCTGTCTTTGCCATGAGGAGCAACAGCTAAGCCCTTAATGTGGTCGCCCTTACGAAGACCAAGTCTTCTAATTATCTGACCTGGAACATATGCATCATCTTCGCCTGGTAAATAATTCTTAGTATGAACAAATCCATTAAAATCGTTCTTGCTATCGCCACTACCAATCTCTAAGATTCCTTCGATCTCAATATACTGAGGTTCCTGTGGCTGTGGCTTTTCAGCCTGAGCTTCTTCTGTGGATGCTTCTGCTTCTGAAGCTGCTTCACCCTCAGGGATTTCAACTTCCTTAGTCTCCTGCTCAGGGCCAAAAGAGATTCTTCTCTTCTTACGATTCTTGGAATTTTTCTTGCCTTCTGTTTTCTCTGCTGATACTTCAGATGACGCTTCCTCAGAAGATGGGTTTTCAGTTACTTCAGAAGTTTCCTGAACAGAAGTCTCCGGTGTAGATTCTATTGGAGTCTCTACAGACTTTTTCTTCCTTCCACGCTTGGACTTTGGCTTCTTCTCTTCTGACTTTGAAGACTCTTCTGCTGCTTCAGATGCTGATTCAGTCGTAACCTCAGCAGGTACTTCAGAAGCTGCCTCTGTTGGAGCCTCTGTAACTACCTCAGTAGTAGTTTCCTCAGCCTTTGCATCAGCCTTCTTTTTTCTGCCACGCTTTGGCTTCTCAGCTTTTACTTCAGAAGACTCTTCAGCTGTAGGGGCTGGAATTACTACTGATTCTTCAGTACCAGAAGAATCCCTTTTTTCTGCCTTCTTGGCAGCTTGTTTCTTGTTCTTGGGTTTTGAAGATTTTGCAGGTGCTTTTTCCTTCTTAGGCTTTGGCTCTTCTTCGCCATACATTGCTGTCTGAACATCCTTAACGGACATCTTCGCAATAGAAGCGATGAGCTCTTCCTTAGATTTTGTAGCGGCAACTGCAGGAGTATAATCGCCAAACTGTACAGCGATAGCCTCGATATCTTCCTTTGACTTTGAAATCAAAGAATCTAATTCTGACATGTATACCTCGTTTTTAACTGTGAATAACAATGGTTTTAAAATCGTCAATTCATTGGGGATTAACCAGTCAACACCTTTGTGACCTTGGGCTGATATTATCATTAAGGCTGTTAACACGTCAACTATTTTATTTATTCAGAACAAAAGAAAGAATCGGGCGCAAACCCGATTCTTCAACATATCGATTTATATAAATATTTATCTCAATCTATCTAACCTTACTGATCGCCCAATGCAGCGAACTTATCCATCATGTCGAGGGCCTTACCTGTACCGATTGCTACGCAGGAGATTGGATCCTGAGCGATATACACATCAATACCAATCTTAGTAGCGAGCATTCTGTCGAGACCATAAAGGAGAGCTCCACCACCAGTCATTACGATACCTCTTTGTGAGATATCAGCCATCAATTCAGGAGGTGTCTTCTCGAGAACTACATGTACAGCTTCGAAGATAGAAGATACTGGCTCTTCCAAAGCCTCGAGCATCTCAGTAGAAGAAACTGTAACTGTAGATGGAAGACCAGTAATAAGGTTTCTTCCACGAACATCAAGTGTAAGCTCTTCATCTCTTGGATAAGCACAACCAATCTGAATCTTAAGCATCTCAGCTGTCTTCTCACCGATGAGAATATTATGCTTACGACGTACATGCTTGATGATAGCCTCGTCGAACTTATCACCTGCAACCTTCAACGATGCATCTACTACTGGCTCACAAAGAGAGATAACTGAGATATCTGTTGTACCACCACCGATATCTACTACCATAGAACCACTTGCCTTGGTGATATCAATACCGGCACCAATAGCAGCTGCGATTGGCTCACGAATCAAGAATACATCCTTGGCACCAGCATGACGACATGCATTCTCAACAGCCTGCTGTTCAACTGGAGTAATAACAGATGGAACGCATACTACGATAGTTGGCTTAAAATATGTCGCACGAAGACCTGTACATACACGGCCAATGAATGCCTTAAGCATTACTTCTGTTGCTCTGAAGTCAGAGATTACTCCCTCACGAAGTGGACGAATAGCCTCAACAACACCTGGTGTTCTACCAAGCATAAGGCTCGCACTCTCACCTACTGCGAGAACTCGGCCAGTCTTATTATTAACTGCGACAACGGATGGTTCCTTAAGAACTACACCCTTACCTCGAACATAAATCAAAACGCTGCTGGTACCCAAATCGATACCAATTTCCATTCCTAAACCCATTTTTGTTACCTCTATATATAGTAAAGTGCCATAAACAGGCACCATAAGACTCTAATGTGCATTAGTATTAAAACATTATGCAAAAGTAAAATCAATTAGACTTATAGGCAGTAATGTTGCAAGTTTATGTCTTTTTATTAGTTTGTTGTGATACAATGTATCGATTTAATTATTTAATAATAAAGAGGTATTTGCACATGTCGTATTCAGTTGATATTGACCGCAAGTGGCAAAAGAAATGGGAAGAGACAGAACTTTATAAGTTCAATCCTAACAAGGAAGGCAAGAAGCTTTACTGCCTCGAGATGTTCTCCTACCCATCAGGCGCTAACCTTCACCTTGGTCACTGGTATAACTATTCTTTGACTGACTCCTGGTCACGTATGAAGAGAATGCAGGGCTTTAACGTTTTCCATCCAATGGGCTTTGATGCTTTTGGTCTCCCTGCTGAGAACTATGCTATCAAGACTGGTATCCATCCACAGGATTCCACATTGAAGAACATCGCTACTATGGAAAAGCAGCTTAAGGAGATGGGCGCTACTTTCGACTGGAATTACGAGCTTGCTACATGCATGCCTGATTACTATAAGTGGAACCAGTGGCTCTTCTTAAAGCTTTATGAGAAAGGCCTCGCTTACCGTAAGAACGCACCAGTTAACTGGTGTCCTAAGTGCCAGACAGTTCTTGCTAACGAGCAGGTAGTAGATGGTCTTTGTGAGCGTTGTGATACAGAAGTTGTACACAAGCACATGACACAGTGGTTCTTCAAGATTACTGACTATGCTCAGGAGCTTCTTGACTGTCTCCCACAGCTTGACTGGCCAGAGAAGACAAAGAAGATTCAGACAAACTGGATTGGCAGATCTGAGGGTTCCCAGGTTGCTTTGTATGTAGAAAAAGATGGCAAGCAGCTCATGAACGATGACGGCACTCCAGTTAAGCTCGAAGTATTTACAACTCGTGCTGATACTTTTATGGGTGTTACTTATGTAGTAGTTGCACCTGAGGCTGAGATTTGCGACAAGCTTACAACTGACGAGCAGCGCGCAGTAGTAGAAGAGTATAAGCTTAAGACATCCAAGGTTACTGATATCGACCGTATGTCTACAACACGTGAGAAGACTGGTGTATTTACAGGCGCTTATGCTATCCACCCACTTAACGGCCGTAAAGTTCCAATCTGGGCAGCTGATTATGTAATCGCAGCTTATGGTACTGGTGTAGTAATGGCGGTACCTTCACACGATGATCGTGACTATGAGTTCGCTAAGAAGTACGGTCTCGAGATTATCCCTGTAGTTCAGTCTGAGAAGGGTGTTGAGAATGATCTTCCATACTGCGAGAAGAAGGGTTACCTCTATAACTCCGGTGAGTTTGACGGCATGGAAATGCACGAAGGTTTGGATGCAATCGTAGCTAAGCTCAACTCTATCGGCATGGGAGAGAAGAAGGTTAACTATCGTCTCCGTGACTGGCTCATTTCCCGTCAGAGATACTGGGGTACACCAATCCCAATGATTCACTGCGAGAAGTGCGGTGTAGTACCTGTTCCTGAGAAGGACCTCCCTGTACTCCTCCCTTATGACGTTGAGTTTACACCAGACGGTGAGTCCCCACTTGCAAAGTGCGATTCCTTCATTAACTGTAAGTGTCCTTCCTGCGGTGGCAACGCTAAGAGAGATCCTGATACAATGGATACTTTCGTTGACTCTTCATGGTATGAGCTTCGTTACCCAGACAACAAGAATTCCGACGAGATCTTCTCCAAGGACATCATCAACAAGCTCGCTCCTGTTGATAAGTACGTTGGTGGTCCTGAGCACGCTGCAATGCACCTGCTCTACTCCAGATTTATCTGCAAGGCTATGAGAGACATGGGACTTGTTGATTTCGACGAGCCTTTCACAAGCCTTGTTCACCAGGGTATCATTCTCGGACCTGACGGCAACAGAATGAGTAAGTCTCGTGGTAACACAGTTGCTCCTGATGAGTACATCTCCAAGTATGGTTCTGACGTATTCCGTACATATCTCGCCTTCGGCTTCGCTTATACAGAGGGTGGCCCTTGGAATGGTGATGGCCTCCAGGCTATCGTTAAGTTCATCCGCCGTGTCGAAAGGCTTGTTGAAGAAGTTTCCGCAATGGATACTTCCGCATCTTACGAATTAGGCGACCTCGAGAAGGATTTGAACTATACACTCAACTACACAATCAAGTCTGCAACATATGATATCGACAGATTCCAGTTCAATACTTCTATCGCACGTATGATGGAGCTCATGAACGCTATCGGTAAGTATCAGCAGTCTGGTAAGGCTAGAGGCTCTTTCCTTAAGATGGTTGTAGAGAAGCTCATTTTAATTCTCTCACCTTTTGCTCCTCACTTCGCAGAAGAGTCATGGGAGATGCTTGGCAACGAGTACTCTGTATTCAACCAGAAGTGGCCTGAATATGATGAGTCCGCTCTTGTTCTTTCTACAGTTGAGATTGCTGTTCAGATGAATGGTAAGATTATCTTCAAGGCTAACATCCCAGCGGATGCTGAGCAGGCTGATGTAGAGGCAATCGTTAAGGCAGATGAGAGATTTACGACTGCTTTGGCAGGACGTAATGTAGTTAAGTTCATCTACGTTAAGGGCAGAATTGCAAACATCGTAGTTAAGTAATTAGCAGCAAAATATAACACATAAATACCCCTAGCCTGAAAGCTGGGGGTATTTATATAGTTTATACCTAAATTAATAGAATGAATGTAACAGGATGACACTCCATTAAATGGTTCATTCGATAGTTCTGCCATGACAGATTCATTAAGAGTATATGATAGTATGACTAGAAGCCATTCGGCTTTGGCCTAGCTTCTTAAATATCCTGTTCGTCTATATCAGAATCAGACATAGCATCTGCTCTACGATGCTCAAGAATTACTGGATTAACAATATCTCTAAGTGGTGCATTCTTCTTTACTCTGTTTTGGAAGTCCTGCCCTAGTAATCCCCCGTTTGATACATCGTTCAAAGAGCATTTCGAGTCGCCAAAGTTATTAGATTTATTAAGCATGCCACCTACTAATCGAAGAGCAAGCCCAGTTCCAAGAGGCACACCAAGAATAATTGCAAAGAATAAAGCCATATCAATTACTCTCCCTTCTGTCTCTTGCCAACAAACTGATTAAGCGTGCTGGCTGATGTTCTGCTAATAGATTTCATAGTTTTCTTAATATAATTGACTCCAGCGATAATACTATAAATAGCACCAGCAATAATAATCGCAATAAAGTTGCCATTACTGTCTGAGCTTGAAGAGCTTCGGTGCCCTCCACCGAACATTGCTGGCAGCAACAAATTCAAAAGCAATACAGAAGCTGCTGAGAACAAGATAGCTGCTCCCACCAGAATCGCAATAAAAAGGGGCTTATTCCATGGCAAACCACCCACAACTTTACCCGTCTGACCGTTCACTATTATTGTATATGGCTGATCCTTATATCTGAAGGTCAAAAACCACGCAGGAAGCATAGCAGTAACAGGCTTCTCATAAACCTCAGAAGTCTCTCGCACGCGCTCAATTTTCTTCTTACTTCCCTTGATGGACTTCATCAGCTCTTCATCAATAATTGCCTTCGCTCTGTCCTTGGCTACACTGATAGCATCTTCTTCATTAACGTCAGACATATCAGAATAAAAACCAACAAGATAGTCTTCATCAAAATCCACTGCTTTCTTCAGATTAAAAGGCTCGATTCTCTGGCTTGTGCCATCACTTAAGGTGGATGAAGCATCTGTTGTCATCCATGGAAGAGATGCATAAGCTGATCGAAGATGATAATAAGTATGTGAATTCTTTCCGGATTTTTGTACTGAAGAGAGCACTGCAGATACATCATATTCGACATCTGTTACGTAGTAAGGAATATAAATACCACGCAGAAGTTCAGGCTTAAAATTCTTAATCTCCTTAGGGATAAAGAAGCCTGAATTAATATGCTTTCTTACAATCTGAAGCGCCTCGTCCTTACTCACCTCGAAAGGCACAATAACCTCAGGTTTCTTAAGCTTTGCTACTCTGGAGAAAACGATAGCAGGATTACCACAATAGATACAAAAGGTTGATGCTTCAGTATCGTTAATAGAAATCTCAGCTCCGCATGAATTACACTGATAGATATTGCAATCCATCATATCCTTAAAGGCATCAACAACTTCGTTATCAATAAAATCCTCTGATGTATCATATTCACTTACATCAAAAACTGAACCACAAGATTCACAGTAAAGCCCATTCTTGTTAACGTCATATATGAGCTTACCGGCACAATTTTTACATGACCTGATCATAAATTCCCTCTTAGAAAAATAGTCATAATGAATATACCACATTTTTTAAGACATGATGTTTGATTAACTTGTTATGCGTATAGTAAAAAACGCCTCCAATTTAATACTTACTTAATAATTAATATGCTAATATCCAATTACGGAATAAAGGAAAGGATGGTGATCAAAATGATCGCAGCAGCAATTACTATTTTTGTGCTTGGTTTTGTGATTTGGCTTTGCACCAGGATTGGAGGAGCTATTGTGAAGCTGTTGTTCTGGCTTTGTGTCAGACTTCCAAGCTCACTGGTTCTCTTCTCATTAGGTGTAGCACTTTGTTGCACATTGATTGGAATCCCACTTGGTTTACCAGTCTTCCGCATGGGCGCAGATTTGCTAATGCCATTCTAATAACTATTCCACAAGTAAAAGAAGAGGCTGTCTCATTTGAGATGGCCTCTTTGTTTTGGACTCATTACGAGCCCGGTGTACTAATGGGAGTAAACATGGGTGTGAAATCACTCTTTTACTCCCATCAACACTCCCATTTCGCGTCAAAGCTCCCAAATGGGAGTAAACGTGGGTGTGAAATCACCCTTTTACTCCCATCAACACTCCCATTTCGCGCCAAAGCTCCCAAATGGGAGTAAACGTGGGTGTGAAATCACCCTTTTACTCCCATCAACACTCCCATTTCGAGAAGCGAGCGTCTCTTGTTCAATAAGAATAACGCGGCCTCTTCTTGAGACGGCCTTTTTGACTTTGGGCTGATTGCTGTTGATCTGGTGCTAGTATGATAGGATATACATATCTTATTTATTGGAGTGGCTGATGGACGGTTTTTACATAAGTGAAATCGATGATGTTTTGTTTACCTCTATGCAGGGCAAAAGTTTTAAATCGAACTGTACTACGCCTCGCGAGGATTTGCGTCTGGTAAAAGTACTTCATGTTGGCTTTGATGATTTAACTCATGAAGGTGAGCTGGTTGTAAATAAAGCCATAGCATCTAATGTTTTATCTATATTTACAAAACTATATGAAGCTCGTTATCAGATTGAGCGAGTAGAACTTATTGATAAGTACGACGCTGATGACGAATTATCCATGCGTGCAAATAATTCATCTGCTTTTAATTTCAGATTCATCTCTTATACGACTACTGTCTCCAATCACGGCTTGGGACTTGCTGTTGATATAAATCCACTTTATAACCCTTATGTAAAGATGGTTGGTGACAGGTTAAGTATTGAGCCTGCAACAGGCGCTCCATATGTTGACCGAAGTCTTGATATTCCTCATAAGATTGACCATGATGATCTGGCATATAAGTTATTTACAGAAGCTGGATTTACCTGGGGAGGAGACTGGGAAGGCCGTAAGGATTACCAGCATTTCGATAAAGTATAACGAGAGCAAAAGGGGCTGTGAAAATACTTTATTTTTCACAGCCCTTTATATATTACTATCTAGTCCTTACTACTTGGCCATCAACATAACTAAATGTTTGCGATTCATATCCGAACATATCATATGGTATTACTTCTTCAGTATTTATACCAAATATCTCACTAAGTTGTTCTTCTGTTTCAGGATGTATTAAATCAATGTTCTCAAAAGTTTGAATTTGGTGTAAATCACCCATAAGTTGGTAATATTGTTCTTCGGTTGGTACTAAAACAAATCTACCTGTTTCTTCATCTCTTACTTGAAGAATATCATCTACATAATTCAATTCTTCACCATGCCAATAATTATATATCAATCCTGACCTTGTCAAATTATAACAATATAGTTCCGAAAATATTAAAAATTTTTGTGCTTCTGGCGAAAGCGCCTGAAACTCTTCAATTGTCATTACATCGGTTTCAATACCAATGTAATTATAGTAAAAATCATATAAATATTGTTCGATTTCATCAGGCGGATTCGAAAACAATTCTGTGTATTCTGGAAAATACTCTTCGAAAAACCAAGCTGGAATCTCGTCAATTAAAAATTTTAATTCTAGTCTACTTAATATAACTCTTGGTATATAGTTATGATTAAATGAAAGTTCATCATTCAGAGCATATTCAAATTGAGCACAATGTTGAATGCCAAATTGAAATGAATGTAAGTTAGCAGCTGTCAATGTGTCATCTTGTATACCAGTTTCACTAAAATAATAGTTTGAAATATTATTTCTTAGTTGATAATTATCGTATCCAAGGCCATATAGAGGACTGAAATCGTAACGACCTGGTGCATAACATAGCGAATTTAATTCAAAACTTCTATCAATTGAATAATCAATACCTGAAGAATACTGGACTGTTTCAACTGTAAAGTTATCAACAATATTTGTTTCTTGAGTTGTTTCATTAACTTCCGCTGTTTCGTTGATTGTAGTTTCTTCAATAGATTCTTCACATGTTTGAGTTTGTTCAATTGTTTGGGTTGGAGCCGAATTTAGCTCTGTTACTTCATCAGAAGTATTCATACATCCAGCAAAAGTTGTAGTTGCTAATAAACTACAAACTACAACTTTTGCTTTTTCTTTTGTGGTATATTTTCTATTATTTTTTTCATATTTAAATCCCCTATCTACAGCAAATCCAGGCTTGATCTGATGGCCATAAACATTGCATGTACTGTTTCCCATCTGCATAACTTATGCACTTATATTGTGAATATTTATGCCTTTATTTGGTTTAACGATGCACTCCAAACCCTTACAGATTGACACTGCAAACGCGTCCATCGCGATTCCGATTGATAGTAATAATAATTCCACAAGTCCCTTAGTTGTTTATTATACCATCACGACATGTATATTGGACGCAAAGTCGAGCTTGTGACAAATTTTTGACGAATTGGGATGCATTTTCGTCAGAAATTTGTTTATTTCATGTTTTGGGGAAGCAAAAACGAAAAAATGACGAATTTCTTGAATAATTCGTCACAAATTTGATAGTTGAAGGAACTCGAATAATCCCTGATTATTCCTTTGTCGTTTTTGCTGGATTTTGTCGCCAATTGTCGCACACAACTATATTGACTTGTTCTAGACTAACAATATGGAAACACCGTATGACTTAACACCAAACTATTTAGGACTCAAAATCCAATACTATAGGGATATTCGTTGAACGATGCACTATTTAATTTTATAACGTAGAAAAAGGGTTGTGAAATAAGTATTTCCACAGCCCCTTATTCTTCTGTTTTCAGTCATTAAAAATTGGGATTATTTACTTTGGTTATAGTTGGTGATGCACAATCCGTGATATTTGCTACTAGAGACTCTGGATTCGATTCCCCGAGCATTTTGCCTTTTAAAGGAGCCGCTCTCCATCGATTCTTAAACCGAGTTTTTTCACAGCCCCTGAAAAATTTAAGTGAATATTCGTCTGATTGTCATGATACTTGATCTGTCGATGGAGCCATATACTGTACCCCAGGCACGACCTCTAGCATCAACTGCCATACCATTACCAACGTAGATACCAACGTGTCCACAATATCCGCCAGAGTCCCAGCAGATGATATCACCAGGCATAACCTGATCACGAGGAACTGCAACACCTACAGAAGTAAGAGATCCGGAGTAGTGTGGTAAAGCTACACCCAACTGTGCATATGCATAACATACAAGACCAGAACAGTCTACAGCGGAACTTGAGGATGCACCCCATACATATGGAGTACCAACCATGGACTCAGCGATAGAAGCGATTGTGTAGCCGTTAGTACCGTAGCTTACCCAGCCACCGCCGCCGCCACCTCCTCCGCCACCGGAGGAAGATCCGCCGCCTCGTCCACCATTACCAGTTCTACTTGGACGTGGTGTTGGAGTAGGAGGTGCAGTCTGTGTTGTATAAGATCTGTAGACATAGCCTTCAGTTCCATCTGGAGTTACTACGTGATACCATTTATCAGACAATCCGATAACATGAAGTCTGTCATTACGATAAAGGGTACCAATATTCTCAGAATCGACAGAAGCCTCTGCACGAATTGTAAGAGAACCTGTATCAACCCAGACAGTTCTATCAACAGCAACCCAAACCATCTCATATGACAGGGATGCAGTAAGTACATACCCTTCAGCTCCATTTTCAGTTCTTATCATTGACCAAGTATCGCCAATCGCAATTCTGGTTACCTCATCAGCATAGTCCAGAGTCTGCAATGTGATGGAACTCATATCAGGCTTTTCCTTCAAAATAGAGTCAGGAGCAGCGATATAATAAGTTGTCTCATCAGGAGCGAAATACAAAGGGTCCAAAAGTTCGATTGGAAGTCCAGCTTCATCTGTAGCCTGAGATACTGTATATGCAGCTACATCCTGATATTCTGTATCTGTATAGAGTGGCTGATACTCACCATCGTAAGTAGATGAGATAGTACCGCCATTAAGGAAGAACTGATAATCAGCATCACTGAACTGTTCCTCTACCTGTTCAGGCGACAGCTCTGGCTCGTTTTCCTCTTCAGGAAAAGCTTCATCATAAGCAGCACGTACTCGAATTGCGGAATTGACATCCTCACGAACGCCGATAGGGAGCGCTACTATAGGAAGTGCAATTGAAGCACACACCAAAAGTGCCAATATAGATTTATTTCTTGTCTCTCTTTTTAACATAAATTTATACCTATACGAATTTTAGCAGATTAATGCTACCGTATGGTTACAATTCTATCTCTTTCGCTTCACTTAATTGTGGGAGAAATAAGGCGCTAACAAGTCTACACTTATTATGTTCTAGGGCTTCTGTATCCTACAAAATCAGCATTAGCAACAATCTTACCGTTATCGTCAGTTACCTTAACCTTGTAGTTACAGACTGTTCGTCCACTCTTGATTTCTTCTGTCTCAGCATAAAGATACTCGCCCTTACCAGCTGAATTAAAAACGATATTGGAACTTAATGTTACACATGCCATAGGACCACAGTTAGATGCGATGCCAAATGCATAATCCGCGAGTGTGTAGATACATCCACCCATAACTACATTGTTACCATTTAAGTGCTTGTCAGCAATCTTAATAGCAACCTTCGCATAACCTTCCTTAACATCTAAAATCTCTATATCAGTTGCTTCATTAGCATATCTGTCAGTCTTAAAAAACTCTCTTGCCTCTTCTGGATTCATATAATCAACCTTCCCTCAAAAGTTTTCATATGAATTATATCACTTCCAGATTTTTTGCATTAAAAAGCTCCAGCGAACCTAACCTTGGCTACCCGAACTACCACAACCCTTTGACAACCACCCGAGCCTAATCTTTGCTATCATAACGACCATTGACCTGCTAATGGTTTCCTCTATACCGCGCTACTCGTATCTCCCATTCACCAAGATATTGGTTACTCGGTTTGTACGAACCGGTATAACATCCACCCTGCCTCGGCATCTACCTGTCGGCCCTGACCTCTCAGTGGCACGCGGCTCAATCACCGAATCAATTGTCTGTTACAACCTGTGACTTGTAACCGGTCGCCCGATCCGTCAATCACGATGCTCGTAACTCCTACCATTCGCTAGCTTCTATAGGTCTTGCCCGTCCGGTAGGCGGTCCATGTGTTCGAATACTAATCTTCAGTATTCCCTGGAGCTATCTTAATAATACTCCACCGCATGATATGGAGCAACTTCGCATATAGGCAAATCAGATGTTCATAAATTGTTTATTCTCCGAATATCTATTACTTTTACACCGTGTTATAATTGTAGTGTTGTGGGTTTGTTTTCCAAGGAGATTTTTATATGTACGCTTTAATAGATTCCTGGCTTTTAAGTTTACTTGGCGAGGGCTTACTTTTTGGTATTCTCTCATCTGTAATTAAAATTTTCATCGCACTTGCAATCGCGGTTGTTGTATCAATTATCCTGGTTGTAGTTAACCGCATGTTTATCAAATCAAAAAAGCAACTAATGGTTAAGATAGCAGAGTCTGTTATCAAGAACAAGATTATCTACTTTTCTTCGATATTCATTTTCTTTGCAAGCATTAATATGGTTTTCCCTAAGATTTCCACCATTGGAAGTCTTATCATGCTGATGTTTGTAATCTGTTCAGCAGCTAATATTCTTCTCGACGCATATACCATTAACCCGATTTCTCGTAAGCGTCCTATTAAGGGTCCTGTTACAGTAATTAAGATTGCTATCTGTATAATTCTCGGAATCATAATTGTGTCTGTACTTCTTAATCAGAATCCACTGATCCTTATCTCTGGATTTGGTGCCTTTACAGCAATTCTCTCGATTGTGTTTAAGGATGCTCTTGTAGGTCTAGTTGCAGGTGTTCAGATTACTTCAGAAAACATGCTTGAGATTGGCGACTGGATTTCAATTCCATCAATGGGAGTAGAAGGCGAAGTTGTAGATATCGCGCTCATTACAGTTAAGGTAAAGGCTTTTGATAATACTACATTTACATTACCTGCATATACTTTCCAGACTACAGCTTTTAAGAACTGGCACAGAACAATTACCAAGAAAATGCGTCAGGTGTCATATTCTGTTTCTATTGATCCGGATTCCATCAAAATGGATGGAGAGGAGACAAACCTCACCAAGTGGCGTCATTCAGTACTTGAAGGTATTCGTAAGGATCCTCATCTTAAGGACAAATTCGCAGTTGGTGTTAAGACTTTGGGCTTTACCAATGGCGAAGGTGTACCTGTCAACATCTACTTTACAGTTGATATCGTAGAGTACGACAAGTATGTTGAGTATTCTTCCGTATTTGGCGAGAAGACTATTGCATCACTTAAGGAGTATGGACTCGTTCCTTTCCAGAAGCGCCCTTCCAGGAATTAATTCTTTACTATTAGCTGGTTATATCTAATAAAATTCCAGATGAAAATGACTCCTGCTAATGCAAGCGCTAGGCCGAGTCCTGTATAGAAGAAAGCTACAAATACAGGTGGAAATACACCTGCAGCTCTAAGTCCTATTCCGCCACCCATCATGATAGCCATAATGATATATGCTTTCAGGTCAAAGAAGTTCCAAAATGGACGCTTATCTTCATAACTTAAAATTCGCTTGGTGTGCTTGCCACTCATTCTATAAAACATCGCGCCAAAAAGACAAAAAACAACAACCGAAAGCAAGTATAAATACCACACTCTGGTAATCTCCATATAAGACAAAATCCCCAGGCGTGCAACATTAAAACCTGCTACAAGCCAGACTATACCTGCTATTATCAAAAGAGTTCGTTTTGTAACGTAAAGAAATTTCATTATTAATCTCCAGAAGTTGATTACCACCTATTATACGCATTTAAGCTTTACGGTTAACATAAAAACAATTCTTTTGATATAACTTTTGAACATCAATTCTATAATTATAGTATGGCACCAAAGTTTGAACAGGATTTAACTCAGGGTAATGTATGGAAGCAGCTGCTTATATTCTCGCTACCGTTTTTAGCGAGCAATCTTGTGCAGTCCTGTTTTAACCTGGCCGATATGATTATCCTTGGTAACTACGGAGGTACTTACAGCCTCTCTGGCGTAAGCATAGGCGGTGGTGTCATGACAGTTCTTACGACATTTGCTTCAGGTCTTGCTACAGGAGGCACAGTCGTAATTGGTAACTACCTCGGAGCTGGGCATAAAAACAAAATCAACAAGGTTATTAGCACGCTGTTAGTAACACTTGGAATAATCGCGATAACAATTACTATTGTATTAGGCTTAGGTGTTGATCCTCTTTTAAGCCTGCTAAAGGCACCTGCAGAGTCGTTCACGGAAGCTCACAACTATCTCTTCATCTGTGCCTGTGGAGTAATTTTTATCTTCGGTTATAACGCTCTGGCATCAATTATGCGAGGTCTTGGAGATGCAAAAACTCCTATGATATTTATCATCCTTGCATGTATCCTTAATATTATCCTGGATTTAATTCTGGTCGCATATTATAAAATCGGGGCAGTAGGTGCAGCTTTGGCGACTATCATTTCGCAGGCCTTGGCTATGATCTCATGCATAATCTATCTTAAGGTCAACGACTTTATGTTTGATTTTAAGCCAGGTTCATTCAGGTTTTATAAGGAAGAGTTCTGGCTTATCACGAAGACAGGTCTTCCCATGAGCATTCAATCCGTAGCTACAAACTTCTCTTTCCTCGTACTGAATTCTTATAACAGCAGACTGGGTGGAGTTAATGCCAGTGCTGCAGTAGCAGTAGTAATGAACTTTAACGGCTTCGCGATTTTACCTTCGCACGCGATTAATCAGGCAGCAACTTCCATGATTTCTCAAAACTCTGGCAAGGGCGATTTACTGCTTAAGAGGTCACATGAAGTTGTTAAAGCATGCCTTATTATGTGCATTATCGTAAGCGGAATAGTATTTACTCTCGTAAGAACTTTTCCTGAACCAATCTTCCATCTGTTTGGAGCTGAGGAAGCTGTTATTAACTGCGGTATCCCTTACCTTCTAGCATTTTCCTTTGAATATGCTACTCTCGCATTTATTGTTGCCTATAACTCTTTTTTAACTGGCACAGGGCGAGGATATTTAATTTTAATTACCACTTTGCTGTCGTCCTTTATCCTGCGTATACCAATCGCATATTTGCTCGGATTTATTCTTAATATGGGTATCGTAGGTGTAGCATATGCAGCTCCAATCGCGACTGCCTTCGGAGCTTTAATGTCATTTATCTTTTTCCAGGCATATAAGAACAGGAGCGTCAAAATAGCTGGTTAGTTTTTGCTTGTAATTCTGTTACCAACGCTTTTGCATCAACAGACTTCATATAATTCCTCATATCAAAAATTAATTGAAAAGGGGTAATTAAAATGTTGTCGCTAATAATCACAGTTTTAATCTATCTGGCCTGCATATCGATGTTGCTATGGACTTAAAGGAGGCATGAATATATGAGTTTATTAAAAGCTTTCACAAATATGTGCAGAGTAGCAAATCTGAGCCGCTAATACAGTTGAATCAGCCTTTGATATCCTTGATTACGCATATTATGAACCAGCAATAGTATCTGCTATTGTGTCGTATGCTATTCCATATAGATTCACTAAGACTGCCCCTGTTGTATCCATTTGCACATCTCCGAATTAATGCGGCCTACTTCTTTAGATTATATCAACAATATATGAGATAATAATTCTATGATTGAATTGAATGAACAGGATAAAAGCAGAATCTCGAAGCTTGAAAGTCAGGGATATAAGTTAAGTAAAATTAGAGACTTTGATTTCTCTTCTAATCTTAATGAGTATGAAAGAGCTCTCGCATCAGAGTTCAAGACAAAAACTCTTAAACAGTCTTCTCTTATGATGATTACTTTGATTAGCATAAGCATCCTGGTCATTATAGCTACCTTCATTACAGGAGCGCCTGTTATAATTCCAGCCTTCGTAGTTCCTGTATCAATTATCGCGACTATTATGCTTTTGATTCGATCATTAGGTCCTAAGACAGTTACTCATGCTACAGTTCTTGCCAAAGCTCAAAGAAGAAAATCTTCCCAGGGACGTCCAGTTTTTTACCTGGTCGCATATCAGGATTCCCCAAAGAAAATATATGCGAGTTACATTTTTATAAGTGAAGAAATGTACAGAAGTATTAATGTTGGAGACAAAGTCACAATCATCAGATCCATCTTGGATGTTAAGGCTTATAAATAGAGCATTGGGAACTAGGCCCTTAAACTCGCTACTATCGTGTCGCGTTTTACGTAACATAACTGGGTAAAATTCTCGAGAAAGTGGTAATGAAAAATATAAGGCACCAACAAAACGAGGAACATCACACTTAACACAATCGATGCTATAGATGGGCTAATCAGACTTACATAAATCGCACTCATCTCAAGAAGTGCAAACAATACAGTTACTATAAGATGTATTAGTCTCTCGTGCTGGAAGAACTGAATCTTTGTTAAGAACTCCGCTAATACTTCCTGCTTACGTTCAAGACTTGCTGTTGGCATCTCATTAGCGATAAAAGTATCTATCACATTCATGTATTCAAGCATATATTTCTTCATAACTTACCTCTTAAACCTGCTATTAATATAGTTAACAACAGCTCTCTTATTTGCTGTCCACATAGGCGCGATTAGTAGCGACTTAGGCCCGTCTCCCGTTACTCTGTGCACTACAACTTTATCACCAATAATCTTAAGCGCTTCTTCAACAATATCGAAATAATCATCCTGCTTCAACACCTGAAGTTTACCTTCAGCATACTGCTTCTCATAAGTGGTGTTTTTAAGTACATACAAGGAAGTAAACTTGATACCATCAGTGCCACAGTTCATAACAAATCTTACGGTATCAAGCATCATATCCGAAGTCTCCCCTGGGAGACCAAAAATCACATGAGTAATTACATTAATACCACACGCTTTAAGTCTAGTCACTGCCTGCTCATAAACACAGGTCTTATATCCACGATTAAAGCTTCCTGCCACTTCATCATCCTTAGTCTGAAGGCCTAATTCAACAAATAATGGCATACGACAATTAGCGTTACTTAAGACTTCGATAATATCATCACCAAGGCAGTCTGGCCTTGTTCCAATCGCTATGGCCTCTACCTTAGGATGATTCATCGCTTTTTCAATTGAATCGCGTAAATACCAAGCATCGCAGTAAGTACTCGTAAAACTTTGGAAATAAGCAATATAACCGGTGCCTTCTGGAACCTTGGATGATAATATACTAATCGCAGAATCAAGCTGCTTAGTAACACTCTCCAAAGCTTTAGAAGCAAACTCACCTGAACC
This sequence comes from Saccharofermentans sp., assembly GCA_045600625.1. GTDB lineage: Bacteria > Bacillota > Clostridia > Saccharofermentanales > Saccharofermentanaceae > Saccharofermentans. The sequence goes on from JAZRYF010000030.1 coordinate 58,169, forward strand.
CATTGCTGAGCAAAAACTACAGCCTCCGAAGCCCACTTTTCCATCGCGATTAGGACATGTCACATTCAGACTTATTGAAGCCTTATACATCTTGTGTCCAAAGCGAGATTTATAATAATCATTAGCCCAGACTGTCATAGCGGTGACCTCACACCAGAAGTAATTCCGCCATCGTGTAAATCAGGATTAAAGTTAGGACTCATTACACCTTCAAGCTCCGCACATGACTTCACAGTTCCCGCACCAAATCTTGCATTCAAAGCATCTATCGCCTTGGTAAGCTCCTTGTTTTCAGGCTTGTTTATTGCCTCTGATTCAGGAAACATCGATATCTGAACACCACTTCCTACAGGAACTAGCTTGGTGCATCTTACACCTACACTTCTAATCGAGCTGTGCCAGTCATAAGACTCATCAAAAAGCTTCATAGCTGAATCATAGATTACCTTCTCACTGTCTGTTGGCTCATAAAGCATCATCTGATGCTCATATGTCGCTAGGTTCTTATCTCGAACTGTAATCTGCACGCAAGTCCCCATAAGACGATGCTTACGAAGTCTCGAAGCTACCGTCGCACTTAATGTACGGAAAGTTCCAGCTGCAGATCTTCTGTCGATGATATCTGCAGGGGTTGTCATGGAATTACCTACAGACTTAAGTTCACGCTCATAATCGCTGTCAGCTACAGGCGAATTATCAAGTCCGTTCGCATTATTCCAGATATCAATTCCAGCCTTACCTAAGTAGTCTGACAGGAAGTCAGGATTTGCTTTGGCAACATCGCCTATGGTTCGAAGATTTACCTGACGAAGTCTCTCAGCAGTTTTACGCCCAACAAAAAGCAAATCTGAAGCAGGCAAAGGCCATACAATATCCTTATAGTTTTCTTCTGTAATTACTGTTGTCGCATCAGGCTTTTTGTAGTCTGAACCAAGCTTTGCAAAAATCTTATTGAAGCTCACTCCAATCGAGCACGTTAACTTAAACTGCTTTTTGACCCGCTCACGAATCTCGTCAGCAACTTCCTTAGGATCTCTATCCCCTATAGATTCCGTTAAATCTAGCCAGCATTCATCGAGCCCGAAAGGCTCCACCTTATCTGTATATTCCTCATAAAGCTCTCGTAGCTTTCCTGAGTAAAAAGTGTATTTGTCGTAATGAGCACTTACCTTCACAAGACCCGGACATTTCTGCTCTGCCTGCCAAATTGCTTCCGCAGTCTTAACCCCAGCCTTTTTGGCAAGTTCATTTTTTGCAAGAATAATACCGTGACGCTTTGTGGCGTCACCCGTTACTGCCATTGGTACATCCTTATACTCAGGATGAGATATCATCTCTACTGAAGCAAAATAGCAGTTCTGATCTATGTGAAAAATGACTCTTTTCATATTTATATTATATAAATTGTTCACATTTTATTGTGTTGCAATTTGAGATTTTAGTTCTTATACTATTCTTTATAGTTCTAAAAGAATCTTATACATATTAAATGTAAATTTTACCAGGGAGGACAACAATGGATCAGTTCAGACTTCTTTTAGTTGATGATGATACAGATATTCTCGAGATCAATAAGACATTCCTTGAAGGTGAAGGATATGAGGTTATAACAGCAACTACTATCGCACAGACAATGGAAAAGGTTCAGACATACAACTTCGACTGTATTGTTTTGGACGTTATGCTTCCTGATGGAAGCGCTTTCGAGTTGCCTCCTAAGATTCAGGTATATTCCAGTGCTCCAATTATCTTCCTTACTGCAAGAGAGCAGGCTGAGGATAAGGTTGTAGGTTTTAAGGCAGGTGCTGATGATTACATCACAAAGCCTTATTCCCTCCCAGAGCTTTCCTTAAGAATCAATGCACATATCAGACGTAATATGAAGTCTGAAGGATTCCTTATGGAGTTCCCACCTCTTAAGATTAACATTAAGACTCGTGAGGTTACTTTGAAGGATATTCCTGTTCACCTCACAAACAGAGAGTTCGATATCTTAAGACTTCTTGCTGAGACACCTAATGTAATCGTGCCTTTCGCTAGAATTTATGCTCATGTATGGGGTAATGACACACCATGTGACAACCACCTCGTAATGGTTAACATCTCCTACCTTCGTAAGAAGATGGATAAGATTGCCCCTGAGATTACATTCGTTAAGACTGAGTGGGGTATCGGTTACTCATTTGCTAACCCACCTGTAAAGAACAGCCTTCATAACGAGTTTTAATCGGGTAATTCGTGGCAGACAAGAGAAGACGTTTCAAACCAACAAAGCAGCTCCTTCTGGTGCTGCTTTTTAGTCTTGCCTGTATTCTTTTTTCCTATGCGATGTATGGGATTAATGCACGCCAGGATTCAGGTTTTTCTATTGGTAATGGCAAATTTGTAATCAATGATCTGGATAGTCTTCCGGGAGATTCAGCAATACTCGGTAATGGTTGGATATTCGTTCCTAATGTAGATTATTCCGATATAGATAGAGGTAACTTCAGCTACAATGATTATCTTAATGTTCCTTATGCTGAAAATGTCTCTATCTCTCCAACTTACGGATGGGAGAACTTAGGACCTGATGCATACTGGCATAACTGTGATGAGAAGCCTGAGTTTAATCTTTATGAGAGAGACGGAAAGCATAAGATTTCAGCTCTTTATATGAGCACAGTGCATTTCGATACTACAGAAGAAACTTATCACCTTAATATACCTGAGGCTAACGGACTTGTTGTTGTCTATTGTAATGGTGTAAAACTCGGTACTATGTGGAACCGAGTTGACGAGTGGACTGCTTCGCTTGGTTTTGGCTATGGTCATGTACCGATTATCCCAGATAAAAATGGCGATGCACATATTATAATTGCAGTAAGTGCCAGTGAGACTTTGTATAACCCCGGTATTCTTGGCACCCCTTCCCTGGCAGATGCTGCCGAGTCCTATAAATTCGTAGTTATCCCTACACTATGGTATTCAGTTCAGGTTACTTTGTTCTTCTTTCTTCTTGTAGGAGGTCTATTAATCTCACGTACATATAAGCATAAGTCAAGTGTTTATATGCTTATAATAATTGAGTTGTTTGTACTTATTTATACTTTTATTGACTGTCACTTCTTAACTCAGACGTCTGTTATCAGAGAAGTCTCAAAATATGTTACCCTGATTATAATTTCCATATTCATGTTCTTATTCATGAATGCTATTTTCAGAGCCTCTACTACCGACGACAGGGGCACTATTCTTAACAAAGTTCTGCCCGCAATAGTAACGATAGTAGGACTATCATTTATCGTTATTGTCGTATTCAATCAGGATATCTTAGGTACAAACTTTCCACATGTTACGGGTATAGCTTTTTCATTGGTAGTAGCACTTTTAAGTCTTATACTTATGACCTCTGTCTACTACAATGCCAACAACATATTATTCGGTACAACAGCATTAACATGTTATGTGCTGTTCTACTTTAATCTGTATGCTGTTCCTTCCGGCATCTATGATGTTCCTACTTATTCGTTCTTCTTCATAATCGTAAACCTGGTCGTTGAGATTTACTACATCGTAAGATATGTTATTCAGTCACGTGAGCTTGAAGATACTAACAAGCGCATGCATCACCTGGTTAAGGAAAAAACTCAGCATATCTCTGAGATTAACCGCGATCTTTTTAATACTAATAAGCGTCTTATGGAAAATGAGGCAGCGCGTAAGAATGTACTGTCTAACGTATCTCATGACCTCCGTACTCCAATTACCGCTATAAGAGGCTATACAGAGCTTTTGCTGGCATCTGGAGACAAAATGAATGAAGTACAGCGCACAAACTACCTCAATAACATAATTAAGCGTGCCACACAAATGGAGCAGATTATCTCCGATATCGTTGAACTTACAAGGCTTGAGTCCAACTCTAATGAGTTCCAGTTTACTGATGTATCAATATCAGAGCTTCTAGATGAACTTTGCATGATGTACGAGTCAGACTTAGAGCACACTTCTAAAACTTTGTCTCTTAGTATTCCTGAGACCGATCCTCTAATCGTAAGAGCTGACCCTAAGAAGATTAGCCGTGTATTTGAAAACCTTATATCTAACGCCATTAATTACACATTTGATGAAGCTGAGATTAAGGTTAAGGCATGGCGCGAAGGCGATTCAAAGGACCTGTCTTCTCAGGTAATAAAAATCGATATTATCGACAATGGTATTGGTATTCCTGAAAACGAGATTGCAAATATATTCGACCGCTTCTACAGAGCCAAGAATTCGGGCCAAAATATAAAAGGCACCGGTATAGGTCTGTCAATCGTTAAAACGATTATCGACCATCACGATGCCAAAATTACAGTTGAAAGTACTATCGGTACGGGAACTACATTCCACATAACGATGAAGGCTACTTATAATTAAGCTTCCTTACCAGCAAGAAATTCGTTAATAGAATTTACTAGTTCATCAGCGTCAAGACCGTGAACCATGCAAGCTTCTTCAATTGTCTCACCTGTTGCCATTACGCAACCGAGGCAATGAAGACCAGAATTCATAAGGATAGGAGCGATATCCTGATTCTCCATAACTACATCACCGATAATGGTATCTTTTGTAACTGCCATAGTGCTTTTACCTCCATTTTTGAAGTCGTAAAAAGAATACACTATTATCACTTTTTTTACCAATTCTAATATTAGGCATTTATGTGGCTTTAAAAAACTTAAAAAGGCTTGACAATACAGGCTTCAGCATAGATAATACATTTGCAAATTGCCTATTTTTAAGGCTTATTTAGGAGGCACTTATAATGAATAAGACAGAGTTGATTGATGCAATCGCTAAGAATGCTGAGATTTCTAAGAAGGACGCTGAGGCAGCTTTGAAGGCTACTATCGATACAATCGAGGCAGCTCTTGCTGCTGGTGACAAGGTTACACTCGTTGGCTTCGGTTCTTTCGAGGTTAAGGAGAGAGCTGCTCGTGAGGGTAGAAATCCTGCTACAGGCGAGACAATCAAGATTAAGGCATCCAAGGCTCCAGCATTCAAGGCTGGTAAGGAGTTCAAGGATAAGGTTAACGCTTCTAAGAAGAAGTCCAAGAAGTAATTCTTACTTAATCAAAGTCTTTACAAAGAAATATAAGGAGGTTCTTAACCGGACTTCCTTTTTTCTTGCCTCTGAATCTTATCAATGCGCTCAAATACTTCATCTGCGAGCTGCCTTAAAATTACGGCAGTCTTAATCTTCAAACCATCAAAGCTACTCTTCCTTATCGCATACCTTATATCGCGTTCAACCTGATCAAAAGTTAACCGCAAAGAATCCTGAGCAATTCCTATTAAATCCCGTACGCAGTAAAAGTACACCGCTTTATCAGTTATCATACGGTATAAAATCTCCTGAATCGCGATAGAACCTATTAATGTCAGATCGAAGTCATAGAAAATAAGAAGCGACTTAATTACTTCTGCTACGGCATTACTGCTCTCTATCTCAGCTTTGATTAAAGCTGTTGAATCTGAGACTATCTGATCAATTCTGGCGATAGTTCTGCCTAAGTTCTTCCTGCCATCAATAAAATAGTGGAACTTACCTTCCGCATCCGCTATCCCTATAACGCCCTTGGCTCTTAGCATTCCATTTATTTTACTAAGCAGAAAATCGTCATCACAAACAACATAGATGCCGGTTGGAACGGCATCCGCTGGTACCATAACATTCATATATCTATCCTCTACTCTTTATTATTCCGTAAGTATATTTTGCTATTTCTCTCACGTATTTTTCAAGGCAAAAAACAAGTCCCAGCCAAAGTTGGGACTATAGGAATGCTTTGGAACATATAAAGGCTTTAATTAGCGGGCTCTGCCAAATCCACTGGGACTATCCGCAGGTGTATTAACCGCAGTCTCGAGTTCCTCCGAGATAGTCTCGCTGATATCTACTTCTTCAATAACTTCTACAGAAATCGAATACTTACTATAACGGGTATATCTGATACGAACCGTCTGCCCTTCTGAAGGAATATTTCTTAGAGGATTAATATAATACTTAACGCCATCTACAACAAGGTAGTTATTAGTAGGAGAAATCTCATCTATCTCTCCCGTATAGGAATAGTAATTCTGTCTCACTACATCCGTTAAATCAAGAAGTCTTGGGCCCGTGATAGTAAATACATAAAAAAACATGGCAATACTAACAGCGAAGGGCAAAAAATACGTAAGCGCGTGCTTTGTCTCTCTCTTCTTATTACGGTTAGTAGATACGACAGTAATGATGAACAGCACTACTGTAACAATCAGATGCACTATCAGATTTGCAATAAAATACTTCATCTTTTAATTAATACCTCACACGCAGAGTACCACATCTGCAGGAATATCGGTAGTCTCAACAGGAACAAGAGACATTAACTGGAAGCTCATACAAACTCCAATTAACAGTGGTTCGTTAGTCAAACCAGCTATGAATCGGTCGTAAAAGCCACCACCCTGACCAACTCTGTAGCCCTCTTCATCAAAGGCTATTCCAGGCATAATCATGATAGATATGTCCTTGTTATCTACAGGGTTAATTGAAGACGCTGGCTCCAGAAGGCCGAACCTCCCCTTCACTAATTCTTCGGAAGGATCTTTTACATCACAAAAGACCATCTCGTTACCAGAAGTTCTCGGGTAACAGGTATGCTTGCCACAGGACCTTAGGTATTCGCATAGCATTTCGCAGGGTAGCTCGCCTCGAACGCCCTTATATACGGCGATATACTTAGCCTTGTCAAAGACTCGCTTCATGTCCTTATCTCTTGCTAAAGCGTCCTTAAACTCACTAAGAAGGCTCTTGTCGGCCTGTCTTAGTTCTGCTTCAGATAAAAGCTTACGCTGCTCCCTGATCTGACTTCTTATTCTGTTTTTCTCAAATGCTATATCGCTCATGTTATTCCTCTACCATGGAAAGAAGATCTGCTTCGCTGATTATTGCTATACCAAGAGTTCTCGCCTTGGTAGCCTTAGAGCCTGCATCGGCACCTTCAAGAAGATAAGTAGTTTTCTTAGACACCGAGCCTGAGACCTTACCACCATTACTCTCGATTATCTTAACGGCTTCATCACGAGTCATGGAAGGAAGTGTACCTGTTATAACAAAGGTCATTCCTTCAAGCTTTGAGCCAACTTTAACATTGTTACTTGTGAAGCAAAGCCCCGCCGCTTCTAGGTTTGCGATAAGCTGCTTATTTTGCTCTTCCTGGAAGAAATTATAGATATTCTGAGCCGAGATAAGTCCAATATCGCCTACCAAAACCAGTTCATCGACTGTAGCCTCAGCGATTTTGTTGATTGATCCAAAGTATTTTAAAAGCTCACGCGAAGTTGCCTTACCTACATTAGGCACACCAAGACCTGTAAGAACATTTTCTGCTGTAGCAGTTGTCTTAACGGACTCAATACTGTCAAGGAGCTTGTCTGTATTCTTGGCAAGACCTAAAACCTTCTTCTGTATAAGTTCATCACGCTTCTCCTTCAAAGAGAAAATATCTGAGAAGTCCTTAACAAAGCCTCCGTCTACCAGTGCCTTAACAAGCTCATAGCCGAAGCCCTTGATATTAAGAGCATCTCTTGAGACAAAATTCAAAATGGAATTCACTATAACCGCAGGACAAAGAGGATTTACGCACATAATATTTGCAGCATCTTCCTCACGAACCAGGTCATGTCCACACATAGGGCAGATCATTGGCATCCTATAAGGAACCCAGCCTTCAGGGCGCTTGTCCTTATTTACATACTTAATCTTAGGAATAATCTCACCAGACTTATAAACAACGATTGTGTCGCCTATTCCAACACCCAAGTCATCGATAAAATCCTGATTATTAAGAGTAGCTCTGGATACTGAAGTACCACACAGAGTAATTGGCGCAAAGATAGCCACAGGAGTAACACGACCTGTTCTTCCTGTATTAACTTCAACCTCCAAAAGACGAGTCTCCTTTTCTTCTGGTGGATACTTATAAGCTACAGCCCATCTTGGAAACTTAATAGTAGTTCCAAGTCTGTCTCTGTCAGCTATTGAATTAATCTTAACCACTGCACCATCGATATCGTATGGAAGTTCGCCTCTGGCATCGCCTATCTTCTGGATTGCTTCCCAGACCTCATCTGCGGTCTTACACTTAAAATACATATCGATAGTTTTTACGCCATTATTCTTCAAAAACTCATAACCATCGCTATGAGTCTTAAATTCAATTCCACGTGTAGCCTGAACATTAAAGATAAATAGAGACAGACCACGATCTCTGGTAATTGATGTATCGAGCTGTCTTAGCGTACCTGCAGCGCAGTTACGAGGATTTGCAAAAGTCTTCTCACCCCTGGCCATTGCCTTCTCATTAACGTCAGCAAAGGCCTTACGGGTCATATAGACCTCGCCTCTAATCTCAATATACTCGACAGGACTTCCAAGCTTCTTAACTACATCCTCTATCTCTACTGCATTGGCTGTAACATCTTCACCCTCAGTTATTCCATCGCCTCTGGTAACAGCTGTAGTTAAGATGCCATTCTCATAACGAAGTGCCATCGAAAGGCCATCAATCTTAGTCTCAACCAAAAATTCAGTTCCTTCACCTAATTGCTCTATAGTTGAATTAACAAATTCATCTACTTCTTCTCTAGAGAAAACATCCTGCAGCGAAAGCATAGGCACATCGTGCTTTACTGTTCTGCCCTTACTTGCCTTCCAGCCAACACGAAGTGAGGGGGAATCTTCTCTTACAATAGTAGGGTATTCCTTCTCAATCTCCTTAAGTCTGTTATTCTGCATATCATATTCATAGTCAGAAATTTCCGGCTCATCTTCATCGTAATAACGCTTAGCATGGTAGTTCAGTGACTCTACCAGCTTGTCGTATTCCGCCTTAATATCATCAGGGATAGAAATCATATCGAATAAACTAATCTGATCCATAAATACCTCTTAAGTTCTGCGTCTGGAAAATGTGTAGTAAATAACTGGCAGAGACAAAATAATCATGAAGAACACGCCCCATACAATTGCAGGTAGTGTCAGAAATCCGCTAAAAGCTACGCCGAGATCATAACTTTGATAATTTTTAATATAGAGTAGTGGTGCTATCCTTGGAAATCTGTTGGCAACAGGAATAAAGATAAGACCTGTAGCTAGGAATATACTAAGCGAATAAATATATAGGTCACATACCCAGGTGAGAATTTTCTCCGCCTTGGTTACATGAAGGATTGCCAGAATGCAAAGTGCAATTCCCAAAGCAATTCCTCTGGTTGTATCAAAACTACGCCACAAAACGATATTTACTACAAAATGAATGGAAGTTATAGCCGTAACAACAGTTGGAATATAAACTGCAAATCTGGTCTTTGATAAAAGTAAAAGCAAAACTTCAACCACAGTAAATGAAATCAGCTGCAGTAATGTTACTACAGCTGTTGGAGTTGCTTCGCTAATCCTCATAGCACCATCGCTTACAAACTTTGCAAGCAGATTAGTGAATTCGTGAAGGGGCAGTGTAATTACTGTACCCCATGTAAGAAGAAGGATTAGCGCCAATATACCGGCGCGTTCCTCGCTTCGCAATTAATTAAGCCTCTGTCTCAGATGGATCGTAGTCCTCAAGTAATGCCTTAAGAATAGCTACTTCCTCAGAGTTAAGAGAAATACCCTTACCTACCTTCTCGTGGTCTGGGCCCCAGTCTCTGATATCGAGCTTAGCCTTACCCTCGTTCCACTTAACGATGTTAGCTTCTCTCTGCCAACCTGACTTATTTGTGGAAAGAACACCAATATTCTTAACAATCTCGAACTTAATCTCTGTCTTAGGCATATTAACCTCCTACAAAACTTGAGTGTATTTCATTAATGCGTTTATTATATAATAAAATAATTATAATAAAAAGAAGGTTCGCATGTATTTTTTAGGATTTGCTTTAATTATTGTCGCATGCCTGGGAATAGCCCTCATAATATTGGGCTTAATTGAAGCGTCCCTTGTAAAAATCACACACGACACCTTTGAGATTGGTTCTTCTATCACCTCTGGATGCACCTCCTCGGAAGAAAAGGAAGACTTAAGAATACTCTTCTTTTCTGACGTACATGCAGAAGCCTGTATGGTTCCACCAATTAAACTTGCCAGAATAATAGCCCAGGAACACCAGAATGGTGGAATAGACGCCGTTATATTTGGCGGTGACACTGTAAATCATGCGAAGCACGCTCTTAAGGGCTACAAATACCTAATATATGTAAGCGAGACCTGCAAGGCTCTTAATATACCTTTCTGGGGCGTTACAGGCAATCATGACTATCCTATGGAGTTAGAAGATATAGGAGCTTTACCTATGGACTATATGGGTGGAGTTATTAAATACCTCAAATCACGCGTAGATGGGCGTTATATCGCGTTCGGTGGCGTGGGTGATACAGGAAGGCATGACCGCATCTGGTTCGCTCCTCCTGAGCCTTCTGGCGATTTTAACCATAAGGCATATGTTATGCTCGCACACAACCCTGATATCGTGCTTCATATGCCTCCAGAATTGCCTTTTAAGGTCAACGGAATAATATCAGGTCATATTCATGGTGGACAGATTAGGACGCCATTTAAGCTTGAATTCCTGCTTCGTAAGGACGAGTTACCTCATATGGGTATCATCAGCGGTATTCATGAGGTTAATGGAATTAAGCTTTTTATCTCCAAGGGGCTTGGATGTGTGTTAGTTCCACTGCGCTTCTTCTGCCGTCCTGAGGTGAATATTTTAAATATTAAGATTAAAGATTAATATTCCCTGCAAACAAAAACAAACCGCCGGGTCGCGGTTTGTTACAATTAACAACATAAAAAGTTCGGGCAAATTTTTTATGAGAGTGACAAGAACGGCAATGTTCCTAACCACAATTCAATAATACCATTACGCCCTTTTTTCTCAATAATTTACTAATTGTTAATAAACAACAAAAATACATGGCCCAACTTATGCCTTTGTTGCATATTCACATAAAAACGCCGTTACTTCGATAATCAAAGCAACGGCGCTATTATTTATCAGGTTTTAAAGACTAATTACTTAATCTTGCAAGGTTCAATCTTCCAGATACCCTCAGCATACTCAGAGATAGTTCTGTCTGAAGAGAACTTACCGGAGTTAGCGATGTTGAGCCAGCACTTCTTAGCCCATGCCATCTCATCCTTGTAATCCATGTAGAGCTGATCTCTTGTCTTTCTGTAGTCATCGAAATCACCAAGTACATAGTATGGATCGCCTGGATTCCAGTTATCACCATAGATGATACCGTTAAAGAGATCTCTGAACATACCTGTACCCTCATCGTTGAAGGAACCATCGATAAGTCTGTCCATAGCCTTCTTGATGCCTGGGATGTTCTCATACTGCCACTGTGGGTTGTAGTAAGCCTTAGTAGAAGCCATATTCTCAGCACGGCAGCCGAAGATGTAGATATTGTCAGCGCCTACGCACTCATTAATCTCTACGTTAGCACCGTCCATTGTGCCGAGTGTAACAGCACCGTTCATCATGAACTTCATGTTACCTGTACCGGAAGCCTCGAGACCTGCTGTAGAAACCTGCTCAGATACATCTGCAGCTGGGAAGAGCTTCTCACCGAAGGATACGCAGTAGTTCTCGATGAATACAACCTTAAGTCTGCCCTTCATATCTGGATCAGAATCGATAAGACGTGCAATCTCGTTGATGAACTTGATGATAGCCTTAGCTCTGAAGTAACCAGGTGCAGCCTTAGCACCAAAGATGATTGTTACAGGAGGAAGCTCGAGCTTTGGATTCTCCTTGATTCTGTGATAGAGATCAAGCGCATACAAAGCATTGAGAAGCTGTCTCTTATACTCATGGAGTCTCTTAATCTGTACATCGAATACAGAGTTAGGATCAAGCTCAACACCCTGCTTAGCAAGGTGAGTTGCAAGCTTCTCCTTCTGTGACTTCTTAACTGCGAGGAACTTCTTAAGAACTTCTTCGTCATCAGCAAACTTCTCGAGTTGCTTCAAGTCATCAAGATGTGTTACCCAGTGATCAGAACCTAATAACTCTGTGATTAGGCCAGCAAGCTCTGGGTTACAAGCACGGAGCCATCTTCTAGGAGTAACACCATTAGTCTTGTTGGAGAACTTCTCAGGATAAATCTCATACCAGTCCTTAAGTGTATCTCTCTTAAGGATGTCTGTGTGGAGAGCTGCAACACCGTTTACAGAGTGTGAACCATAGATTGCAAGCCATGCCATCTGAATCTTACCATCAGCAAGCATGCTCATTCTGTCGATAAGGTCAGAGTAGAGACCAGCCTCATACATCTGAGCTCTGAACTGGTTGTTGATACCCTCGATAATCTCGTAAATTCTTGGGAAGAGGAAACGGAAGATGGAGATATCCCACTTCTCGAGAGCCTCCTGCATTACAGTGTGGTTTGTATAGCAGAATGTAGCCTTTGTAATTTCCCAAGCCTCAACCCAGTCAACACCATTCTCGTCAACGAGAATTCTCATGAGCTCTGGGATACCGATAACTGGGTGTGTATCGTTAAGCTGAATTACATTGTACTTAGCGAAATCGCGGAGGTCATCGCCGTGAGCCTTCTTATACTTTCTAACGATATCCTGCATAGAAGCGGATACAAAGAAATACTGCTGACGTACACGGAGAACCTTACCATCGTAAGAAGAATCGTTAGGATAGAGAACTCTCCAGATATCATTTACACGGTTTCTCTCGATAACAGCATCATCAAATCTCTGGGAATTGAAGAGGTTGAAGTCGAAGTCCTGTGCAGGCTCAGCCTTCCAAAGTCTCAAGAGGTTGATATTCTTTGTGCCGTAACCTGTGATAGGGAGATCGTATGGAACAGCCCATACATCCATATCGTTATAGTGAACCTTAACTTTTCTGTCGTATCTAGGAAGTGTGAATGGGTAACCCTTCTCCATCCAAGAGTCTGGATACTCTCTCTGGAAACCATTCTCAATCTTCTGACGGAACAAACCGTAACGATAGAGAATACCGTAACCACTTACTGGGAGATTAAGAGTTGCACATGAATCCATGAAGCATGCTGCGAGTCTTCCGAGACCACCATTACCGAGAGAAGGGTCTGTCTCTTCCTCGAGGATGTCTGTGAGGTTCATGCCAAAGTGCTCCATTGCTTCCTTAGCCTGATCGTAAATACCAAGATTTACGAGGTTATTAAGCAAAGATCTTCCCTCCAAGAACTCTGCGGATAAGTAATGAGCCTGTCTCTGTGGGAGATATGCTCTTCTTGTTGCAAGGAAATTGTCAGAAATGATTTCTACTACGCTCTTAGAAAGGGCTGTCCAATAATCAGCTGGTGTAGCCTCTTCAAGTGGAAGACCTGTCTCAGCTCTCATATGAGCCTGCATCTTCTCTTCGAGCAACTTAGTTGTGATAGTTTTTGTACTCTTAGCCATAACTAAATCTAACGCAGAATGCGTCCCTCCTATAAAAACTAGGTAAAATACTATCAAAAATAGCGCTTTGGTTCAACTTGAACAATTTAACAAGTTGTAAATTATATAATTTCAACAAAACATTATTGTTAACGACGCCTCTACATAGGCTATGTGTAGTTGATAATTGATATTACCTATATTAAACTTCTATATAAATATATATAGGACAGGAATCATATGAACTTTTGGGTTGCACTTTTTATAGCTTTCTTTGCCGGAGCCATTGTAGGTTACCTGCAGACATTCGTATTTGGAAAGCTCCCTGAGAAGTGGCTTCAGGACTACGGAGTTAAGGAGACCGATCCTGACTTCAGACTCTCAAAGAGAATGCAGCTTTTCCCTCATGGAGTTATCTCAGCCCTCTTTTGTGTCGCTATTTACATGTTATTTGTAGGCTTCTGCTACAGTAACTGGATTAATCCATTAGGCATTTTCCATCTGCTCGCAATTGCTTTATCTACTCCAATCATTGTAATCGTTATGATGTCTGACAGACTTAACAGAATTATCCCAGACGAGTGTTCCATTGGCCTGGCTTTAATTGGAGTATTTCTTATTGTTGGCGATTTCTTCGAGCCTAGTATCTGGTTCTCAGCTGATATCGCATGGTACATCCCGCTTCTTAACAGAATCATCGCAGCTATAGTCGGAGGTGGATTCCTGTGGCTATTGAACTTCCTAACTATGACTTTTATGGGCAAAGAAGGAATGGGCCAGGGTGATATGAAGCTTTTGGCTTCCGTAGGTCTTATAGTTGGATGCTACGGTGTAGTTATTGTTTTATATGTAGGCATCATCGCTGCTTTATTCTTCGCTGTCCCACTCTTTATCCGTAAGAGGATGCGTCTTGCTTCTGAGAAGAAGGAGATTATGAATGCCGAGAACCCTTTCGAGAAGCGTGCTGAGATAGCTGCTAGGAAGGCCGCAATTCACTTTGCTGACGACCCAGATTACCTCGCATTCGGGCCTTTTCTCGCATTCGGCACTTCTGTTTATCTGGCCTTGGAGCCATTTTTCTATAATTATCTCCACGATAGTCTTGATGTTCTGGGATTGCTTTTGTAATGGAAAACAAAGATTCGGCAAAGCGCATAACTTCTTTTCTGAAACATAACTTCGGAAAGCCTGAGAAGATGACCTGGGGATGGGCACTGATGTTTATGTCAATGCTTCTCGCACTAGTCTATGCATTTGTATGCATTATCAAGGATTTTGAGTTACCTATCGCATTTACTTCTGTCGTTGGCTACTCATGCATGATGCTGATTATGTCAGTGGTAGTTTTTGTATTCCCTGCTTTTGTTTTGTCACAGGACTTCCAGCTTGATGTTCCTGGCAAGTATACAGGAGTTGGAGTTTTACTGCTGTCACTTCTGTCTGGAGTGCCTTTGATGATGATTAATGTCTCACTTTATAACCTCAGTGCATGGATGACATTAGTTCTTAATTCTAAGTCCATCTTCCCTGTTTTCTTCATATACGGTGGAGGATCTGAAATATCTACTACAATTCTCAGACTTTTCTCTGAGACTGTAATTCCTTCTTTTGGAGCAGCTATATTTTTCTTCGGACTTTTGTGGTCAAGATTTAAAAGCACAGAGAGAATTCCAGCCTATATCGTTATCTCACTAGCATTCGCGCTTACCAGCCTTGATTTTACTTCTGTTCTTGGATTAATCGTAGTTGGCGTATGGTGTGGCTTCTTAAGATCCCGTGCACATAATATCTGGGCTCCATTTGTATGCCTTATCTCACTTAAGCTCTCTGAGTTTTTATTACCTGGCGTACTTAGTAAAATTGATATATTTACTGTCCAGACACATGCTGATATTGATTCTACTTTCCTCTACTCATCACTTACAGCCTTCTGCATGGGCTTTTTGCTGTTGCAGTTTTTTATAAGAGTTTTGAACATTTTTGAAAACTATGCCAAATATGAATTTGACGTTGAAGCACAAGATGCCACAATTCCGCCCTTTGACAAGAGCGTAAGACTGTCGTTAGTATTGGCTATAGTAATAGTTATCACTATTTGGGTTCTTATTATTAAAGGAGTGCACCTGTGAACGATATAGAGAGATTTAATCGCGATAAAGCGACTGTCATAAGCATTATCAAGTATATATTGATAGCGGCTATCATCTGCCTTCTTGGTCTGATGGCCACAAAAATTGTTGCTATTATGGTGCCTTTCCTTATTGGTTTCCTTCTCGCTAAGACAGCTCATGCTATCGGCAAGCCTATGGGAAAGAAATTCGTTAAGGTTTCCGATTCACAGAAGTTTAAGAAGATTAAGAAGATTGAGCTTGCTATCTACTATATTCTCCTTGTAATCATTGGTCTGCTTGCTTTTGCAGGTATCGTAGGTCTCATCTCCCAGGGCGCGAGTGGAATCCAGTCCTTAAGAGTTCTTGCAGGTCAGATTACAACAAATGGAGTTAATCTTGATTTCCTTTATAACTTCGACTCAAATCATGGTGGATTTTTGTCAGATGATATGATTGCCATCATCTATGCCAGAGTTTCCGATTTACAAAGTCAGTTTATTGATGGTATTCCTACAATTATCGGTAAGGCTGTATCTTCTATCTGGGGCTTTATCGGTAATATTCCTTATGGAATCTTCGTTGTTATCTGCGTGATTTTAAGCGGACATTACTTCATCAGCGATGGTCCAACAGTTCTTAAGATGTATATGAAGAGCGTTCCTAACAAGTCCTTCAGAGTTAAGTCCATTGACTTACTTAACGACTTGTCCGTTACTTTGTTCCGCGCATTAGGTGGTTATCTTTTACTCTTAATCATCACAATGGCTGAGTCTTGGATTGCATTTACTGTTGCAGGCGTAAAGTATGCTTTGGTACTGGCTTTAATTACAGCTATTCTAGACTTTATGCCAGTTCTTGGAATCTCCGCTACAATGATTCCTGTTATGATTTACTGTGCAATTCACCAGAACTATAAAGGCATTATAGTTTTAATAGTATTCATGGCTTTAATGACTGTAATTAGAAGAGTTATCGAGCCACCTATCCTCGGTAAATCCTTAAAGCTTCACCCACTTATCATGCTTATCGCTATGGCCGGTGGTGTATATATCTGGGGCCCAATCGGATTCCTGATGGGACCTGTAGTATTCATTATCTTTATCCAGACATGTAAGGTATTTGGTCTTGATAAAAAGCTTAAGGGATTCTTCTCATTAATCCTCGAGAAGTTTATGAAGCCAGCTGACGATAATAATGAGGTAAAGTCTAATTAAGCCATTGGCTTAATTCCGCCGTCCTTGTCTCCGTCTCTTGATAAGAAAGTAAGCTCTGGCAAATCCATATCCTTTTCAAACTTAACATAGAAAACTGTTCCTGGATGTGGAACGGACTCTAAGTTTACGCCCTTTTCATCCTTAATGGAAACTACCTTAGCAGGCTCTTCATAGCCTACAGGCTTTAATACATTTAGTGTATCGCCGTTATAAAGTTTATTCTTCTGAACTGCCTTAAAATAACCATTCTCGCCTTTGCCTATAATCTGAGCGACTACAAAGGCAGGCTTAACATATGTTCTACCAAGAGCAATCTTAGCGTCATCCATAGGAATATCGTAGAAAAAACCTGTATCATAATCACGGTGAACAAGCTTCTCGAGCAAATCATCCCAATGTGGATCAGCTTTCCATGATTCTGGATCTTTTTTATATAAATCGACCGCTTCGCGATATACCTTTGCAGTTACTGCGGCATAATAATCACCCTTAATACGTCCCTCAATCTTCAAGGAATCAATACCTGCGTCAACTAACTCAGGTACGTGATTAATCATAGACATATCCTTAGACGATAGGATATAAGTTCCCCTTTCATCCTGCTCAATTGGCATAGCAGTATCAGGGCGCTTTTCTTCCACCAAAGCATAGCCCCACCTGCAAGGCTGGGCGCATGCACCACCATTAGCACGACGTCCAGTAAAGTAGTTAGAGAGAATGCATCTTCCAGAATAAGAAACACACATTGCACCATGAACAAAAGTCTCGAGTTCTAAGTCTGGGGGGATATTAGCACGAATTTGCTTAATATCAGCAAGAGATAATTCACGAGCGAGCACTATTCTCTTGGCACCCTGCTTATACCAGAACTTACAAGCTTCACTGTTAGTTGTGGAAGCCTGAGTAGATATATGAAGTTCCAAATCTGGAGCAACATCCCTGACACGAGTGAAGATGCCTGGATCACTAACAAGGACTGCATCAGCCTTAGCCTCGTGTGCTACAAAATCAATCTCATCGTTGATTTGAGCGAGGTCACTTTCGAGGCCCATGATATTCATGGTAACGTAACACTTAACGCCATGCTCATGTGCAAACGCGATGGATGACTTCATCTGCTCATGGTCGAAATTATCAGAAAATGTTCTAAGGCCAAATCTTCTTCCAGCCATATAAACAGCGTCAGCGCCATAAAGCACCGCAGTCTTAAGTTTTTCCGGAGATCCCGCTGGGGATAAAACCTCTATCATTAATTTGGTTCCTCACTAGTAGTTTCTTCTGTCTGCTCGGCCTGTTGCTGTGCCTCTAAGTTAGCAGCTGTATTTGCAAGATAAATCTCATAGTTACGCTCATGATCTGCCAGAGTAACGGCAAATAGTGTACCACCATTACCGTCAGCACAGAAATATAAGTAGTTGGAGTTAGGCTCAGGATAAAGTGCGGCCTGAATCGCATCAATACCAGGCATACAGATTGGTCCTGGTGGAAGGCCTTCATGTGTGTATGTGTTATAAGGAGTATCTGCAGCCAGGTCCTCGCTACTTAAGTCAAGCTCTGGGTCCAGACCATTTGCTACACGCCAGTAGTTGATAGACGCGTCAGAACTTAAATAGTGAAGGCTTACATCACCAGAGTTAAGTCTGTTATGGAAAACGGATGAGATATACATCATGTCAGAAATATTGGAAGACTCACTCTGAATTAAGGATGCAAGTGTAATTACCTGATCCATACTCATACCAAGTGCCGAAGCTCTCTGGTAGTATTCATCGTAAAGCTTAGCCTCTGTATTATTAAGCATAGTAGAGATGATTCGCTGTGGTGTAGCATTAATATCAAACTCATAAGTATCTGGGAAAAGATAGCCTGAGAGGACATAATCACGACCATCTACAAGCGCAATCTGAGATACAAAAGTATAGTCAGTAAATAAGTCAGGAGAATCCATGCAGGCATCAAGTTCTTCGTCTGAGAAAGTAAGTCCTGCCTCGTGAAGTCTTGTCTTAATCTCCTGATAAGTAATGCCCTCAGGGAAAGTAACGTAAACACTCTCAGCCTGCTGAGTTAAAAGAAACATTATCTCATCATAATCAAGACCATCTAGAAGGTAGTGGGTACCAGCTATATACGCGCCGTCAAAGCCATTAACCTTACTTAAAAGAGAGAACATAAATGTATTCTCGATAAGCCCCAAATCGTAGAGATTATTGGCAATATCAGATGTCATATCACCGTTTCTAATAACAAAAGGGATGGCACCTTCGGTATTCATATCTACCTTGAAGGTTCCATCCTCTATGCCCTGCTCAAGCGCGTTAAAGCGCTCTTCCTGTGAAAGTACGTAATTATAGCCAACGTAAACTCCTATGATCGCGAAGGACGCGAGCAATAGGAGTATTACAAGAATTCGAATTACAGTTTTAAGCTTCCTTGGCAGCATCTTTCCTCTTAGCTTCGGCTTTGAGACGCTGGTCAGTGTTAAGGATTCTCTTTCTTAATCTGATTGTCTTAGGTGTTACCTCGACAAGCTCATCATCCTCAACAAATTCGAGACACTGCTCCAAGCTGAAGTTAAGTGGAGGTGTAAGACGCATAGCCTCGTCACTTCCTGATGCACGCATATTAGTTACATGCTTCTTCTTACAAACGTTTACTGTGATATCGTCAGGCTTAGGATTAATGCCGACGATCATACCCTCGTAAACCTCTGTGCCTGCACCAATAAGCAAGTTACCTCTGTCCTGTGCGTTATAAAGACCGTAGGTCATAGCCTCACCGCTCTCAAACGCTACAAGTACACCATGGGAACGTGTCGCGATCTCGCCCGAAAATGGCTCGTAGCCGCTGATTATGCTGTTCATTATACCATTGCCCTTAGTGTCGGTCAAAAACTCAGTACGGTATCCGATGAGTCCACGGGAAGGGATTCTGAACTCCAGACGAGTGTATCCCTTGGATGGTGGGAGCATATTTACCATCTCAGCCTTACGGCCTCCGAGCTTCTCAATAACAGCACCAACGAACTCCTCTGGAACGTCGATTACGAGGTCCTCATAAGGCTCGCAAACAACACCATCGATTTCCTTCATAATAACCTTAGGCTTACTTACCTGAAGCTCGTAACCCTGTCTTCTCATCTCCTCGATGAGGATGGAGAGGTGGAGCTCACCACGCCCCTTAACTGTGAATGCCTCAGTAGTATCAGTCTCTTCAACTCTCATGGAAACGTTAGTCTCAATCTCCTTGAAGAGTCTGTCTCTTAAGTGACGTGAGGTAACGAACTTACCATCCTGCCCTGCGAAAGGTGAATCATTAACAGAGAATGTCATCGCGATTGTAGGCTCATCAATCTTAACGAAAGGCAAAGCCTCAGGTGTAGATGGATCACAGATTGTGTCACCGATATTGATATCAGGGATACCAGCAAGACAAACAATCTCACCGATAGAAGCCTCAGTAATTTCCTGACGACCCAAGCCCTGGAAACGAAGCAGCTTAACAACACGTGCATTTCGCTTGCCTTCTTCTTCGAAGTTAACAACGGACAAAGGAGCGCCCTGCTTGATAGTACCGCGCTCAATTCTGCCGATAGCGATTCTGCCGATGTATGGATCAGAGTCGATATTGGAAACGAGGAGCTGCAATGGAGCCTCAGGCTCACCCTGAGGGCATGGAGTATACTTTACGATTGTGTCGAGAACTGGAGTGAAATCCAGGCTGTCCTTATTCTCCTGATATTCCTTAAGATCAAAGCAAGCAAGACCTTCCTTACCAGAAGAATAAACGATTGGGAAATCGAGCTGGTCATCATCAGCACCAAGCTCGATAAAGAGATCTAATACCATGTCTACAACCTGCAAAGGTCTTCCGTCTGGTCTGTCGATCTTATTGATACAAACGATTGGCTTCAAGCCAAGCTCTAACGCCTTATGAAGAACGAATCTTGTCTGAGGCATAGGTCCGTCGTAAGAATCTACTACGAGTAAAACGGAGTCAACCATCTTAAGTACTCGCTCAACCTCACCACCGAAGTCAGCATGTCCAGGAGTATCAACGACATTGATTCTGATGTCCTTGTACTGGATAGCAGTATTCTTGGCGAGAATTGTAATTCCTCTTTCTCTCTCTAAGTCATTGCTGTCCATTACCTGCTCAACGATCTGCTCGTTCTCACGGTAAATACCAGCCTGCTTTAGCATGGAGTCGACGATAGTTGTCTTACCATGGTCAACGTGAGCGATGATAGCGACGTTTCTTAAATTCTCAATCTTCATAAAGTACGTAAGCTCCTTAAATATATGAGTTCCTTTTTTGCCTTATATATTTAACTACTTACGCGCGTATTTATATATACGACTATTTGCACAAATTAATTGAGTTCTTCGCTCTTTTTATTACGCAATAAAATCTTAATTGGTGTTCCTTCGAAGCCAAAGTTACGTCTGATCTGATTCTCCAGATATCTCTCATATGAAAAATGAGAGAGCTTTGTATCGTTAACGAAGAGCGCAAACGTTGGTGGCTTAATAGCAACCTGAGTACCATAGTAGATTTTTAAGTGCTTACCCTTATCCTGTGGTGTTGGTACCATGGCAACTGCCTCGGTAAGCATATCGTTAAAGACACCAGTTGTAAGACGCTTCTCAGAAGAGCTATTCGCCTTAACGATTGCATCCCAAAGCTTATCTACGCGCTGACCAGTCTTGGCAGAAATAAAGATAACAGGAGCATAATCCATATAGGAAAATCTCTCCTTAACCATCTTTGTCATAGACTCGAGCGTACCAGTCTCTTTATCAATCAAATCCCACTTATTAATAACTATGACGCAGGCTTTACCATTATCATGAGCAATACCTGCAACACGTGTATCCTGCTCAGTAATACCTACTGTAGCATCGATTAAAATTACGCATACATCAGCCTTATCTATGGCAGAAAGAGCACGTACCATAGAGTACTTTTCTACTACATCCTCGATACGACTCTTCTTACGCATACCAGCTGTATCAACGAGTACAAACTTACCAAATTTATTCTCAATCTCTACGTCAATCGCATCACGTGTTGTACCTGCAATATCAGATACGATAGTACGATTAGAGCCACTCATTCTGTTTGTAAGAGAAGACTTACCAGCATTAGGTCTTCCGATGAGTGCGACTCTGATTTTACCCTCATCTTCGTCTTCTGAATTCTCGTCTGGAAAATACTCAAAAATCTTATCTAATAAATCACCTATTCCGAGTCTGTGAGCCGCAGAGATAGGAAGAATCTCAGCGTCTAATCCCATATTATAGAATTCATACATCTCAGCTGGCGGTTCACCGATATAGTCAGCCTTATTTACAGCAATAACAACTGGCTTACCTGAGACCTTAAGCATATATGCAACTTCCTTATCAGCTGCAGTCATACCAGCCTTAAGATCAACCATAAAAACGATAACATCAGCAGTCTCGATAGCAACCTCAGCCTGAGCACGCATACCCTGGAGGATAACATCATCATTAGATGGTTCGATACCACCTGTATCAATCATTACAAATTCGCGCTCACGCCAAACGGCCGTAGCATAAATACGGTCTCTTGTAACGCCTGGAGTATCGTGAACGATGGAAATTCTCTCACCATAAAGTGCATTAAATAGTGATGACTTTCCTACATTCGGACGTCCGACAATTGCAACTGTTGGTTTGCTCATTTTTCTGATCTCCTATTGGTTCTGGTTAGTTCCAAAATGTCTGAGGGCCTTATCAAGCTTCGCTTATACCCGCGAATCGCCATTGGTTCCCGACAAATAACTAAAAAAAGAGGCGGCATCATATCGTGATAACCGCCTCATTAAGTCTACTTTAAGGAAGAATTACTCTTCTTCGCCTACAGCAATAACAGCTTTTCCATCAAGGTAGCCGCAGCTCTTGCAAACTGTGCGACGAAGCATCTTCTTGTGACACTGCGGACACTCTACAAAGCCAGGTACAGAAAGCTTCCATGCACTTCTGTGACGTGATGTTCTAGCCTTTGACCATTTTCTTTTAGGATGTGCCATATATTTCCACCTCCAATATCCGTAGGTATTATTTATTAGTTCTTTCAAACGTGCTTAGCAATAATACAATAGGAACTATACTTTTGCAAGTATTTTTTTAACCTGATTGTAAAATCAGTCAATTCTGACCAGATACTGTCTTGCTATTGCACCAATCATAGTAGATATCATCTCACAAATCATCTGCTTATCTGGTCTGTAAAATACATCTCCAGGAATATATACCACATCTCTCCCGATGTACAGTCCAGCATTGTTATATTCTGAAAATTTCCCTTCGTTCTTATTTACGTAGCGGAAACTGTCCAAAGCTCCTAAAAATTCCAAAAATCCACACCTGTTATATTCAGGAAATGAGAGTCCAAAATCTGGATATCTGCACTTATATTCACCTAATTCCAGTTTCACTTCATACTTAAATGTAATATTCAGCTCATCCAGAATGGACGCTATCTCTGTCTCAAACTCAGATCTCATCGGTATACCCTTATACTGAAATTTATGATGTTCCGTAACACCACCCTGATTATTAACAAACGATTGAAAAAGTCTTGTATCATACCGATTATCAATATTGGGTTTAATCCTGTAGTGACTTGCATCACTTTGAAGGCTTCCGCCCCATTCAATCTTATAATCGTGCACCAAATCTTTTGTTCTTTCTTTTACGGTAGTTCTCGTTAAAGCCGCCTCTTTATATTTATCCCACTCTTTGTTTTTGTTGGTAATTCGTCTCCTTTCTTCTTTACCCGTTTTTGAATTCCAGGTATAAATCGATACCGTCTCTGCACCATTTACAAAGCCGTATGACACTTTACCTAGTTTCACTAACAAATTAGAGTAATAAATATAACGGCCAATGAAAAATTCCCTTGGTCGTACCCTTAATTCCATACATAAATACTACTCCGCTGCATATTAATAATCAACGAGTTATATTCATTACCTTTTTTGCGACCTGAAATCTAAAAACAGGTAGTGTTTTTGGTAATTAGCGCTTATATTACCTATTTCATTACCTAAATTTTTAATTCAGGTCGTGTTTTTGGTAATATACCCCTTTCGAGCAGCCGCGCGAAAGGCAAAAACCACCACAAAAGCAAAAAACTCCAATAAAAAAGCGCCAGTTAGTCGAGGCGCAAGCTGAAAACGTTTTTAATTTTATCCGGGCCCATGATGTACGAGATCTCGAACCGCTGACTTAGCACACTTGGCATATTTATGTACTCAGTTACGATGTCTACGTCAATTGCACCGAACGGTGTAAACACATGACCAACGGTTGGACGGGATGTGTCAAAAATCAACTCGCTTTTGAATTCGCCGGAGCGCTTAATAGTCGCTACACCAATCGACTTATCCATACGAATCTCATATAACGAATCGGACTTGTCACCCTCGTGGCGCTGCTTCCATTTAATTAGCAGCAAAGACTCGGAATCATCAAAAATTCCAGTAGTCTTAAATGGCTGATCATATGAATCTGTATAAATAGTAAATGAACGCTTCATCAGACAAGCCCACTCACATCATATTTATCAACGACCTGCTTCTTAGTGCCAGCTGGAAGACCACGACCCAAGAAAGGTGACGCTACTGCTTCAAAGCGAGACGGATCATCACTGGTATAAAAGCTACGAGTTACATTTGAACCATCAGATTCAATACCATTTTTAACCAAAATATCCTTAACAACTGATGCTACTGCGATACCAGAATTGATGAGCTTAACATCAGGCCCCATAACCTTGGAGATAGTATTAGCTAGAAGCGGATAATGTGTGCAGGCCAAAACAACTGTATCAACCTGAGCCTCCTTCAAAGGAGCCAGATAACGCTCAGCTGTAAGCAAAGCAACCTCATCATCCCACCAACCCTCTTCAGCAAGAGATACAAATAAAGGACATGCCTGAGAGTAAACCTCCAATGAAGGAATATCTTTACCCGCTTCCTTGACTGCAGATTCATAAACTCCTGAAGAAACAGTCGCATTAGTAGCGATAATTCCAATTCGGCCATTCTTTGTTGCTTCAACTGCAGCCTTGGCGCCTGGAACCACAACTTCAACAACCGGAACATCAGAACATTTGGCCAATGTCTTATAAGCATGAGTACTTGCAGTATTACAAGCAATAACAATCATCTTAACATCCTGCTTTTGAAGGAACATCATATCCTGCAAAGAGTAATTGATAATAGTTGAATGAGACTTGGTGCCATAAGGCGCACGGCCATCGTCACCAAAATAAACAGTAGATTCATTAGGTACTGTCGCGATAATCTCACGTAAAACCGTAAGGCCTCCGATACCTGAATCAAATACTCCAATCGGTCTGTTATCTGCCATTAAAGTTCCACCTCATATGAAGGCTCGATGGAGAATTTACGACCGGACAATTCGCGGTGCATATTATCAGCAGGAATCTTGCCAAAAATCAAAGATGTAGACCAGAGCTGCTGGTGGCGAATCTTACCGCCTTCTTTATTACGGAATCCAAGATTAACCTGATTACGTCCATAGTTGCCATCACCAAGAATTGGGTATCCTAAGTGAGCAAACTGTGCGCGAATCTGATGCGTACGACCAGTAATAAGCTCGCACTCAATTTCAGTAAATCCACGATAGTAGCCAAGAACTCTGTATCTGGTACTAATTGGCAGATCTCCATCCTTACGCTCATCGTGAATATAAACAGAACCTGACTTAGTCTTCTCCAGGTAAGAGTTTATCTCACACATCAAAGCCTCATCAGTGCATACGACTGGCTCACCAATATCTGCAGGAATTTTACCCACAACCAGGCAGCGGTAGCGCTTGATAACCAAGTCTTTACGGAATAAAGCAACTGCGTCTTCCAAAGCAGCTTTATTCTTGGCAACCATAATAAGGCCACCTGTATTCATATCAATTCTGTGAACGAGCTCGGCGTCCTTGAACTTACTTTGTTTTCTTACGATATCAATTAAGTTCTCTTCTGTTGTAGCACCGCTATGAACAGCTAATCCCTGACGCTTGTTTAAAATCAGCAGGGAGTCAGTCTGTGCTACAACACGGTAGTCATCCATAGAAGATTTCTTCGCGGATGAGTTCGAAGTAACCTGTGCCTCAGCATCAAATAGACTATCAGGAAGCCAAACCTGAACTTCCTGATCCTCATATACGGTAATATCAGAAGATACCTTCTTACCGTCGATTCGGATATCCTTGTGCTTTAAAGCACGATATAAATCAGCATTCTTAAGTGCTGGAAACTGCATTGAACATGCCTTAACTACATGCTCGCCACTCTGGCTGTTATTTACAATAAAACTTCTCATGTAAGTATATTAATTCCTAACATTGTCAACACGCCCATAATAATACCGGCGAGAATTACACCTAGCATTACAGCGATTGAACTCTTCTTAAATCCCATATCGAGAATACTTGCAGCGAGAGTACCAGTCCATGCACCAGTTCCTGGGAGAGGAATACCAACAAAGAGCAAAAGTGCGATAAAAAGGCCTCCGCCCTTACCTGCTTTACCCTTAAGCTTCTCGCCACCCTTATGACCTTTCTCGAGGAAGAAAGTAAAGATCTTACCAATAAACTTCTTATCCTTACCCCACTCGAGGAGCTTACGCGCAAAAAAGTAGATAATAGGAACCGGAATCATGTTACCTACAACACAAACCGGGTATGCGATATAAGCTGGTACACCACTAGCAAGAGCGATTGGCAACGCGCCACGAAGCTCGATAATTGGCACCATAGAAATCAAAAACGCGATAAGACACTTCTTAAGCATAAAGACACTCCCTTATTTATTACGAGTTGATTTTGCCATATAAGGCAGGACAATACCATTACGGCAGGGTTACGATTATTTAAGTTTCACCCTAAGCTCGTCGAAAGGCAGCTGTCACTCCTCATCGGAATCACTAATCCATGACTTATGGTAATGCTGCTTACGGTATTCTTCTGGAGTCATGCCAGTTTCCTTTTTAAATACCTGGATGAAATGACTCTGAGATGAAAATCCAAGATATGAAGCGATTTCCAAGGATGACTCATCTAAGTGTCGTAGCATATTCTTGGCTATCTCAATCTTTGAGTCACGAATATAAGAACTAATAGACTTACCCATATCGTGCTTAAATAGCTTGCTTAAGTAGCTCGCATTAACAGCTAGGGCATTTGCTACCTGATCGACAGTCAACGTCTCCTGGATATGGTCACGAATATAATCAATAGCCAGTACTACGTATCTTGATACCACGTTGCTTCTGGACAGCTCGCGCATACGATTTGCATATTCAAGAGCGATGGCATCATATAAGTTCTCAACATCATCAAGGTTCTTGGCACGATCTATATGACGAATAAAAATATCACTTAGAGAATAACTTACGGCGATATCCATTCCAGCCTCGATGCAAAATCGCGATATGAGTGCAGTCATGATTACAGCATGATATTTCTCGCTCGAGAGTTTATCTGCAGATAAAACTCCCTTACGGCTCTTCTCATATGTAGCTCGACGATTACGATTGAACTCTTCAACACCCGATACGTCGCCAGAAGCAATCATCGTGTAAAACTTAATCTCATTATCATATGAGACTCTTTTTACTTCATTATCGCGCTCAGATACGAGCTGCTTTTCTAACTCAGAATCAATCTTCATTAATCAATTACTCTTACCGCTGTGATGATTGGCTGATCAGGAGATAAAACTGTTCCATTGTTATCAACAACTGGAGCATCGATACAAATCTGATCTACGATATCCATACCATCTGTTACATGGCCAAAACCAGCATACTGACCATCGAGGAAAGTAGAATCTGTCTGAACAATAAAGAACTGAGAAGATGCTGAATCGTACATCTGAGATCTTGCCATTGAGATAGTTCCACGAACATGAGAGATGCTATTTGCATGACCATTAGCAGAGAACTCACCTACGATATTTGTTCCAGAGCCGCCAGCACCAGTACCTTCTGGATCACCGCCTTGAATCATGAATCCGTCCATAATTCTGTGGAATGTAAGACCATCATAAAAACCACTTCCTGCGAGATCCAAGAAATTCTGAACGGTAATAGGAGCTGTATCACCATCAAGTTCTACAGCGATTGTGCCATAGTCCTGAACATCAATCTCTACGTGGTGGATACCAACAGATGGCAAATCAGGCTCATCAACTCCATAGTGCTGCTCTGGTGTCTCATACTTAATAGTGCAGCCAGCAACTAATACTAAAGTCAAAGCACCAACTATAACAGTCTTTAATAACTTACTTAATCTCATATATTCCTCCATCTATACGCTTATTCAGCGCTCTTTAAAGATTCTGCCATATCAATTTTTTCAATCTTGAATCGCATAACGATATCTACCAGGACTGAAAATGCTATTACAAATAATAACGCATAAACATAACTTATTGTATGAATAATTAGAGGGAATGTTACTGTATCCATGGCAATCTGTGCGATAACAAATCGGTGTAGAACAATTCCAAGAGGAATACCAACAACATAGCCCATAAACACGAGAATAAAACTCTCGCGGAAGAAATATGCGCCAGTCTCACCCCTGGTAAATCCCAAAACCTTGATTGTCGCGATTTCTCTTATACGCTCAGTTATATTTATATTATTAAGATTAAACAATACTATAAATGCGAGCAAAGCAGCACAGACAATTACCAAAATTACAATAGAGTCCATCTGCTCCATCGTAGAAGCAAATGATTCACGATTCATGGCAGTTACACCAACAGTCTTAAAATCACCTGTTGAGGTTAACGATGAAGCATACTCATAGCCATCAAACTCTTCGCCGTCAGGACTATAAAGCAATACTTCTGAAGGCTCATATTCTTCATCAAATACACGCTCATAAGTATGCTCTGTCATAAATGCATAATGGTAAACATAGTTATCGAATACATATGCAATTCTTAATGTAAAAGCGCCGCCCATATCACCATGGTTAAGAGTAATCTCATCCCCTGCACTAAGGCCATTACTATTGGCAACCTTGGAGCTTATTGCGATCTTATTATCGCCTGGCCAGGCTACTTCTTCACCATTAACCATAGGATGCAAAACAGAAGTAATATCACTGTCTGAAGAAATATACAAAGTGATATCTCGAACTGCATCCTCACCTACATGAGTGATATTCTCAGTTCTAACTGGAATAGCTGTCAGATTAACACCACTTGAGATATTCGCCTGCTCAACATCAGCATATACATCATCAAGTTTTACGTCGTCGAATGTTGCAGAGACATCATATGTTGTAATTGTATCGAACTGCATATTGATTACGCTCGTGATGGAATCACGAAGACCAAAGCCTGTGATAATCAAAGCAGAGCAGCCAGCGATACCTACAAGCATCATAATCATTCTCTTTTTAAAGCGGAATACATTACGGATCGATACTTTATGTGTAAACTTGAGCATCCTCCACAGTGGAGTAATTCTCTCGAGTAAAATCTTCTTACCTGGAATTGGTGCCTTAGGACGAATGAGCTGCGCTGGCATATCCTTAAGTTCGCCCATACAGGTAGAGACTGTAACACCTACAGAACAAAGTAAAGAAGCAAACATCGCGAGGGCAAAAAGCCATGGAGAGTTGACCAGAATTAAATCGGCAAATCCATACATCATGTCATAGACATCCCAGATAATAAATGGGAATGTCCTGATACCACCGATAAATCCGATAATGCATCCGGTAGTAGCAGCGAGTCCTGAGTAAATAATGTACTTCATCATGATTGAGAAATCAGTATAACCAAGAGCTCTCATCGTACCAATAATTCCACGCTCATCATTTACCATTCGCTGCATTGTAGTCGAGCAGACCAAAGCCGCGATAGCAAAGAAGAACAGAGGGAAAACTCTGGCAACTCCAGCAACGATATCTGCATCACTATCAAAGGATAAGTAACCGATATTAGTATCTCTGCCAAGCACATATGTTGAAGGTCTGTCGATGCTGTTAAGTTGTCTGTAACCAAAATCAAGCTGCATATTTGCCTGAGCTATTAACTCATTAAACTCACGAAGACCATCTCTGTACTGAACAAGTCCGTCATTATACTCTTCAAGGCCTTCATTATAAGAATCCAGGCCTTCATTATAGGAATTCCAACCGCTATAGTACTGCGCACGGTTAGCATCAAGTTCAGCCTGAGCCTGTGCCACAGCCTCGCGAGCCTGTTCAAACTGAGCATTATAGGTACTTACTGCACTTCCGTCGATAATTGAATTGCGCTGAGCTGCAAGCTGATTAAGCCAGGCATCATTAGTAGCAAGAGAAGCCTGATAAAAATAAACTCGCGCCATCTGGCCTCTGTTACGCGCCTCTTCAATCTGAACAAGAAGCTGATTATGTGTCTGCTGTGCGGATGCAATCGAAGCATCAAGAGGAGCTAATAGCTGCTCAAGCTGAGCCTGACTTACACTCATTCTTTCTTCTGCCTGCGCGATACCTGCCATACTCTGGTCAATTGCCTGCTGAGCGGAGTTAAGCTGAGATGCTGCTGACGCCAACTGACGACGTGCATCCTGCAATTCTTCCCATCCTTCATCAAGAGCAACGCGTGCATCTTCAAGCTCAATTCTCGCGTCCTCTAATTCCTGCAAACCATCGCGGCGACTATCTTCAAGTTCACGTCTTCCATCCTCCAAGCTCTCATAACCATCAGCCAGAAGCTCATCAAAACGGTCATTAATAATCTGCTCAAAAGCTGGCTCTAATCTGTCAGAAGTAGTATCAAACCACTCGTCGTATTCGTCTGAATACATCTCTGGACTATTCTCGAAATGCATATAGGCTTCGGTAAAATATTCCATATCAAATACTTCAGGCAAAATATAAGCGTAGTAAGACATCTTACCGTTACCCAGAGAACTCGTTCCTCGCTGAAAATTAATATATAAAGGAGATCTGATTACACCTACGACTGTGAACTCGTGCTCAAGTAAAATATTGTCGTCTTCATCGCCATCTTCAGTGATACTTATGGTTCTTCCAATTACGTCTTCGTCAAAGATATAGCCGTCGAGAACAATCTCGTTCTCGTTTACTGGCAGTCGACCTGACTGAATAGAAAGGATATTTACATTATTTGTAACTGAATGAACACGAACTACATCTAATGAGTCGCTGTCACTTCCTGAAAAGCCACAGAAAACATCGGTATAGTAGGCTCCTTCAACAGTAGCAGAGCCGTCAATCAGACTTAGCTTCTCTATATCATCATCACTAAAACCAATTGTGGATAAGAGCCTGAAATCAAACAACTTCTGTTCATTAAGGAAAGTAGTTCCAGTAACGCGCATGGAAGGGCTCGTAAGCACCAAACCAGACATAAAACCAACACCTAAAGCGATAATTGCAAGAATAGCGACAAAGCGTCCGAAGGATTGTTTTATAGATCGGATGATTGTTTTTACATATGAATTCATGAAGGAATAATTACCACTCGATAAGATCGATATCTACTGGATTCGGATTAACTTCGTTACTTACCACAAGTCCGCTCTTAAGTGTTACTACTCGATCTGCCATCGCAGTCAAAGCGGAGTTATGAGTGATGATAACTACTGTCATCTTCTCTTCTGTAGAGAGCTTCTGCAAAAGCTTTAAGATTGATTTACCAGTCTGATAGTCAAGAGCACCAGTAGGCTCATCACACAATAAAAGCTTAGGGTTCTTGGCAATAGCTCTGGCAATAGAAATTCTCTGCTGCTCACCACCAGATAACTGAGAAGGGAAATTGTTACGTCTTGCTTCAAGACCAACATCCTTCAACAATTTCTCTGGATCTAATGGATTTTTTACAAGCTGAGATGCCATCTCGATATTCTCGTAAGCAGTTAAGTTAGGAATTAAGTTATAAAACTGGAATACAAATCCTACATCATAACGTCTGTACTGTGCGAGTTCACGATCCTTAAGAGTAGAGATTTCTTTACCGTCCAAGAAAACCTGACCAGTGGAAAGCTTATCCATACCACCAAGGATGTTAAGAAGTGTAGTCTTACCCGCACCAGACTGGCCGAGAATAACACAGAGTTCACCCTTCTCGAGGTGGAAATTAACACCCTGCAAAGCATACAGATCCACAGAACCTGTATGGTATTTTTTCTTTACGTCATGAAACTCAATATAAGACATTATCTGTAAATTACCATATATGGCTCGCAGTAATAATCGTCGAGCTCTAAGTCAACACCTGAAGGAACACTGATAATTCCTCTTGGACAGAGATCAAAAGCCCATGCATCGATATCTGTGCAGCTGTCTGGTACATAAACATAGGCAAGCTCATCGCAGGTATCAAATGCACTTCTTCCAATTGAAGTAAGACCATCAGGGAGATAGACATACTCCAGGTCCTCACAGGTAACAAAAGCGCCATCACAAATTGTAGTTACTGTATCAGGGAGAATTACTGTCTCGATAATATCGCAATCAGCAAAACACTGACGGCCGATAGAAGTAATTGTGCTACTATCATCAAATACAACATAGCGGAAACCATTACATCCATATGGAAGCTGAAGTTCACCACTACCGTAGATTGTGATAGTACCGTCACGTGTAATCTCATATGTCGCATTATCTCCAGCAGAACCAGTCTCAGGTCTTCCGTGGATAGTATCAGCATCACAAATCTTATGTGTCATGGAGAATACTTCAAGTGGCACCAGGTACCAGTCATAAGATGGATTACCATGAATAATATGTCCTGTCTCACGGGATGTACCCTGGAACTTATTTGAGTTATCCCATGTAGCATCTACGCTGTACCACTCGCCATCAAGGCAGACACATGCCCATGCGTGGTTACATCCTTCATCGCCAATGTATGTGTCGTTAAGTAAAAACTCATCAACAGAACCACCAATACCGAAGGATACTGCAGCAGGAACACCGGCAGCTCTGCAAAGAGCTGTAAATGTGTTACCGAAGCCCTCACAAATCATAATCTGACGTCTGATAAGAGCTGTAGCATCATCCTGATAACCATAGTGGTCATCATCTAACAATACGTAGTCATAAGCACAGTCACTTACGAGGTAGTCGTAAATCGCAAAAGCCTTCTCCCAATCATTTGTACAGCCAGCTGTAAGCTCGTTTGCCTTAGCAATAACAGCTGGAGCATCGCACTCCACATCGTTCTGTGGCATTAAGCACTCCTGTAAGGACTGTTCATCTGTCCACCACTCAGAGGTTCTCTCCACATTAAAGTCATAGCATGTTGAAGTTACGAATGTTAAGTTGCCATCGGCTTTCTTGGTGATAGCAATCTCAGTGTAGTTTGTTGTAATACCCTGCGAAATATACTTAAGCTGAACCATGTAAACTTCGTTTGTAGCGAGGTTACTAGGTGTAACTGACACATTGCCGTTACCAGAAGCAGACTCGAGGTTCTGACGGTTACTATTACGAACATTAAGAACTACACTAATGCTTGAAGCTGCCTCAACAGAAATCTCATCGCCACTAATGGAAAGTACAACAGGCTCACCCTTATAAGTTCTGAATTTAATCTCGTCATAAGGAGCGTAGTAGTTGGTGATATCCTCCCAATCTCTTCCCTGATTTAAATTAAAGCTGTTATCGATAACTCCGATAGACTTTGAAGCTTCCATCTTAGCCGCATAGCAAGGCATCGCATAGGCGCCCGCTACTAAAGCCACTGTTGTCATTACTGTGATTAACTTCTTAACTGCTAACATCTTATCCCTCACTAGTTAAGTAACAGATGAATTACTTTATTTCCTTAATTGCCTCGATAGCCTCTTCTACTGTTGCCTCACGCGTCTCGCCAGTCATTCTGAACTTAAGCTCAACAACTCCCTCAGAAGCACGACGACCAACAGTGATACGAAGTGGAATACCAAGCAAATCTGCATCCTTGAACTTAACACCAGGACGCTCGTTACGATCATCGATGAGTGCATCGTAGCCCATATCCTGGAACTGCTCATAAAGCTTCTCTGCCAGTGGCATAATCTCTTCGTCATTAGTCTTTGTTGGAATTACAACAACCTTATAAGGAGCAACGAGAGCAGGCCACTTAATACCATCCTCGTCATTGTTCTGCTCAATAATAGCAGCGAGTGTACGGGAAACACCGATACCGTAGCAACCCATGATCATTGGGTTCTCCTTACCTTCCTTATCGAGGAAGTTACATCCAAGAGCAGAAGAATACTTCGTACCAAGCTTAAAGATGTGACCTACCTCAACACCTCTTGCCATACCAATTGGCTGACCACACTTAGGGCAGAGGTCACCAGCCTTAACATTCTTGATATCCTTAACAACGTCTGGAGTAAAATCTCTTCCAACGTTTACATTCTTGAAGTGGTAATCAGACTCGCAGGCACCAACTATGAAGTTCTTCATGCCAGCAACCTCTGTATCCATTACAACTGTAATCTTTTCCTTAAGGTTAATAGGACCAGCAAAACCAACTCTGGCGCCAGTTACTCTCTCAACATCCTCAAAGGATGCGAGATCCATCTCCATAGCCTCAAAGATATTTCCAAGCTTAGTGTCGTTAATATCTCTGTCACCTCTTACCATAGCAGCAACAATCTTACCGTCAATGTTGTAGATGATTGTCTTAACGAATGCATCAGGAGTTGTATTCATGAAAGTAATAAGCTCTTCAATAGTCTTAACGTCAGGTGTGTGAATCTTCTCGATTGGAAGTTCGCTATCAGTACAAGCTGGAGCTTCCTGGCAGTAAGCCTTCTCCTCATTAGCTGCATAACCGCAGGCATCGCAGAAGCAGATAGCATCTTCACCAATTGGACTCTTAACCATAAACTCCTGAGAACCGGAACCACCCATGGCACCTGTATCAGCATCAACTACTGTGTAATCAAGGCCTAAGCGGTCAAAAATCTTACGATATGCGTCGTACATATTCTGGTAGGACTTATCAAGACCAGCCTCGTCTACGTCAAAGGAATAAGCATCCTTCATTACGAACTCACGGGAACGAATAACACCAAATCTTGGTCTTCTCTCGTCTCTGTACTTGTGCTGAATCTGATAAAGAGTAACAGGAAGATTCTTGTAGGATCTGATTGTATCTCTTACAGCCTCTGTAAATGGCTCCTCGTGTGTAGGACCAAGGCAGAATGGCTTGCCGCCTCTGTCTGACATACGGAACATCTCAGGTCCGAATCTCTCCCATCTTCCGGAAGCCTGATAAGCTTCTGCAGGAAGAAGTGCTGGCATGATTAATTCCTGTGCGCCAGCCTTGTCCATCTCCTCACGGATTACCTTCTCTACATTTCTATAGACCTTATAACCCATTGGCATATAAGCATAAATACCAGAAGACATCTTACGGATAAGTCCCGCACGAAGCATAAGCTTGTGGGAAGGTATCTCAGCATCTGCAGGTACTTCTCTCTGTGTTGCAAAAAATAAATTACTTACTCTCATCTTCCGAGCTCCTATATTATTAATAATATATACGCACGGAAGATTATAAGTGCTTAGCGAGTATTTTGCAAATTAAGTGTTGATATGATTGACGTTAGTCAGAATCATTGGTCTTCTGTGAGTCTTGTCATAGCAAAATTCCCTGATCTGATTACGGAACTGACGCGTTGTGAACTCTATTTCGAGAGTTTCCTTCTTACGGTGCTCAGGGTCTAATAGAGTCAATGTCTTCGCGATAATTTTCTCGTGAATCTCATCCATCTCATCGTCAAAAACGAATCCCATGGAGTTAATGGAAGGAACTGAAGCAAGCTCACCAGTCTTATCGTCGATTGTAATCGCGATTGATACGCAGCCCTCCTCACTTAAGCGCATACGGTCAGACATAACATGGTCGTCACGAACTGCGAGGGATGAACCGTCAATCAAAATAGCTTCAGCAGGAACCTCAGCTACTACTTCTGCTTCTTCGCCGTCGGTTGCAAACACATCACCGTTATGAAGGATGAAGATATCCTCCGGGGCCTGTCCCAGGCTTTGAGCAAGCTGAGCGTGCCTATAAAGCATACGATATTCGCCATGAACAGGGATAAAGTACTTAGGCTTCAAAAGTGTGTGTAAAAGCCTGATCTCGTTACGATATGCGTGACCTGATACATGAACTTCAGCCAGGGACTCATAAATTACATGAGCACCGAGCTTGAAGAATTCATCGATAAGCTTATAAATCGGCTTCTCGTTACCAGGAATTGGATGCGCGGAGATGATAATTGTATCCCCTTCTATAATCTCGACTTCCTTATGAGAAGCAAAAGCCATACGGGACAGGGCACTCATAGGCTCTGCCTGAGATCCCGTCGTCAGAATAACAACTTCGTTATTAGGGTAGTTAGAGATGGCACTTATGTCGATCATGGTATCAGGAGCGACGTCTAAGTAGCCTATGGAGCTTGCAATCTTAAAGACATTAATCATCGATCTGCCCGAAAGGCAAACGTGCTTACCATACTTTTCTGCTGCGGTAATAATCTGCTGCATGCGGTGTACGTGACTTGAAAATGTTGCCACGATAATACGGCCAGGAGCCTGCTGGAAAATCTTCTGGAAGGACTCACCAACATCCTTTTCAGATGGAGAGGAACCCTCCTTCTCAACATTCGTGGATTCGCACATGAAGAGAAGTACACCCTCGTGACCAAGCTCACCAAAGCGCTGGAGGTCAATAACCTTGCCATTGATTGGTGTGTAATCAATCTTGAAGTCGCCTGAGTGAACGACTGTACCAACCGGAGTCTTGAGGCAGAATGCATATGAATCAGCGATACTATGGTTTACTCTTACAAATTCAGCTACAAAATGATTTCCGAGCTGAATCTTGTCGCCACCACGGCAGGCATTAAGACCAATTCCCTTAAGGTCAATCTTGTTATCTTCAAGCTTATGCCTTACTAATTCGATTGTAAGTTTTCCACCGTAAACAGGGCACTTAAACTCACGTAAAAAATAAGGAAGCGCACCAATATGATCCTCGTGACCATGAGTTAAGATGATGCCACGAAGCTTATCAATGTTTTCTCTGATGTAAGAGTAATCCTGAATTACGCAGTCAACGCCAGGTGTGTCGTCACCACCAAATGCCATACCGACATCGATGATGATAATGTCATTTCCATACTCGAAAGCGGTCATATTTTTCCCGATTTCAAGCATTCCTCCAAGCGGAATTACCTTCAAATTTCTATCTTTCATACTAACCTCAATTTACGACGTAAACGTCGAGTGTAGTTACTGTATGACTGCTCGCAGAATTGGCAAACAAATCGAGATGAGATCCGTTAACACCAGGGCCTCTGTCCTCAACTGTATAGTAACCATCGCCTCCGAGCGGGTCATTTGGCAGATAAAGTGTTGTACCTGCCGGGAAAACACCCCAGTCAGCCGCTACAGTTCTACCCTCAGAACACTGTGTTCCAGTTGCAGTAGTAGTACTATAAGAGCCATCTGAGAGTGGCTGTGGTCCGTAGAATGTGATTCTACACTGACCATAATATGTCATGCCGCTTATTGAGCCGGCATTAGGCGACTGGGCAGGCTGCGTGGCGGCTGTTGTAGCCGCAGTAGTCGTAGCTGTTGTAGCTGCCGCAGTAGTAGCTACAGGCGTTGTGGAAGTATAGCTCTGGAGTACAAAGTTACCACTATAAGTTCTGTACCATCCAGAATCTGTTCTTCCAGTTACAGTGATTTCCTCACCAACATGTAAAACTCTGACAACATCATAAGTTGTGCCAGGACCAGATCTTAAATTGATATCATGAGTACAGTAAACCGTAGCATAGTACTCCTCGACATAATCAGGATCTCTTGTAGTCGTTGTCGTAGCTTCTGTAGAAGCCGTCTCTGTAGGCTCTTCAGGAGTAGTCTCTATAACTTCTTCTGTTGCCTCAATAGTCTCTGTTACTTCAACTGCTTCAGTCTGAACAACAGGCATCAGTTCAGTTGCTTCCGTCTCTTCAGTCGTCTCTGTTGTAGTGGTCGCAGTAGCAGCTGCTTCAATTGCTTCCTGCGCCAAAATACTGGCCTGTACCTCACGTTCGAGCTGATCAGCTCTAGCCTTGCTATCCAGCATTGTGTACACACCAAAAAACGCCACGACACATAGTGTTGTTATTGCCAGGGCGCTCACTCCCACCGTCATTTTATCGTGTGGAAGATCATTAACTGTTGTTAAACCGATGAACTTCATCGGCTACATTATAGCACACGCCGTTTTTGTCAATAATTTGTTACATGAGTGTCAAACATGAAATAGCTAAACCTTACTATAATCAGACTATGGCAAAAGGTGATTTCAACTACAATTCCAAGTCCCGGGATGAGGTCGCAAAGAGGCGTGCAGTGTACGTCATTTGTGGCATGATTTTACTTATTTGCACATTACTCAATGTCTATTTCTTAACAGGTATTTTTGCTACCTGATTTGACACTTAAAGCTCTTATTTTCTGTAAACGTTAGTTACATAATCCAGGTTCTTCAATCGACCCATAATTCTGTTAAGCTGTTCTTTGTCCTTGAACTTTGCTTCAATAACAAATTCAGTAAAATCTCCACCAATCTTACGTGGTGATTTTAAGTCGCGAACCTCAATATGCTCTTCGTTAAAAGCAGCTGCAACATCAGCGAAGAACTTGGTAAGACTTATATCTCTTGCTAGTGTGACGATATTGGATGTAAATGTACCCTTACCGTCAAGCTTTGACTCATCCCAGACAGCCTTAACGAGACGCTCAAACTTCTGATGTTCTCTGTCGGAATTGTCCTTTGCTTCCTGGATATGAACGATATTAGGACAAGTCTGCTTATGGATGGTAATTCCTTCACTTTGAGTTACATAACCGATAATGTCATCACCAGGAACAGGGTGACAGCAGTTGCCCATCTTCAAAGCCATGTGGTGAAGGCCTCCTACGACAATGCCTTCATCCTTAATCTTGTTATGTTCATTTCGAGGTACTGGACGCTCAGACGCTGCAAGCAAAGACTTTGTTGGATCTTTATCAGCATCATCCTTCTTTGTCAAAGGCTTGCTGTAGACAAGCTGCCCGTCAGAAGCAGTTCTGTAGCCTAATGCGAGACGTTCCTCCTCAGACAGGCGCTTAATATACTCATCGCGAAGCTTGCCAAATACCTTACCTACAGGCATAGCAGTGCTGTCGTAACCAACTTCAGCGTAAAGCTGGTCTGCGTTAGACAGATTGAAGTGCGCTAAAACCGGAGTCATAATCTCGGAGCCAAGAAGAACCTTAGGATCAAAGCCGTTCTTCTCAATCTCACGCTCAAGCTTCATGATACCGTTCTCGATATTCTCCTGACGGTTTTCCTTTTTAAACCAGGCGTTAATCTTGGATCTCGCAGAACCAGTCTTAACGATATTAACCCAGTCCTTGGATGGGCCCTTAATCTTGTCGGAAGACAAAATCTCGACTTCTTCACCAGACTTCAGGACATAGTTTAATGGCACGATACGGCCATTGACCTTAGCGCCGTGCATGTGGTTACCGATGCCGCTGTGGATAGCATACGCGAAGTCGATTGGGCACGAACCCTGAGGCAGTCTTACAATCTTACCCTTAGGCGTAAATACGAAGACTTCGTTAGGCACGATATTAGTCTTCAAAAGCTCCATAAAGTCCTTAGGATCTTCAGCGTCCCTTTGAGAATCCAGGAACTGTCTTACCCACTTAATCTTCTCGTCGTAGATATCTTCCTTGAAGGCCTTGGAGTTGCCCGCTTCCTTATAGTGCCAGTGCGCAGCAATACCATACTCGGCCTCTATATGCATGCTGTAAGTTCTTATCTGCACTTCGAAAGTAGTCTCATTAAAAGTCTTACCACCTGGGCGCATAACTGTAGTATGCAAAGACTGATATCCATTCTCCTTAGGGTTAGCGATATAGTCCTTAAATCTGCCTGGCAAAGGAGTGTACATAGAGTGAACAAGACCTAATGCCTTATAGCAGTCAGCTGTAGAATCTACAATGATTCTGCAGGCAAACATATCGTAGATGTGGTTGATGTCATTATGCTTATTGTCGTGCATCTTCTTATAGATGCTGTAGAAGTGCTTAGGTCTTCCATCGATGTCGTAATGAGTCATTCCCTCTTCAACGAGCTTGTCGGAAATCTCAGCTACTACATGAGCCATAAAAGCTTCACGCTCAGAACGCTTGGAAGAAATCAATCCAACAAGTTCATAGTAACCATCATGGTCTAGGTATCTAAGACACAGATCCTCAAGCTCCCACTTAATTTTAAAGACGCCAAACTTCTCAGCAAATGGAGCATAGATATCAAGAGTCTCACGCGCCTTCTCGACCTGCTTTGCAGGAGTCTGATACTGCATAGTACGCATGTTATGAAGACGATCTGCAAGCTTAATCAAAATAACGCGAGGATCCTTGGACATCGCGATAAGCATCTTACGTACATTTTCAGCCTGAATCTCTTCTTTGGAGTGAGATGCGAGTTCATTAAGCTTTGTAACTCCTTCAACAAGCAGTGTAATAGTCGAACCGAAGATTTCCTCAAGCATCTCGGAATCAGCTGCAGTATCTTCAATTGTGTCATGCAAAAAGGCAGCAGCCAGAGAGTCCGCATCGACCTCGAGCTCTGCCAGAATCTCAGCTGTAGCAATAGGGTGAATGATATAGAGTTCGCCCGTCTTACGCTTCTGATTACGATGTGCCTTGAATGCAAACAGGAATGCATTTTTGATGAGCTGCTGCTCAGAATTAAGCGATTCTTCTGAGAGATGAGCGCGAGTTGCATACGAGGTAAAAATATCGATTACCGCCTCGAACTTTTCCATGATGTAGTCAGGTATTTCTGGTACCTGCTCTTTATCCATCAAATACGCACGTTCTTCGTTAATGTTAAACTCTTCAGACATATTCAAGAAGCCTCATATAAGTACTGGACTGCTTAAGGTCCTTATTGCCCTCTACCTTCAAGAATCTAAAACAAACTCTTATTGAAGATAATACACCTAATTTAATCATATTGGCCTGAGAAAATACCTCTAAGCATCTGGCCACCTGGAAAGGAGTAATCATATTTCCAGTCTCATTTGTAATCATCTTGGCAAGAAGCGTTACATCCGCATAGGAAGTCTCACCGATGCATTGATTCTTTAACACCTGATAGCAAGCAAGATAGTTTGCTCTTGAAGGAACTAAGCCTTCCTGAACAGTAGTCTTGGCAAGCTTTGCCACCTGAATCAGGTCCATGCCATTATTGTACAAATCTTCTGCGATCTCAGGCTTTTCCCACAGGAAGCCGTTATTAGATACAGGCACAATATTCTCGATATAAAGACTTATTGTTGTCCTGCCTCTGTAGGTATATTCATTAATCGTATAAGCGATATCGATGATATCTCCAGGCTTAATAATCTTAGAGTAAATACCCATACCAAAGCCTACAGCTGACACGCTGTCAGTATCTGGCTTATCTGCATTAGTAAGCTCCAATCTGATATGAGCACCGTCAGTCATGCCATATACGCCAGTAACAAGCATCTTTGAAGTCTCAAATACAGGCTTTTTGTTGCCGATACCATAAGGCTTGAACTTGGAAATCATATTGAAGGTATCAAAATTAATAAGCTCATAATCAATTCTGGCTGTAATCTCGATAGCATCGTCTTCTTCCTTATCATCCTCATCCTTATGAGCGATGGAATCAGCCTCTAATGACTTCATAAATTCAAGAAGCCTCTTCTTCTCTACTACAACGCCTGCGGCCTTCTTATGACCACCAAAATTCACAAGCTTATCAGAGATACGATCTAACGCCTTAAAAAGATCGTACTCACCATAAGCTCTTCCAGAACCCTTAATATTATTGGCGTCGATTGAATCAGATGTAAATACAATTGCTGATCTTCTGAAATGCTGAGACAGTCTTCCTGCAACTATTCCAAGAACGCCCTGATGCCAGCCTGGTGCATAAGCTACAATAGGGCCTTCGGTCTTGGCAAGGCTCCACTCGTCAGGTCTGTCTTCACTCTCAATCTGCTTTACTGCCTCATCAAAAACATTCTTCTCGATTTCCTTACGCTCGTCATTCTGCTTACCAAGTGCTACTGCAGCTTCCATAGCCTTGTCTTCATCATCCTCTAAGAACAGCTTCAAAGCATCTGATGAATCATAAAGTCTTCCTGCAGCATTAATTCTTGGAACAAAATTAAAAGAGATAAAGGACTCGTCGAGTTTCTTGGCACTCGAGTTCTCAAGCAGCAAATCAATCATCACCTTAATTCCAGGATTAACTGGATTCTTCATGGAGATGAATGCCTTCTTAATAATCGTTCTGTTCTCATCTGTAACGCCAACTAAGTCAGCTATAGTAGCGATACCTGCAAGCTCAATTGTCTGTCTCCAGATATTGCCGTTAACAGGGAATCTTCTGTCAGTACCTAATGCTTGAATAACCTTAAGCGCTACTCCGGCACCACATAAATCCTTAAATGGATAAGTATTATCGAGTCTCTTGGAGCAGATTACAGCATCAGCTTCAGGCAGCTCATCCTGGACATTATGGTGATCTGTAACGATAACCTTAATACCGCGACTTTTAAGTTCTTTTACTGTATCGATATTTGTAATACCACAGTCTACAGTAATAACCAGGTCAGGGTTATGCGCTACTACTTCATCTAAGATATTGGAAGTTAAGCCATAGCCGTGCTCTTCACGATTAGGAACAATATAGACGACATCGATATTATGGCTTCTAAAATACCGCACGAGAATAGATGTCGCAGTAACACCATCACAGTCGTAATCGCCATATATGAGAATCTTATCTTTATTAGTCATAGCCTCGACAATAATGTCGACAGCTTTATGCATATCTTTGTACAGGAAAGGGTCATACAAAGAGCCGCCTTCATCCGTCAGGAAGCTTCTTCGCATCTCCTCTGAATCAATTCCTTGTACGTTTAATAATGCCTCGAACAGAGCATTAGTATCAGAGAATTTTTCTCCAATAACATAATGCCGCTTTCTAGAAGTCAGCAACATAACTATATATCTCACTTTTATATTTTGAGATAATTATACCATAGAAAAAGCCAGAGTATGAAAACCCTGGCTTCTAATTAGCTTACATAAAGAAAGTTATTAGTGCTTTCTCTTTCTTGCAGCCTCAGACTTCTTCTTACGGCGTACAGATGGCTTCTCGTAATGTTCTCTCTTACGAACCTCAGCAAGAACACCAGATCTTGCGCAAGAACGCTTGAAACGACGAAGTGCACTATCAAGGGACTCGCCTTCCTTAACTCTAATCTCTGACATCTCTTCATCCCTCCTCTCGTGCGCGAAATGCTTAATAACTCGGTTATTATAATCTCTTATGTTCAAATCGTCAAATAGTTGTATAATCAACGCGGTATTAATATATAAGAGGTATAAAAAATGAAACTCATTAAGAAGTTAACAGCTGCCCTCCTGGTAACAGTTATGGGACTTTTCCTTATGACTGCATGTGCAGCTAATAATGTAGAAACAGAAGATGACGTTACTGTAAGAGTAGGATCTTTGAAGGGACCTACAACAATCGGAATTGTAAATATGATGAACCAGGAAGATTCTGCTTACGAATTTACTATGGTTACAGAGGCATCCGAACTTGCCGCATCTCTTAATGCTGGTACAGTAGATATCGCTTTGATTCCTGCTAACCTCGCAGCCAAGTTATATAACACAGGTAACGCTGACATTCAGGTTATCGACATTAACACATTAGGCGTTCTTTACTGTGTATCTGGAGACGATTCAATCACATGTGCAGCTGACCTTGAAGGCAGAACAATTCTTACAACAGGTCAGGGTCAGACCCCTGAGTACACACTTCGCTATATTCTTGAAGCTAACGGCATTACAGACTATGAGTTAGACTTCAAGTCTGAAGCAACTGAGATTGCTGCACTTTTATCTGAAGATCCTTCACAGGTTGCAGTTCTGCCACAGCCTTTCGTAACTGTAGCTTGTGCTCAGAACGACGCTTTATCAGTCTGCTTCTCCTTAAACGATGAATGGGATATAGTAAGTGACTCTTTACTGGTAACAGGTGTTACAGTTGCAAGACGTGAATTTATAGAGGCTCACCCAGCTGCGATTTCTTCTTTTATCGCTGACCATGAAGCAAGCGTCAATTCTGCTAATAACGATATCGACACAACAGCTCAGCTTGTAGTTGATATGGGTATTGTTGGTGCAGTACCAGTAGCTACAAATGCAATTCCTAACTGCAATCTCGTTTGCATCTATGGAGGAGACATTGTTAACCAGGTTACTGGCTATCTCGTAACTCTCTTCACCCAGGATCCAACTTCTGTAGGTGGCGCTGTTCCAGGCGATGACTTCTTCTACATCGCGCAGTAAATTAATTCGCAAGATATTATTTGCAATCTTATGGCTTGTTATCTGGCAGGTCGTATCAATCTGCGTTAACAACAAAATCTTACTTGCAGGACCTATCGAAGTATTTAAGTCTTTGATTACGCTTGTAGGAGATGGTGCCTTCCGAGCAGCTGTAGTAGCGTCAATAGGACGCATAGTCTTGGGCTTC
Source organism: Saccharofermentans sp. (assembly GCA_045600625.1). Taxonomy (GTDB): domain Bacteria; phylum Bacillota; class Clostridia; order Saccharofermentanales; family Saccharofermentanaceae; genus Saccharofermentans. The sequence goes on from JAZRYF010000030.1 coordinate 102,611, forward strand.
TTAATTGGCTCCCTCGCAGGATTCGTGCTCGCGACCTTGTCTTATCGCTTCACCATAATCGAAGAATTTTTCTCACCACTTGTCACTGTCATTAAGGCGGTGCCGGTGGTGAGTTTTATTATCCTCGTTTTAATCTGGTCAGGTCCTTCAGTTGCCACTGTAATAAGCGCGCTCGTGGTGTTCCCTATCATCTTCCTCAACACGCTTCACGGCCTTAAATCGACCGATTTAAAGCTTCTTCAGATGGGTTCTGTCTATGGCGTTAGCTTTTGGGACAAGCTAGTTTATATTTACCTTCCAGGTCTTAAGCCATTTTTAATGAGCAGCTTCTCACTCGCGGCTGGAATGGCATGGAAAAGCGGTATCGCGGCAGAGCTTATCGACCAGACAACAAACTCTCTTGGTAACGGCCTTTACCGCTCCAAGATTAATCTTCTTACCGCAGACTTACTCGCGTGGACAGTAGCAACCGTCATCCTCGCCTTTATATTCGAGAGGATCCTTCTTTTGGCTTTACGCCTTATCCCAGGCAGCAGCAACAAAGGAGGTAAAGCGTAATGAATATCGACCTTAACAAAGTAAGCAAGACTTACGATTCAAAAGCTGTAATAAGCGATTTTTCCTATACCTTCGAAGATGGTAAAAATTACCTTATCAAGGGCGAATCAGGCAGTGGCAAGACGACACTGATTAATCTTATCCTGGGATTAACTGATTTAAGTTCTGGATTAATTACTGGCACTAACAAATATTCTGTTGTTTTCCAGGAAGACAGATTATTAGAAGGTTTCTCATCTGTTGATAATCTCAGATTTGTTAATAAAGAATTGAATGTTCAGACTATATCCTCTGAGCTTTCCTTACTTATTCCTGGAATTGATATTACGAAGAATGTTTCTGCCTTATCAGGAGGTATGAAGCGTCGTGTGGCAATCGCCCGTGCTATGCTTTGTAAGTCTACAGTGGTAATTATGGATGAGCCATTTACTGGGCTTGATTCAAAGTCGATTGAAGCTACTATGGAGTTTATAAAGAAGCATCAGAATGGACGAACATTAATTATTACCAGTCATATCTTTGACAAGCTTCCTGGGTTTAACAGAATAGATATTTGAGGCATACAAAAACCACCGCGTTACCACGGTGGTTTTCTTTTTAAAGACTAGTTAAGAATTACTCAGCTGGTGTCTCTTCTGTAGCTGGAGCCTCAGCCTCTGCTGGTGCTTCAACAGGTGTAGCCTCAGCTTCTGCTGGAGCAGCTTCTTCAATAGGAGCAATCTCTTCTGCTGGAGTTACTACAGTCATAGTTGGTTCCTTCTCAGAACCCTCTGGGAACTTAGCACCACAGGAGAAGCAGAAACCATACTGGAGGCTGTTCTCTGTACCACAGGAAGCGCATCTCTTGAGACCCTTCTCATAAAGAATCTTAAGGCCCAAGTCCTCAATCTCAATACCAAGCTTTGTGATTGATTCGCAACGTGTGTTGATGTCCTTTGTATTATCAGTATTCATATCCTTATACTGGAAATAGTAAAGACGACCAATCTCGTCATAATATCTTCTGATGGACGCGTTGCACTCACCAATCTTTTTCTCATATTCGCTAATCTTTTTAGCTTTTGGATCACCAAACAATGCCATGTTTTGTGTACCTCCCCTTTTTCGACTCAAATGAATTATACAACAAAGATATTCAAATGTATCTTATTCTCAAATGTTTAACAGTTAATTAATATAATTTATTTTACAATTTACTTAAGGAGAAATCCTTATAACAACTTCAAAACGGAAGGAAGTGATTTCATGAAGATCACAACACAGGGAAAGGGTATCAAGATTGGTGCCAGACTCGAAGCTAAGATCACCGACAAGATGAGCAAATTCGATAAATATTTCGGTGATGAGGGTACTTTCAACATCCGTATCAGACCAGAAGGAAGTCAGATGGTCGTTGAGGTTACTCTTAAGTTAGATAATAAGATTTACAGAGCTGAGGCTCGTGACGAAGAAATTTTGACAGCTGTAGACAGAACAATCGACAAGCTCGAATCTCAGATTAGACGTAACAAGACTAAGTTCTTAAAGAAGAAGAAGGAATATACACAGATTGTAAGCTTCCTCGAAGAAGATCATGGTTCCGACTTCGATTATGAGGTTGAAGAGCCAGATAAGAGTATCACACGTCGTAAGACATTTGAGCTTCGTCCTATGACTTCTGAAGATGCAATCCTCCAGATGGAGATGTTGGGCCACAACTTCCTTGTATACCTGGACGCTGAGACAAATTCTGTATGTGTTGTATATAAGAGAAATGATGGTAACTACGGATTACTCGAACCAGAGTATTAATTCCAAACAATAATTCCTCTAATAAAAACGCGAAGGCTGCACTACGGTGCAGCCTTTACTTTGCCGTAAATCCTGGTTAATCACACGTATCATTTCGAGTAGCGCACCACCGTAAAGCTAAACCGAGCATAAAAAAGCCTCCCGGGAAATCCCGAGAGGCTCAATAGTTAAATTGAAATTAGAATTAAGCAAGCTCTGCGAAGTACTTGATTGTTCTAACCATCTGAGAAACATAAGAGTTCTCGTTGTCATACCAGGAAACTACCTGAACGAGGTTGTCCTGACCTACCATTGTCTGTGTAGCGTCGAAGAGGGAACCATATGTCATACCAACGATATCAGAAGAAACGATCTCTTCCTCGTTGTAGCCATAAGACTCTGTAGCAGCAGCCTTCATAGCAGCGTTGATCTCTTCCTTAGTAACTGTCTTCTCAACTGTAGCTACGAGGATTGTTGTAGAACCTGTAGGTGTTGGAACACGCTGAGCAGAACCGATGAGCTTACCGTTGAGCTCTGGGATAACGAGACCGATAGCCTTAGCAGCACCTGTAGAGTTAGGTACGATATTTACAGCACCAGCTCTAGATCTTCTGAGGTCACCCTTTCTCTGTGGGCCGTCGAGGATCATCTGATCGCCTGTGTAAGCGTGGATTGTAGACATGATACCAGACTTGATACCAGCGAGATCGTTAAGAGCCTTAGCCATAGGAGCCAAGCAGTTTGTTGTACAAGAAGCAGCAGAGATGATTGTATCCTCAGCTGTGAGTGTCTCGTGGTTTACGTTGTAAACGATTGTTGGGAGATCGTTACCAGCTGGAGCAGAGATAACAACCTTCTTAGCACCTGCTGTGATGTGAGCAGAAGCCTTCTCCTTAGATGTGTAGAAACCTGTGCACTCGAGAACTACGTCAACACCGAGGTCACCCCATGGGCACTCAGCAGCGTTAGCCTTAGCATAGATCTTAATCTCCTTACCATCAACACAGATGGAATCCTCACCTGCAGAAACCTTATCTGCGAGAGCGTACTTACCCTGAGCAGAGTCATACTTCAAAAGATGAGCAAGCATCTTAGGGCTTGTCAAATCGTTGATTGCTACTACCTCATAACCCTCAGCACCAAACATCTGTCTGAAAGCAAGACGTCCAATACGACCGAAACCGTTAATTGCAACTTTAACTGCCATTTTAATTTTCCTCCTGAAAATTCTGTTACTTCGTACGAAATGTACCTATAAAAATATACAACTAACTACATTCCTTTACAATAAAACAAATGCAAAAAAACTGTAACAAAAACGAAATTGGTGCCAAAAACACCAATTTCTCCAAAATTTCTTTCAAATGATTTTTGTTCGAGTTTTATTAGTACGTAGCAACTACTCTCTTAATATTAATACCCTGATCAGCAAACTTCTGCTCGAACTCAGTTCTTACATTATCAGCATCCCACTCGCTGTTATGAAGATCACGTGTATATTCAGTTAACTCGAAGCCACATGCCTTAAATTCTTCAACAGAAAAATCAAACAACTCATCATTATCTGTCTTAAAAAGAACGCTTCCGCCCTTCTTCATAAGCTTTTTGTACTGCTCTAGAAAAGTTCTGTAAGTAAGTCTTCTCTTAGGCTTATTCTGGCGTGTCCATGGATCTGAGAAGTTAAGATAAATACGATTAAGCTCGTCTTCTTCAAAGTACTCCTCCAAGAAATTCGCATCAGCCTGAATAAAGAAAAGATTTGGAATCCCAGCGCGATGTGCTTTTTCAATTGCAAGCAGACAAACAGAAGGGTCACGCTCCAAAGCGATATAAAGAGCATTGGGAAATCTTGGTGCCATCTCGGTACAGAACTTACCCTTGCCGCAGCCAACCTCTAAGAAAACTTCACAATCCTCTGGGAAGCCACAGACTTCTCTCCACTTACCCTTGTTAGCCTTAGGGTCTTCAAACCATCTCTCAGTACATCTTGCCATTCTCTCTGGCAGGTGCTTTTTTGCTCTCATTCTTGCCATATTACTTTGCCTCTTCTACTCTAGCTTGAAGTATCTCACATACTCTTACAGATTCCATTGCATCTGCTGTATAGTAATCGCCTCCGATATTTTTTACAACATCCTGCGTAACTACAGCGCCACCGCAGAACACAGGTGTAGATACTTTACGTTTACGTAAAAAATCAATTGTATCAGCCATAGAGATAACAGTTGTAGTCATCAAAGCTGATAAACCAATCGCGATTGGCTGGTACTTACATACAGCCTGATAAATATCTTCAGGGTCTACATCCTTACCTAAGTCAATTACTTCAAAACCATAGCTCTGAAGTACAACCTTAACGATATTCTTACCGATATCATGAACGTCATTTTTAACTGTAGCAATGATAACAGGACCCTTAGTAGCACCGGAATCTGATACAAGCTTACCCTTAATCTCGTCAAAAACTAATTTCGCGGTCTCGGCTGCAATCATGAGCTGAGGAAGGAAAATCTTACCTGTGTCGTAGTTCTTACCTACAGTGTCGAGCGCAGGGATAATGTGGTCAGATACGATAGCAAGTGGCTCGTCAGTCATGGCGCGAACGATGTCAACAGCCTGGTGCTTTTGTCCCTTAACTACTGCCTTATAAAGAGGGCTCCCCTCCAGTTCTTCTGTCGCACCACCAGCAGGAGCCTCCGCCTTAGACGCAGAAGATGCAGCTGTTGCTACCACATCGCCACTATGTCTCATAATATAATCTGCTGCATTCTCGTCGCTGAAGTTTAGTACCTCGAAAGCGTCGATAGCACCCATCAATTCCTTATCAAGTGGATTTAAAATAGGAAGCTTCAAGCCAGAAAGCAAAGCCATTACCAGGAACGTTCTGTTAATAAGAGGTCTGTTAGGAAGACCAAAGGATACGTTTGAAAGGCCCAAAGCAGTGCCGCAGCCAAGCTCATCTGTTACAAGCTTAACGCACTTGATTGTCTCCATAACTTCCTTCTGCTGAGCGCTAGCGGTAAGTACAAGAGAGTCGATGATGATTCGATTCTTAGCGATACCATACTTTGCTGCTTCGTTTACGATTTTATTAGCTATTGCAAATCGCTCAGAAGCCGTTGGAGGAATACCATCTTCACCGATACAAAGTCCAAGAACCACGCCGCCATACTTCTTAACGATAGGGAAAACATTATCCATTACTTCCTGCTTACCGTTAACAGAGTTAATAAGCGGGATACCATTATAAAGACGACATGCCTTCTCGAGCGTCTCAGGGTTAGAGCTGTCGATCTGCAAAGGAACATCAATTACTTCCTGTAAGTTCAGGATAAGCTCAGTCATTACAGCTGTCTCGTCAATACCAGGTACACCTACGTTAACATCTAAAACATCAGCACCCGCTTCAACCTGCAATACACCCTCGTCGACGATATCGTAAAGACGACCTTCCTGGAGTGCGAGCTTCATCTTCTTTTTACCAGTAGGATTTAATCTCTCGCCGCATCTTATGACTCTGTTTTTAAACTCAACATAGGTTGTTGTACCTGTAACTCTTGTAGCACTAGGTGCTGGCTTGAACTTAAGCTCACGGCCTTTAACCTTCTCATAGGAAAGTCTTATATGCTCAGGAGTAGTTCCACAGCATCCTCCAAAGGCACTAATACCAGCCTCAAAGAACTTCTCGATATACTGTGAGAACTCTTCAGCACTAACGTTATAAGAAGTCTCGCCATTAACAAAAACAGGAAGACCAGCATTAGGCTGAACAAGCATTGGCTTTGTAGCAACAGATAGCATCTCCATAATTACTGGCTCTAATTCCTTAGGCCCCAGGGAGCAGTTAATAGCAATCATATCAACACCAAGAGCTTCCATAAGAGTTACCGCCTGAATTGGCGATGCACCTGTAAGCATCTTGCCGTTTTCCTGGAAAGTAACTGAGCAGAAAAGCGGCTTATCTGTGTTTTCCTTAACTGCCAAAATAGCAGCCTTAACCTCATAGAGGTCAGTCATGGTCTCGATAATAAAACCATCAACGTGGTCACGGGCAATTAAAACCTGTTCCTTAAAGCACTCTACGGCATCTTCAAAATCGAGGTCACCTAATGGCTTTAAAAGCTTACCTGTAGGAGCCATATCGTAAAAGACGCTGACTTCATGATCACCATCACTAGCAGCACGTCTGGCATTATCGCAGGCAGCAAGAATATTCGCCTTCAGCTTCTCATAGTCTTCAATATGAAATCTGTCTGCGCCGAATGTATTAGTTACGATACAGTTAGCACCTGCATCGATATAGTCCTTGTGAATTGCGTACACAAGTTCAGGATTCATGATATTAATATCAGCACTGTTCGTACCTGGCTTTACGCCTCTGCTTTGAAGCTGCGAGCCAAATCCGCCATCAAAAACGAGAAGCTCTTTTCCTAAAACACTTCTAATATCCACTATTATTCTCCCTTAAACCCTATAATTCCTGTCATTGACTTCCACGGATGCATCAGGTAGTTATCGTCAAGCTTAATACCTGTCTTGCCGCTTCCAGGAACATTATCAAAGATTTCTTTTTGTAAGTCGAGCGGTACGTCTCCATATCCAGGAGCAAAGCGAAAGGTAGGATTTCTCAAATTAAGTCTATCCTGATAATCGTCAGTTATCTGCTCCACATACGCGTTAGCAGCCGCATCGATTAATACAGATTTTGAGTAGTCGCCTCTGCTGTTAAGAACTTCCATTCGATCGTCAATCGCAGGACCAATTGTCGAGATGATTATACAGACTGAGTCTGATTCACCTAAGGTAAAAATTTTCTCAAGAGATGAGAAATTAAGCCTTATCGGACAATCCTTAATAGTATAAAAAGCTGTCGCCACACTAGGGCGCGACAGCCTTTTAACTTCTTCTATTGCCTGACGAACCAGGCCAAGCTGAGCCTCGGATGCATCTGACTTTGTTCCAAGATAAGCGAGAGTTCGCTTCTCAAGCTTTGACAGAGGTTCTTTTATCAAATCATCTTCTCCGTAAGCTTAACACCACCGATAACATGGAAGTGGAGGTGCATTACTGTCTGTCCACCATCTTCACCACAGTTATTGATTACGCGGAAACCAGAGTCTAATCCTTCGAGCTTTGCTACTTCATCAATAGCCTTTGCACATGCATCAAGATATGCTGCACCATCAGCTGATGTAGCGATATCTCTGATGTTATCAAAATGCTTCTTAGGAACAACCAGGACGTGAGTTGGTGCTACAGGATTAATATCTCGGAAGCAGTAAGTCATCTCATCCTCATAAACCTTAGTTGAAGGGATATTGCCCTTGATAATCTCACAGAATAAGCACATGGAATTAGCCTCCGATCTGAGCCTTCAATACTTCATTTGCCTTGGCAAGAGCGTCATCAACCTTGGATACGTCCTTACCGCCAGCCTGAGCCATATCAGGACGACCACCGCCGCCACCACCAGCTACCTTGGCTGCTTCCTTAATTACATTACCGGAATGAGCACCAGCAGCAACTGCGTTCTTAGAAGCCATAGCGATAAAGAGAACCTTATCACCATTAGAAGCTGCTAAGAATACGAAGCCATTCTCTAAGCGATCTCTGATTCCATCAGCCATATCACGGAGCTCAGCTGCATCATTAGCATCAACCTTAGCACAAACTACATCAACTGAACCAATCTTAGTAGCAGCCTTAATCAAATCATCAGCAACACTACCAGCTGCAGCCTTCTTGATAGAAGCAATCTCCTTCTCCAAAGCCTTGATATCGCTTAACAAAGACTCAGACTTCTTAACAATCTGATCCTTGTTAACCTTAAGTGTAGAAGCAACATCAGAGATTGTGCTTCTGTCAGCCTTCATAAGCTCATAAGCTGCCTTACCTGTAACAGCCTCGATACGTCTTACACCTGAAGCAACACCAGCCTCAGAGATAATTCTAAGCTGACCTGCCTGAGAAGACTGAGTTAAGTGTGTACCACCGCAGAACTCAACAGAATATCCATCACCGATTGATACAACTCTTACTGTAGCGCCATACTTCTCACCGAACAAAGCCATAGCACCGAGCTTACGAGCCTCGTCGATTGGCATTTCGCGAGTTACGATAGGCATATCTTCTAAGATTACGCTATTAACGATGTCCTCTACCTTAGCTATCTCCTCAGCTGTCATTGCAGAGAAATGTGTGAAGTCGAATCTTAATCTCTCGGAATCAACATAAGAACCCTTCTGCTCTACATGATCGCCAAGCACGCTACGAAGAGCTGCCTGGAGCATGTGAGTTGTGGAGTGGTTACGACAAGTAGAAAGTCTTCTTTCCTTGTCGATAGCAACCTTAACCTCGTCGCCAGCCTTGATAGAGCCGGAAACTACCTCGATAGAGTGGAGATACTTAGAAGCTGTATCCTTCTCAACGTTAGTAACAACTGCCTCGAGAGAGTCGTTTGTAAACTTACCGTTATCACAAACCTGACCACCCATAGTAGCGTAAAGTGTAGTCTTATCAAGAATTACAATAGCCTTGTCGCCTGCAAATACTTCAGATGCAATCTGGAGTGCACCGTCCTCGTCAACTTTAAGAACGTACATAACCTTGGCGTTTGTCTCGAACTTCTCATAACCTTCGAAAGTTGTAGCAGACTTATCGTTTAAAAGCTCATCTGGAAGCTTATTTCCACCCCAAGCTGTGTTAGAAACATTCTCCTTTGTTGCCTGACGAGCTGTCTCTTTTTGGATCTTCATAGCAGCCTTGAAGCCGTCTTCGTCTACTGTGAGACCACTGTCTGCAGCGATTTCCTTAGTAAGGTCAAGAGGGAATCCGTAAGTATCGTGAAGCTTAAATGCATCTTCGCCAGCGAGCACTGTCTTGCCTTCAGCCTTAGCAGCAGCAATCATATCGTTAAGGATAGATGTACCAGCCTCAACTGTACGGAGGAAGTCATCCTCTTCCTTGTTGATAACTGCCATAATCATTGTGTACTTCTGTACAAGCTCAGGATATGCATCCTTATTCTGCTCGATAACAACCTCAGCGATAGAAGCGAGGAACTTGCCGTCGATACCAAGGAGCTTACCAAATCTAGCAGCTCTTCTCATGAGTCTTCTAAGAACGTAACCTGCACCAGAGTTAGATGGAAGTACGCCATCGGAAATCATCATTGTAGAAGAACGCATATGGTCAGTAATAACACGGATAGCAACGTCATCCTTAGCGTTAGCGCCGTATTCCTTACCAGCCTTCTGGCAAACTGTATCAAGGATTCTTCTAACTGTATCTACCTCAAAGAGGTTCTCAACACCCTGCATTACGCATGCAAATCTCTCGAGTCCTCCACCAGTATCGATGTTCTTCTGTGAGAGTTCTAAGTAAGAACCATCCTCCTGACGGTCGAACTGTGAGAATACGAGGTTCCAGATCTCAACGAATCTGTCGCACTCACAACCTGGGCGGCAATCTGGCTTACCACAGCCATGCTCGATACCACGGTCAAAATAAATCTCAGAACAAGGACCACATGGACCTGTACCATGCTCCCAGAAGTTGTCCGCCTTACCAAGCCTTGTAATTTTATCAGCAGGTACGCCAACAACCTTATTCCAAATCTCGAAAGCCTCATCATCCTCTTCATAAACAGAAGGGTACAAGAGCTCAGCTGGCATCTCGAGGTTCTCTGTCAAGAACTCCCAAGCCCATGGAATAACTTCGTTCTTAAAGTAATCACCAAAGGAGAAGTTACCAATCATCTCAAAGTATGTACCGTGTCTTGATGTATGACCAACATTCTCAATATCAGGAGTTCTGATACACTTCTGGCAGGTTGTAACTCTCTTACAAGGAGGAGTCTCAGCGCCAGTAAAGTATGGCTTAAGTGGAGTCATACCAGCATTAATAAGCAAAATAGAAGGGTCGTTCTTAGGAACTAATGAGAATGATGGAAGTCTCAAGTGTCCCTTAGACTCAAAGAACGACAAATATCTTTCTCTGATTTCATTTAAACCTAATGGTTCCATATAGATAAAGTCTCCTTATTTAATAAACCTATGAATTATAAAACGATTGGTGTCTTAATGCAATTAAGCATCTATATTATTCATCGCACTTAACAGATACTCGCGATACTTCTCGCGAACCTTCTCATCCTCGATTTTTAAGGATACATCTTTGTAGAGATTTACCTGGAAAACCTTACTGAAAAATGGAGGAACGATACCAGTATCAACGCTGAATCTAATAAAGCCATCGTGAGTTTTATCAGAGATAATCATTGGCTTCATATTCTCTGTAAAACCTGTAAATGCCTTCAAAAGTTCCTTTTCTGATGGGCAGCGCATGCTAAGCACGATGCGCTCTGTGTTCTGTGAAGAATAAGCATCGAATGAATTCTTAACATACTTCTCCACTATCTGGTCACGATTCTTACCAAGACTTAAGTACTTCTCTGTAAGTTCAAATCTGTAATACTTCATACGATCAAGTCTGTATCTCTTCATCGAATCTTCTTTGGACTTGCCTGAAGCTACAGCATTATGGTCAATAGCTATCATGTAGTAGTGAGATTTCTCAAAGTCCAGAGCAACAGGAGAAACGAGTTTGTCTTCAGCTGCTCTTATGCCGCCAGCTACTGCATATCCATACTTGAAGCTCATGGCAGACTGTGTGTCGATACAGCTTCTGATGATATTAACAAGAGCAAGTGGCTTTTGAATTGATCTGTTATTGTGGGAAACAAGAGGTGTATAACCGCCCTTAAAGTAAGTTGGATACTTGGCTTTAAGCTTCTCGCAAAGACCAGAATCAGTAAACTCAGTAGTATTAATCGCATCCACAATAAGACGCGCTTCATCAAGAGTAAGTTCGCCCTTAATCTCGCTTCTCTTATATCTCTTACCTTCTCTTGAGATCCAGTCTACCGAAGGATCTACCATACCCATCTTACGGGCAAATTCATTAACTCGGTCGATGTCAGAATAGATTGATTTACGTTCAAAATCAGTTCCAGTCTTATCGTTTAAGAACGATAAAATGTCCTGCATGGATACGCCTTCATCTGAACTGTCAGCATTTGCATAATTCAAAAAATAGTCGTAAATCAGCAATAATTTAATCTTCGCATTCTCGGTATTAGCCATGATTGAACCTCCGTAATTTCTGTCCTAATTATTGTACAACAAAAAGTCCATAATCCCATAATGTAAAGAAAATAAATTATATGTTATTATTTTTCTTAAGGTTTATGGCTATAAGTTACGACAAAATCATTATTGGAGCTGGCCTTTACGGGCTTTATTCAGCACTCTTCTGTGGTAAGAAGGGCCAAAATATTCTGGTTTTAGAATGTGACCAGGAGTCTTTTGGTCGTGCCACTTATATTAATCAGGCAAGAGTTCATCAGGGTTATCACTACCCGAGATCTCTGTCTACCGCCATGAAGTCTGCTTATTATTTTGAGCGATTTAACAGAGACTTCGCATTTTGTATCAACGAAGAATTCGATAAAGTCTATGCCACTTCAAGTAAATACTCCTGGACATCAGGCGAGCAGTTTATGAATTTTTGTAAGGCGGCAGGAATTAAGTGCGAAGAGCTTAACAGCAACAGGTTCTTTAAGGATGGCATGTGTGACGGCGCTTTTTTGACTCGCGAATATACATATGATGCAAAGTTTTTACGCGACTACTTTTTAACTCAAATTGAGAATTATAAGAACGTAACTATTAAGTTTGGCGCTGACATTACTGGCATAGACAAGGATGACGAGAAGTACACTCTTCATATTAAGAACCAGGAAGATGTATCTTCCGCATTTGTTCTTAATGCTACTTATGCGAGCACGAATCAGATTCTTGATATGCTCGGATACGATAAATTCAAAATCAAATATGAGCTTTGTGAGATAATTCTTTGTGAAATAAACGAAGAGCTTAAGAAATACGGCTTTACTGTAATGGACGGACCCTTCTTCTCCATTATGCCTTTCGGGAAGACGGGGCTTCATTCCCTGACATCTGTTACTTTTACTCCGCATACTACAAGTTATGATGCGCTCCCTACCTTCAAGTGTCAGGCAGATTCTAACGGCTACTGCTCGCCAGCAAAGCTTGGCAACTGCAATAACTGCCCCGCAAAGCCCCAAAGTGCATTTCCATATATGTCTAATCTTGCTCATAAGTATTTACGCGACGAATATCAGTTTGAATATAAGGAGTCTTTGTTTTCCATGAAGCCTATTTTGGTTTCTTCAGAGATAGATGACTCGAGACCAACAGTAATCAGGACCTACTCGACAAAGCCAACCTTCATTGGTGTGTTGTCAGGAAAAATAAATACCGTCTATGACTTAGATGAGGTACTTAGCGATGACTAATAAAGAGAAGAATTTTGTTTCAGGTGTAGTTTATGTGCATAACGCTATGTGCAGAGTTGATAAGTTTTTGAAGGCGTTAATTGAAGTCTTTGAAGAGAACTTTGAGAACTCCGAGATTATCCTCGTAAATGACTACTCCTTAGATGACACATACGATGTAATAACCACAGTTGCCAAGGAAGCTTCTACGACAAGTATTACTATCGTTAACATGAGTTATTTCCATGGCCTTGAGGTAGCCATGAATGCCGGTATGGACCTATCTATTGGCGATTTCGTTTTTGAGTTTGATAATACGATTCTGGATTTTGATAAAGAAGAGATTATGAAGGTCTATAGAAGATCATTAGAAGGCTTTGATATCGTCAGTGCATCACCTGATAAGAAGCAGAAGAAGTCTTCTGATATTTTCTATAACATCTTCGATAAATACTCCAACATTAATGGCAAAATGAGAACTGAGAGCTTCAGAATCTTAAGTCGCAGAGTAATTAACAGAATCTCAAGCATGAATAAGACAGTTCCTTACCGTAAGGCTTTGTACGCGAGCGCAGGATTAAAGACTGACAATCTTGTTTATAGCGTGGTTCCTTATGAGAGGGACATAGTAGATATTACCGAGAAGAGATACAGATCTTCCCTAGCTGCGGATTCACTTATTCTTTTTACCAATGTTGGCTACAGTTTTGCCAAGGGCATGACGATCACAATGATTCTTGTAGCTATGCTTGTAGCGATATATTCAGTAATTATCTATCTTGTTGGAACTCCTGTTGAAGGATGGACTACAACTATATTGTTCCTGGCATTCTCATTCTTTGGCCTTTTTGGAATACTGACAATAATCATCAAGTATTTGCAGATAATCGTTAATCTTGTATTTAAGCGTAAGACATATAGTTTTGAGAGCATAGAAAAAATCACAAAATAAGGATTCGTTTCATGGCAAAAAAGAAATCCACAATTGATATAAAAGCAGTCGCATTTGCCTTAGTAGCTCTGATTATTCTGGCATTCCTCATAATGCTTGTTCCAATGAATAAATTTAAGCATGGCTTCTACTTTAATAAGTTGGCCAGGATTGCAGTCCCAGATGAGGACTGGTATGAACCAATAAGCCTGGAAGAACCTTTTTCTGACAGCTTTATGCCAGGCAAAAATTTTGCTGGTGCAGCCATTTATTTTGGTGAAAACGAAGGATCGACTGGAAGTGTTATTGTAACCTTCAGCGAAGGCTCTAGAACAATAGAATCTGTCTCTATTGATGTTAATGATATCAGGCCTGATGACTGGTATATCGTAGAGACCAGAGAGAACTATAAGAACAGCTCTAGCTACATATTAACCATCGAGGCTAAAGGCTGCGATGTTGCTCCTTATTTGCAGGGAATCTCGAGTGATTACACAGATAGGGAGTTTTCATCTGGTAATGCTCTAATCGCCTTAGGTTATGCTCATGACACTTTCTTAAGCTATGAGAAGTCATTAATTACACTGTTTTTACTTACTATTCTGTTGT
>JAZRYF010000031.1:0-65389 GCA_045600625.1 Saccharofermentans sp.
ATGGAATGGTGCTTTCAATAGAGCAGGTAGAACTTACTTATACAGTAAAGTCTGTTATCTGGGCTTCTGTCTATGCTTTATGCGGTTACTCTGTATTTAGAAAGAAGAACTTATTCTGATTTTTCTTAAGTAACTTATCAAAACAGAATTGACGTATTAACCTTTGGTGCTATAATGTAATGTGCATTTTAATGCGGTACTATGCCTTGTTGCATATTTTATACTGTATTGAATGCTGAAGAAAATAGGTTAATAAGGCGGTATTTAATGGCTATCGTACAAGGTATGTGCAGGAACTGCGGATCTTTGATCATGTTTGATGACAGAGATGATAAGTGTGAGTGTGTTTTCTGCAATTGTGTATTTCCAGCATCCGAAGCAATTGAGATTATGAATAATCCAGAGGGAAGAACTTTTGCTAACGAGAAGTTCGAGCCTTCTAATAGTGGTACTAAGCATAACGCTACCAGAGTTTATTCCACAGAAAATCTGGAGAAGCGTATTGCTAGAGAAGAAGTTAAGAAATCTACTAGTAGCGAGACTAAGAAGAATGAGTATGAAGTTCAGGCTTCTGATGTTAAGGCTCCTAAGGGCTTAATTGCTGGTATGCTTGGTGGTACAGCTTTGGTAATCGCTTTGATACTTGCTGTTTATATTCCTAAGTACAATGCAAGAGTTGAGCTTAAGAACAACATCGAGTCTTCCATTAATCAGGTATTTGATGCTGATAGTGGAGTAGATATTACTTCTGACGAGTCAGGTCAGTACTATAACGGATTTAGTATTTTTGGTCAGACATGTCAGTTTATTAATGTAGTTTCAACAGAGGATTTAACATACGATCAGGCAGAGGATTTGTATGCAAATTACTGTGACCTTCGTGCGCAGAATGTTGACCAGGCTGGTCTTAAGGACCAAGGTGGTGTTGTAATGAAGATTTACTGCAACGATGGTTACTACACACTTTCGAGTAGCGAGGGTGAAGTAGAGTCAGTATTTACAGCAGATTCAGAGAATATGGAGGGATAAGACTTGGCTACCAAGAAGACAACAGAGTCAGAAAAGACTACAAAGACAACAAAGAAGGCAGCAACAACAAAGTCAGCTTCCAAGACAACAAAGTCTGAAGCGAAGAAGCCAGCTACAAAGAAGGCTTCCAAGGTTGAGGAAGAAAAGCCAGCGAAGAAGACTGTAGAGGAGAAGCCAGTAAAGAAGGCTACTAAGGCTTCTACAGAGAAAGTTAAGACTCCTGCAAAAACGACAACTACCAAGAAGTCCTCTAAGAAGGAGACAGTAGTTGAAGAGGTTATTGAAGAACCTAAGAAGAAAACATCTAAGAAGGATGCTAAGGCAGAAGTTGTAGAAGCGGTTAAGGCTCCCGTTAAGAAGACTGCTAAGAAGTCCAAGAAGGCTGAAGAAGTAGTTGAGGAAGTCGTTGAAGAGGCTCCTGTTTTTGAGGAAGAGCCTGTAATCGAAGAGGCATCTTATGTTGAGAAGTCAGTTAAGAAGGGTAAGGTTAAGCTTCCTGAACTTAATGAGGATTTGAAGGCTCTTCTTGCACAGATTAAGCTCCTGCCATCTGGTAAGGATAAGTCAATTACAGAAGGTGAGTTCGATATTCTCATGGTTGAGAAGGACTTGTCTCCTGAAGATACAGAGAAAGTCTTAGCTCATGTTAATGCAATTGGAATTAAGATTGTTCCAGATGTTGATACAGATGACGATGATGCTGGTTTGGACAGTTCTGTACTTATTTCTTCAGAGGAAATCAATGTAGATGACTCTGTAAGAATGTACCTGAAGGAAATCGGTAAGATTTCACTTCTTAACGCAGAGCAGGAGAGAGAACTTGCTCAGAGAATGCAGGATGGAGATATAGAAGCTAAGAATACTCTTGTTGAGTCTAACTTAAGACTTGTAGTATCTATTGCCAAGAAGTATATGAATAGAGGCCTAAGCCTTCTTGATCTTATTCAGGAGGGTAACATCGGTCTTATTAAAGCTGTTGATAAGTTCGATTACTCAAAGGGATTTAAGTTCTCCACTTATGCTACATGGTGGATTAGACAGGCAATTACAAGAGCTATTGCTGATCAGGCAAGAACGATTCGTATTCCTGTTCATATGGTTGAGACAATCAACAAGCTCACTAGAGTTCAGCGTCAGCTTATTCAGGACCTTGGACGCGAGCCAACTATCGATGAGCTTGCTGAGAAGATGGGTATGACTGTAGATAAGATTAAGGATATCCAGAGAATTTCTCAGGATCCTGTATCTATCGATAAGCCAGTTGGTGAGGAAGAGGATTCCCACCTCGTAGACTTCATTCCTTCTGATGAGTATGTATCTCCAGATGATGAAGTTTCACGTGAGCTTTTGAAGGAAGACCTTATTAAGGTTCTAGATCTCTTAACTGAAAGAGAAGCTAAGGTTATCAGATTAAGATTTGGTCTTGATGACGACAAGCAGAGAACTCTTGAAGAGGTTGGTAGAAGTCTTGGTGTTACACGTGAGCGTATCAGACAGATTGAAGCTAAGGCTATCAGAAAGCTCGGCAGATCTTCTTACGCTAAGCGCTTAGAGGGTTACACAGACTAAGTTCCCTATGCAGATAGGCGAACACGTTTATTCGTTCCATAGAGGCTTTAAATCAGACAACGCTTTGGATTTTTCAAAGCGTTCGTCTTTTGATTGTGATGTTATGCTCGAGAGAGTATATCCAACGAGGATTATTCTTCCGATGCTTCAGCACTGTGGTGACGAATGTGTTCCAACCGTTAGAATCGGTGACCATGTAACTATTGGTCAGTGTGTTGGAGCTCCAGCACCTGGAAGTTTTGCAGTTCCGATTCACAGCGGTATATCAGGCAATGTTACTAGCATTAAGCCGATTACTATGCCTGCAGGTAATACCTGTCAGGCTGTTTATATCGAGAGCGATCGTAAAAGAACTTTCCATTCGTCTATAAGACCCCGTAATGATGTTAATATCAGTGCTGCTCAGGTAATGGGAATCGTTCGGGATTCCGGAGTCGTAGGTATGGGTGGCGAAGGGATTCCTACAATTGCCAAGCTTAACAGGGCTCGTAAGCTTAAGGTTAAGCAGTTGCTTGTTAACTGCTTACAAAGTGAGCCTTATGCAGCTTCTGATTATTTACGAATCGGCGAATATGCAGACTATATCATTATGGGTGCTGTTGCTATGGCAGGCGTCTGTGGTGTTAGAGTGATTAACATACTAATCTCCAAGGAACATAAATATGAGATTACTGCATTAAAAAGTGCGATGGAGAGAAGCTGTACTGAGTATTCTGGTTATGCTTTTAACTTTAAGTTTATGAAGCAAAGATATCCGCAGGGATATTATCGTATGGTAGCAAGAGCTCTGTATGGTGTTGAACTTAAAGAAAATGAGACTCTGGAGGAGAAGTGTGGAGCGGTTCTTTTTAACTGCTCAACTATTTATTCCTGCTGGGAAGCTATCAAGGATGGAATTCCACTTACCTCAAGAGTAATTAGTATTAGTACTGAAAATGGTATAAGCCATAATGTATTAGCGCCTATTGGTACTCCAGTATCAGAGCTTTTGGATTCTGTTAATGGCATGACCAATACTTCAAAAAGAATTATTTGGGGTAATCATCTAACAGGCATTGAGATTTCTAACCCTAATGATGTTCCTGTTATAAAAACCACATCAGGAGTCTGCGTAGTTAATCGTAATGAAGTATCTATAGCTCCGTGCTCAGGCTGTGGAAAATGTGTAGATGCCTGTCCTATGAGATTGGAGCCTGTAATTTTGCACTCGCTGTTAATCTCAGGAAAGCAGGATAAGGCTGATGAGTTTTTTGCCACAAGGTGTATATCATGCGGTGCATGTTCCTATGTATGTCCATCAGGTCTTGATTTAACTGGCGTAATTGCAGCTTATGCATCATCAAAGAGAAGTCTAGTCAGATATCCATATTCATCAGTTAATGACCGAATTAATATCGGAACTGCATCACTTCTTGAGGCGTATACAGAGCAGGAACAGGTAGAGCAGGTACAGGACGCGAATGCTTTTACGCTGCCTTTCGAAGGGGGGAAGATCGTATGATTGAGAGACGTGGTGCCCCTTTTATTCATGTTGATACAAGTGCAGCTTATCAGACTGTTGCCAGAATGGTTGCTTTGATTCCTGTAATTGTGGCTGCTGTTTATTTTAATGGTTGGTATTCAGCTTTATTAATTGTATTTTGCATGGGTTTATTTACTCTTAGTGACTGGATATGCGATAAAATCCGTGGAAGTAAATATATTCGAGATTTAACTTCACCTTATATGGGTGCTTTACTGGCCTTGATGCTTCCTTCTAATACTTCTTTGGTAGTGGCGATTGCAGGTGTATTATTTGCATCTGTTGTTGTAAAGCAATTCTATGGTGGAAGAGGTTCTTATTTTCTTCTCCCAGCTGCCATGGGCAGATTATTTATAAGAGTTATTTTTCCGACGCTTGAACCTGAAGTTATGGATTTAAGCGGATATCATATCTCTGAACTTATAGTTGGAAGATATCCTTCGTTAATAGGCACTTCATGCGGCCTTATGATTTTGGTCGGATTAATATATATGTGCGTTAAGAAGGTATATAAGCTTTATATTCCAGCAACTTATATCCTGACATTAACCTTTTTGATGGTAATTAAGGATATCGTTATGGGTACGCATCAAAGCGCGATATTTATGCTTACTTCAGGAGTTTTATTCGCAGCCGTTTATCTTATGTGTGATGAGACTATATTTATTTCATTTGGCGCAGGAGCAATGCTCGAAGCTTTGATTTGTGCGATATTAACAGCAGGATTATCGACCAGAGTTACTGGCATAGATATAGTCATCATCCCAGTATTAATTACAGGCGTGTTTACCAAGATTATTAACTATGCTCGTTATGTTTTATCCTCAAGAGTGGAGGCCATAGGCTGATGCTTACACGTAAAAATGTCATCAGATTTACTATAGAAACTCTGATTATGATCGTGTTAAGTGGCGCGCTCATAGTCCTTGGTATGCTTCTTACAAATAATCGTAAAAATGATCGTGTACAAAACGAATACAGAGACGAATTCTATGAAGTTCTGGCTGCTGAGACTTATAGTGAGGTAAGTACTCCTCTTAGTGGGCGTTATGCCGGGATTAATGAGGTATACGAGGGTCGTAATTCATCTGGTATCGTAGGATATGTTTTACAGGTTGAAGTCATAGATCACTATACAGGTATGCCAATTGAACTATTGATTGGCGTTAACTACCACACAGGAGAACTTACAGGCCTTAAGCGTGCTTCAGATGATACATATCAGTCTTCAATTACAGATGAAGAAATCGAACTCATTAATATTCAGACTATGAGGGAAGCTATTCCTGTTGCTTTGGGTGACACAGTTGAAGAAGCGCAGGATGAGGCTTTGGAGCAGACAAGACTTACAGGTCTTAATGATGGTGTATATTATGCTCAGTCATTATCTGCTGATAACTCGGGGTATATCGATTATGTTGAGATGGTTATTGAAAATGGCCTCATCACAACTGTTCAGTGGAATGCCTTTAATACTGACATGAATATCAAGAATCGTCGTGACTCGGCTCTTGATGGAGTTTATTCCGTACCTGGTCTTAACTGGGCATCTCAGTCCTATATCCTGTGCCATGCATTAATTGACTGTCAAAATCCTGATCTTCTTGCCATGAAATCTGATGGTACTACTGATATTATCGATGGCGTTACTATAAATATCAGAACTTTCTATGATTTGTCAGTAGAATGCATCGAGAATTCAAGAGCAGGATATGATATGGATTCATATTTTAGCGGTTTGTCTTCAATTATCGAGGAACTTCTGGGAAGTGAGCCTTCTAATCTTGGAATTATTAATGATGATGGTCAGATTGTTTTCTCATTTACGGGTTATCCATCTGTATTCTTATCACCTGATGAGGGAGTAGGAAGTCTTAATGTAAGACAGAGAGTAACGGGGGACATGACTAATTACTCTGATTTTGAGTCTGCGGCTCCTGATGAGTCTGATGAGTCTTTTACTGTTGGTAATGAAGATGGTGTCAGACTTGAAGATTCAAATTCTAACGCAGACAGTATTGATGGCCTGCCAATTTCTGAGATTCGTACATTTATTGAAGGTATCGAGGACAATGAGGTAACATCCCTTGATATCATCTCGGCTATCAACACGACTTATAAATTCTTAAAAGATTACCTTAACTGGATGGCGTAATATGAGTTTTATTGATGATTCTAACAAGTCGCTTAAAAATAGACCTTTCGACGAGCTGTCCGTAAAGGATTCGCTTAAGAACTCTAATGTTCGTTACGAGGCTTTGTTCGAGGAGAAGCCTGCGAATTATCTGACGACGAGAGCTTCCATCTTTGCAGCCTGCGTTATGGCCTGCGTGTGTCTTCTCGTTCCTTATAGTTATACGGGTGCTGTAGATCTCATTAGGTCACTGGGCCATGCTGTCGCGGGCGTGCTCACCTATATTCTGGTATGGACTTTTACTTTCCGCTTCTTCGAAAGGCCGTCCCTCATGCCTCTTAACATTATGCTGAACTTACTCCCAGCGGCGGCTCTGGCTTATTTTATGAAGTCGGTAAATGCTTTTGAGAGTTTCTCAGTTTTATCAGCGGGGGTTACATGTTTAACTCTGATGAATTCTGATAAGTGCAATGAGGATGAATTTGAGGCAGCATCTATTGTAAGTGAAGTATTACTGCCACTAATATCTGGATTAGTAAGTTCAGTTTTGGGTGTTTTAATTACATCAATAATCGCGAAGTTTGGCGCTACACAAAATGCAGGTATCAGATTAACAGCGACTTCAATCTTTGTTATGTTTTTGTCTTTTGCTGTAAGTAAAATAAGAGGAACAGACTTTTATATGTCTTCAGCAAAAATCAACGATAATTATGATCTGCCGTCAGTTGATTTTTCCGCCTTACAGGGTTTTGTTCTAAGAAGACTTCGTTTCCTGGTAAGCCTTGCTGTTATCTGCTTTGCATGCTTTTTTACTGACTATATTCTTCAAAGATTAAATCTTAACTTAAGTTTTCTTAAGTATGTCGTTGCTTTAGTTTTGATTCCTGCTTTTGCTTTTGTTCGCGGAAGAAGAACGGAGAATAAAGCTCAGTATGCGGTAGAACTTTGTCTTTGCTACGCTCTGGGTATTGTCAGAACTTATAGTATTAAAGCTACATTAATCTCGATTATTGCAGGCTTATTAGTCGATGTTCTCGTGACAGGTATGTTTTTTACTTATAAGAGAAGCCTCGTACATTCAAAAAGAAGCAAATATATCGAAGGTATGCCTTTGATGCTTCTGTCAGTTGCTTTGCTTTTAATAGTTTGTGCTGCAGTATTAAATTATTGGGCGGTTATGTTATAATTGCTGGCGGTAAGCCTTCTTAGTTAAATGGATATAACAAGTCTCTCCTAAAGACTAGTTGTGGGTTCGATTCCCGCAGGGGGTACCAAAAATGTTAACACCTATACCTACGCAGGTCCTCCGCGCTTCGCTTGTGCGGATGTCTCCGGTATAGGTGTTAAATTTTTGAATTCTCCTACGCAAGTCCTCGAGGCGTAGCCTCTGCGGAACTTGCTGCAAGAGTGCCTTTTTCGTTTGAAATAGAATTTGTAGCTTCAAACAGGTCCTCCGGTATAGGTGTTAAATTTTTGAATTCTCCTACGCAAGTCCTCTACGGCAAGCCGTCTGCGGAACTTGCTGCAAGATGCCTTTTTCGTTTGTATTATTAATTATTAGTTCATTACTTACACCGTTTGTAGTGTTAAAATATTTTTATGTTTGAGAAGCTGGTTACGTTTATTAAAAAAGATGTTACAGGGGAGAACGAGTCGAACCGTGTTTCTTATATTGTAAGAATTAATGGCTTTATTATGAGCCTTTACTTCTTTTTGTGGATGATTGGCTTTGGTATAAGCCTTAATGTCTTAGGGTTTAGTGTATGCGCTTTATGTTTTGCAATTAATGTATTGGCTTCTTATTTTACTTATCAGAACCGTAATGAATTGGCTCTTACTATTTATGCTGGTTGCATTATTCTTTGGATGGTTCTGTTTGTTATCCGATGGGGATGGGATGGCGGTGTCCAGCATTATCTCTTCGTTATGCTGCTTCTCGTTTTTGTAGGAACGTACGCCAGTGCTAAGGTTAAGATAGTAGAGTGCATCTCACTATATATTATTCGTTTGTTTCTCTTTATGTGGCACTTATATCATGAGGCTATTGAACCGCTTTCCAAGGAGACTTCAATCTTGATTCAGAATGTAAATATGATTGCTATTTATATCTCCATGATAGTAATCCTCTTCATTTTTACTAACGATAAGATGGTTACTGAAGCTAAGCTTGCATCTTATAACCGCGAACTTAAGTTTAAGTCTCAAAGCGATACATTAACCGGACTTCCTAACAGAAGTGCTGTAATGGAGACGCTAACAAATGCTCTTTTAAGTGGCAAGACAACAAATGGTATTTGCGTCGCCATCGGCGATATTGACTTTTTTAAGAAGATTAATGATACTTACGGCCATGATGCTGGCGATGAAGTCCTTAAGACTTTGGCCAAGAGATTTAATCTATTTATGCAGAATAAGGGTATAGCTGCAAGATGGGGTGGAGAGGAATTCTTATTTGTATTCCTTGACGATAACTTAGACGATGCCGCACTTCATCTTGAGAATCTCTTAACTCAAGTAAGAGGAATTGTTATACCTTACAATGACCAGTTATTGAAGGTTACAATGACTATAGGTATTTCTGATATTAACTCGTTTGTATTTAAGGATACTGATAACGAGGATATCGAGAATAGAATATATGAAGCTGTCTCTGCTGCTGATAAAAAACTCTATATCGGTAAGCAGAATGGCCGCGATACTTTGATTGTGTAAAGGTAAATATGCTTAAGGTATTCTTAGTAGAAGATGAAGCAACTATAAGAGAGACACTAAGGGACACGGTACCGTGGAATTCCTGTGGTTATATTTTTGCAGGTGAGGCGTCTGATGGTGAGGTAGCTCTGCCTTTGATTGCAAAGACAAGACCTGATGTCTTAATTACTGACATTAAGATGCCTTTCATGGATGGTCTTACTCTTGCTACTATGGTAAGAGACGAGTTCCCTGATATTAAGATAGTAATTATCTCTGGATACGATGATTTCGAGTATGCAAAGAAAGCAATAGAGCTTGGTGTATCTGAGTACCTGTTAAAGCCTGTAACCAAGATGAACCTGGTTAAGGTTTTAGATGAGCTTCGAGTTAAGATTGAAGAAGAGAGAGCCAGGGACGAGGACACTACAAAGTTTGCTGTCGATATGCAGGAATATGAGCTTTTCGCGCACAGGAATTTTATTGAGCATATTGTTGCAGGTAAATCTTCTGTTCAGAAAATCTATGAGGATGCTGCCAAGCTCGAGATTGATATAAGAGCTTCTAGCTATTCTTTGGCGCTTTTTACTATTCCTAGTAGCGAGAAGTCAGATGCAGATGAGCTTTTACGTGAGAAGATATTGGCTTACATTCTTAAGTATCCTGAGTATCTGCTTATAAGATGGACAATTACTTCGTACCTGGTACTTATTAAGGGTGATGTGGATAAGGTTAATCAGGCGATGCAAAGCTTGATTGCTGTAGTAAGCGACACATGTTCTTCGGAGGCTTCGTCTTCTGACTGGTATATCGCTGTTGGAAATCCTGTAGAGAGATTGAGTTCGCTCCCTGATTGTTATGAAGAGACCTCTACATTCTGGGCTTTACGATATATTAATCCAGATTGCCATGTGCTTACATCAAAGACTACAGGAGACCTCGTTAATACAGGTACAGTAACAGACTTAAGCCAGGTTGATTTATCAAGACTTAAGCCAGAAATACTGCTTACTGTTATGAGAAGCGCTTCTATAGAGGAGGTTCCAAGCTTTGTTAATGAGTTCCTGCTAAGCCTCGGAGGCGCGACTTCATCTCAGGCATTCTGTCATTATCTTATGCTTAACTGCAGATTTCTGGCTGTGGATTATATTACCTCCATCGGCTTTGAGCGTAAGGCTTTCTTAAATGAGATTACCTGCCTGGATCTAACTGAGACTACAGTAACTACTCAGAATCTTAAGCGCTATCTTACTGAGATTTTATTACAGACAGTTAAGATTAGAACTAATAAAGCCGTTAATCAGTATATGGATATACTCGGAAGAGCTATCGCATATATCGATAACCACTACACAGATGAGGATCTCTCGCTTAATGTTGTAGCAGGAAGTGTTGAGATTAGCTCCAATTACCTGTCTGCGATGTTCAGCCAGGAGATGAAGATTACTTTTGTCGAGTATGTTACTAATAAGCGCATGACCCGCGCCAAGGAACTTCTGAGAACGACTGAACTTAAGTCGGGCGAGATTGCACTGGAAGTAGGGTATAAGGATCCGCACTATTTCTCGTCTTTGTTTAAGAAGACTCAGGGTATGACCCCAAGAGATTTCCGTGTTCAGGTTAAGTCATAATGGGAACAGGTAAGCTTCCTATCTCTACTCAGATGAGAAGGCTTCTAATCGCTTTGATTGCGATTAGTGTTTGCGTGCTTATGCTTGTTGCATTTACTCTGACCTTTTATCAGGTTAGGTATAACGATGCTCTTCATAACATAACTGAGGCTACTGACTTTAACCGTAACTTCAAAGATGACATCGACCTTAAGATGTACTACTACGTTATTGAGTCCAGATTCTCGACTGGTCTTCCTCTTAACGAGGTCCACGAAGCACAGCAGTTTGCCACTACTTTGCTCGAGAGTACTGAGTATAAGGAAAGCTATACAGCGATTAGCAGCGTAATTAACCTGTGCGATAACTTAGAGAAGCAGATTAGATTAATCGAGAGCACTAACAGCTACGATGAGCGTCAGATTCAGCTTGAGAACAACATCTACGTAATCACTTCGCTTATAGAGGAGTATATGGACGAGTATCTCTACTGTGAGGCGGCGCACCTTAACCAAATTAAAAACGAGACCAATATCAGGCTTATCGTGGAACTCGTGGTTATTATCGTTACCGTTGGTGTCCTCGTATTCCACCTCATACGTTATACCGTTAAGTTAGGTCGTTCTATCGCAGAGCCAGTCGAAAGGCTTAATGACCGTATGCTCGAGATAGGTAATGGAGATCTGGCAGTTAAAGATCCAGTCGAGTCTCTTGTGCTTGAGGTTCAGACCTTAGGTGTCGGAGTAGAGCAGATGGTAGAGAGAATGGATAACCTGATGCGAGAATCAACTGAGAAGCAGGAAAAGCTTCGTAGCGCTGAGCTTGCACTATTGCAGGCACAGATTAATCCTCATTTTCTGTATAACACACTGGATACTATCATCTGGCTCATCGAAGCTGAGAAGTCGGAGGCTGCAGAGAAGATGGTATCTGATTTATCCGATTTCTTCCGCCACACATTAAGTAATGGTAAGGATATTGTTTCTCTCGAAGATGAGCGTAAGCAGGTAACAAGTTATTTGCAGATTCAGCAGGTTAGATATAAAGACATTCTTACTTATTCTATTGATATTGAAGATGAAGTATTAGGGAAAATGCTCCCTAAGCTTACTTTGCAGCCTCTTGTAGAGAATGCGCTTTATCATGGTATTAAGGAAAAGCGTGGTGGTGGATCTATTAAGGTTAAGGGTGCGAAGTTTGGCGATGAGATTATTATTAAGGTAACAGACGATGGTGCAGGAATTACACCTGAGAGATTAGTTGAACTTCGTAATGCAATGAACGGAGAAGAGCGTGTTGGATTTGGTCTTGTTACTGTTCATGAGAGATTAAAACTTTTCTTCGGTACAGCTGCGGGTCTTGAAGTAGAGAGTGTAATTGGCGAGGGAACAACTATTACTGTTCATATCCCCGATAAGGAGGAATCAAGATGAGAAAGTTTGTAGCCTTGGTAGAAATTCTTATTTTGATGACTTTAATGCTTACAGGCTGTATGGAACCGGAACCTCAGGAAGATAATTTAATTGTTATTGGTATGTCCCAAACCGGTGCTGAATCAGACTGGCGTGCAGCAAATACTGAGTCCATGCGAGCAGTTTTTACTGAAGCAAATGGTTACCGACTAATCTTTGATGATGCCAGACAACAGCAGGAAAATCAGATTACTGCAATCAGAAGATTTATTCAGGAGCAGGTCGACTATATCGTTGTTATGCCTATTAGTGAATATGGATGGGATGCAGTATTAGATGAGGCGCACGATGCTGGAATTCCTGTGATTATTGTTGACCGTATGGTTGATATCGCTGATGAGAGTTTAATGACAGCTCATGTTGGTGCTGACTTTTATGCTGAAGGTATGAGAGCTGTTGAATGGATGGAACAGGAGTTCCAGTCTAATCGTAATCTTAATATTGTCCATATTCAGGGTACATTAGGATCTTCAGCTCAGATAGGCAGAACAGAGGCTTTGCTTGATGCGGTAGCGAGCCACTCCAGATGGAATATTATAAATACTATGGATGGAGACTTCACTCAGGCTAAGACTTATGAGGTTATGCATGAGTATCTGGCTAACTGCAGTGTTCTGCCTCAAATAGATGTTGTCTACTGTGAGAATGATAATGAAGCTTTTGGCGCTCTTCGTGCGCTTGGTGAATTTGGATACGATATTGGTGAAGGTGGTACGGAAATTATTACTTTCGATGCTACAAGACAGGCCCTGCTATATTGCCGTGAAGGTAAGTTCTCATTATGTGTTGAGTGTAATCCTTTGCTCGGACCTCTTGTCGAGTCCTGTATCCTGGCTTTGGAAAACGATTTGTCGGTTGATCGATATCAGTATGTTGAAGAAGGTTATTTTGTTACTGCTCAGATTACGCAGGAACTTCTTGACTCGAGATCTTATTAAATCAGCCGGAATTTCTTGTAATTAATTCCCATGGCAAAATCTTGGACTTAACCTGCTTATTATCTATAAGCTGTAATAGCAGGTTAGAAGCTTCAATGCCTATTTTTTGCTTGCTGTGCCACATTGATGTGATAGGAACTGGACTTATTCTACTAAAATATGAGTTATCAAAGCTGACTATAGCAATATCCTCAGGAATAGACTTGCCAAGAAATCTCATTAGCTTAATCAGGTGATAAGAAATCTCATCGTTGTAGCAGATAACAGCGTCACATCTGTTAAGTCTGTCTTCTAGGAAATCATTAAGCATCTTACCTGACTTCTCATCTATCATATGTGATCTTTGATTTGTATCAAACCAGCAAATACTTTTATCAGGAAGAGGGAGACGACTGTCTCTTATCGCGTGCATCATGCCACTATAGCGCTCTAATCCCTGAATATCGTCGCTTTTAAAAATACCACCTAATCTTTTGTATCCTTTACCTATAAGATATGAAGCTAAGTTATATCCGCCGTTATAGTTATCATCTATTACATAAGGAATAGATGACTGAAGTCCTCTAGATATTCCCTGAAAAAAGACTATAGGAGTTCCCTGGTTTTTAAGTTCTATATATAAATCCTCATTAGGATTAGGTAGGGCGGTCTTAGATCCTTCTGCTAATATTCCCCCTACAGGATGCATAAGCAGAGTCTGAAGAATCTCTCGCTCAGCTGAAATTCTGTTAAGTGTGGAATAGACCTGTATTTTATATCCGAATCTTTCTAATACACTTTGCATATCATGTAAGACTGTAGGGAAGATGTATTCGTCTTCAAAGGTAACTATTACGGCAATTTGTCTTGATGAAGCAGATTTACTGGCTGGGACATAATAACCGCTGCCCTGACGGCTTTTGATCAAGCCTGCGCTTTGAAGTTCAGATAAGGCGTGACGAATAGTCTCGCGGCTAACTCCAAACCTTTGGCATAATTCTTTTTCTGTAGGCAGGCGAAAATCTTCGTTATAACGAGTTGTTAAAAACTCATCTTTAAGGAGTTGTGCGATTATTTTATACTTTGCTGCCATAATTTACGTTTGCCCTGGTAAAAAATAAAATTCAATTTATAAATTTCTACAAACAACAGTAAATATTTCGATTAATCTGAAGGCTTTTGTACGGATTAACAAAGAAATTAACGTTTGATAATTTACTCTCAATCTGTAAAAAGTCAACAAATCCTGCTGATGATAGTAGAAAAATATACAAATCTAATGCGATTATACAAAATTTGTCTGGTTTTGTTAATGATAAAATAAAATTTGTATTGTTCACATAATGAAATGTGCACAAGGTTTATTGTTTACCCCAGAAGCGATTGTTAGAATCGAATCATCACAAAAGCGACAGGATAAATCTTGTTGCATAAAGTTTTTCTAACGAAAGTGAGGAACACAATTATGAAGAAGTTTTTGGCTTTGCTCGTAGCTGCATCCATGGGTTTTGCTATGTGTGCTTGTGCTGCTGAGTCTTCAAACGAGGGTGGACTTATCAAGGTTGGTATTATCAATAACGACCCTAACGAGTCTGGTTATCGTACAGCTAATGACGCAGACATGAAGGCAATGTTCACAGAAGAGAATGGTTACGATGCATCTTTCTTCTATAGCCTTAAGAACGAAGAGCAGATCGCTGCTGCTCAGCAGTTCGTACAGGATGAGGTTGATTACCTCCTTATCTCTGCAGCTGGTACTTCCGGTTGGGATTCTGTTCTTACAGACGCTCAGGCAGCTGGTATCCAGGTTATCCTCTTCGACCGTACAATTGATGCAGACGCTTCTCTCTATGTAGCTTCTATCGTTTCTGATATGGCTCAGGAGGGTGAGACAGCTGTTTCTTGGCTCGCTTCCCAGAACCTTGATGAGTACAACGTAATTCACATTCAGGGTGTTATGGGTTCTTCCGCTCAGATCGGACGTTCTGGCGCTCTCGATGAGATGGTAGCAGCTAATGACAACTGGAATCTCGTTACACAGCAGACAGCTGAGTGGAACGCAGAGACAGCACAGCAGATCGTTCAGGCAGTTATCGACTCTGGTGAGTCCTTCAACGTTGTATACGCTGAGAACGACGATATGGCTAGAGGTGCTGTAGCAGCTCTTGACGCAGCTAACATCTCTCACGGTGTTGGTGGTGACGTTATCATCATGGGCTTTGACTGCAACCACTGGGCTCTCGAGGAGCTCCTCGCAGGTAACTGGAACTATGATGGTCAGTGCAACCCATTCCAGGCTTCTTACATCAATGACATCATCCAGGGTCTCGAGGCTGGTAGCGCTCCAGCTAACCAGGTTGTAGTAATGCAGGAGCAGGGCTTCTCTGCTGATACAATCTCTCAGGCTGACGTTGATGCTTACGGTATCTAATTTGCCAGAAGTTTGTTAGTTTGATTTTAAACTAATTTGATTAACCGCACGCGGTTCGGATTTTGATATCTAATTTCCGTACCGCGTGCTTTTTATTACAAAAATTTAGGAGGGTACTATGGAAAACAACGTTTTGCTCCAGCTTAACGGAATCTGTAAATACTTTCCCGGTGTACGTGCACTTCAGAATGTGGACTTCACTCTCCGTAGTGGTGAAATTCACGCACTTATGGGTGAGAATGGAGCCGGAAAATCTACATTGATTAAAGTACTTACCGGTGTTTATACAAAAGACGGCGGTAACGTTCGTATTGAAGGTAAAGAGGCTATAATTAAGTCTCCTCAGGATGCCCAGAATGTCGGCATTAGTACTGTTTATCAGGAAATCGCTTTATGTCCTAACCTCACAGTTGCTGAGAATATGTTTATCGGAAGAGGTAAGGGCAAGTTTACTGACTGGAAGAAGATGAATGCAAGAACAACGGAGCTTCTTACATCTCTTGATATTCCAGCTACAGCTACTCAGCAGCTTGGAAGCTGCTCTATTGCTGTTCAGCAGATGGTTGCTATCGCCAGAGCTGTTGATATGGAATGTAAGGTTCTTATCTTAGATGAACCTACATCTTCTCTCGATGAGAGTGAGGTAGCAAAGCTCTTTAAGCTTATGAGAGATCTCAAGGCTAAGGGAGTAGGTATTATTTTCGTAACTCACTTCCTCGATCAGGTTTATGAAGTCTGCGACAGAATTACAGTCCTCCGTGACGGTAAGCTCGTCGGAGAATATGTTATTCAGGATCTCCCAAGAGTTCAGCTTGTATCCAAGATGCTTGGTAAAGAATTCGATGAGATGTCTGATATCAAGACTGTTGATCCAGAGGCTAAAGATATTAAGGTTGGAACACCTGTTATTGAATGTACAGGTCTCCAGTCCGACGCAGGAATTAAGCCTTTCGACTTTAAGATTTGGAAGGGCGAGGTTAACGGCTTTACAGGACTTCTCGGCTCAGGCCGAAGCGAGTGCGTAAGATCAATCTTCGGTGCTGACAGAGTAATTGCAGGTGAAGTTAAGATTGATGGTAAGCCAGTTAAGATTAAGAAGCCACTCGACGCTATGAAGGCTGGTATTGGTTATCTCCCAGAAGATAGAAAACTCGATGGTATCGTAGCTGACCTCTCAGTTAAGGATAATATTATCCTTGCTTATCAGGTAATGAAGGGATGGGGCCACCCGATTTCCAAGGCTAAGGCAGAAGAAATCGCTCAGAAGTATATTAAGCTTCTTGACATTAAGACAGCTTCTTCTGAGACACCAATTGGACAGCTCTCCGGTGGTAACCAGCAGAAGTGTATTCTTGCAAGATGGCTTTTGACAGATCCTAAGTATTTGATTCTCGACGAGCCAACAAGAGGTATCGATATTGGTACTAAGGTAGAAATCCAGAAGCTTGCGTTAAAGCTTGCCAAGGAAGAAGGAAAGAGTGTTACATTCATTTCCTCTGAGCTCGATGAAATGATTAGAACATGCTCAAGACTTGTAGTCATGAGAGACAGAAGGGTAGTAGGCGAACTTAATGAGAGCGAGCTTACTCAGAGCAAAATTATGGAAACTATTGCCGGAGGTGAAGGTTAATGGCACAAAATGGCAATCAAAAGAAGGGTGGAAGCTTCCTCGAGAAGTTAGTTGCTCTTACACGTAAGCAGTTCTTTATCCCAATTGCTGCACTTACAATTCTTGTACTTTTTAATCTGATTATGGATCCATCATTCTTTACTATTACTCTTGGAACTAATAGTAATGGTGATCCAGTATTATCAGGATACTTAATCACAATTTTGAATAACGCATCTGAGCTTGTAATTCTTGCTATTGGCATGACACTCGTTACATCAGCATCCGGTGGACAGGATATATCTGTAGGTTCCGCCATTGCCATTGCCGGATCCGTAATGCTTAGGATTCTTGTTGGCGGCCCAGTAAACCCAGGCAAAATTATCCTCGCATTCGTAGTTGCCTGTGTAGTAGCAATGCTCTTCGGTGCATTTAATGGTGTACTTGTTGCTTACTTCAAGATACAGCCAATGGTAGCTACGCTTATTCTCTTTACAGCAGGTCGTTCTATTGCTGCATGGATTAACAACAATGAGCTTCCTATTATCAGTGAGCCTTTGTTCGGTTACTTTGGTAACTTCATCCCAGGTGTAGCTCTTCCAACTCCAGTATTTATCGCTATCATTTGTGTAATTATCATTATGCTGGTTTTGAAGTTTACAACTCTTGGACTTTATACACAGGCTGTTGGTATCAACCCTAGTTCTTCAAGACTTAATGGTATCGACCCAGCTAAGGTAAAGCTTATTACTTACATTATTCTTGGTCTTTGTGTTGCTATTGCAGGTTTTATCAAGGTTTCAAGATTCTCTACAATCAACTACTCAGTTATTGCCAAGGATATCGAGATGGATGCAATCCTCGCAGTTGCTCTTGGTGGTAACTCCTTAGGTGGTGGTAAGTTCAACATGGCTTCCTCTATCATGGGTGCTTATATCATCCAGTTCCTTACAACAACACTTTTTAAGTTCAACGTAGTATCTACAGCTCTTCCTGCATATAAGGCTGTTGTAGTTATCGTACTCGTAGTTCTTTCTGCTCCTGTTGTTCGTGAGAAGCTTGATAGATTCTGGAAGAAGCTTACATCTAAGAAATCAGTAAAGGAGGCAGCTTAATATGGCAAAGACAGTTACAGCTACTCCTAAGCCATCATTGGCAAAGCGTATCAGCAATTTGTCTGATACAAACTTACTTCTCATCATTACAATCGCAGTGTTCTTCATCATGTATATCTGCGCGATTGTATTCCTGGGATCAGGCTTTTTGAAGCCACAGACATTCTTTAACATCTTAAATGAGAACGCTGCTTTAATCATTCTCTCATGTGCAATGAGCTTGGTAATGATTACAGGTGGTATCGATATCTCTGTTGGTGCAATGACAGCTCTTGTTTGTATGAGTTGTGCTGTGCATCTCGACTATAAGGGTGGAAACGTATTTACAGCACTTCTTATCGCTCTCGGAATAGGTGTTGCTTATGGACTTATTCAGGGATTCCTCGTTGCTTACCTGAACATCCAGCCATTTATTGTTTCTCTTGCAGGTATGTTCTTTGCCAAGGGTGCTACAACAATCGTTAATGCTACACAGTTTAATGTAGCTAACGAAGAATTCCAGGCATTGAAGGCTACAAGAATCTACGTTCCTGGCATGGGTTCTAACAATAAGCTTGGTGTTTATGTACCTGCATATGTAGAGATTGGTGTAATTATTGCACTGGCAGTTGTTATTCTTCTCTTTGTATTCCTCAGATGGACAAAGATTGGTAGAAATTTCTACGCTGTAGGCGGTAATGCTGCAAATGCAAGCCTTCTCGGTGTTAACGTTAAGCTTACAAAGTTTACTGCACACATGATGTGTTCTGTAATTTCTTCTATCGGTGGTTTTGTTTACTTCATGCACGTAGGTTCTGGTTCTCCATCTCACGCATCCGGTGCTGAGATGAACGCCATTGCTTCCTCCATCATCGGTGGAACAATGCTTACAGGTGGTGTAGGTAACATCATCGGTACTCTCTTCGGCGTACTCTCTTTGAGCACAATCAAGAACATCGTTTCTGCTTTGGGCTTTGATGAGGCTTGGTGGACAAACATTACAGTTGCTGCTATGCTCTGTCTCTTCCTCGTTATCCAGAGTGTCGTATTGAAGCGTAAGGCTAAGAAGTAATAACGGAGGAATTTTAAGTGAATTACCTTGGAATAGAATTTGGTTCAACTCGTATTAAGGCAGTTGCTATTGATGAGGCTTATAAGCCGGTATCTTCTGGTGACTATGTATGGAAGTCTGACTTCAGAGATGGTGTTTGGACATATGATCTCGAGGAAGTATGGCAGGGCCTTAAGGCTGCTCTTGCAGGAATTGATTGTAAAGACGATATTTCCTGTATGGGTATATCCGCTATGATGCATGGCTATCTTGCTTTTGATAAGGACTGGAATTTGTTGGTTCCATTCCGTACATGGCAGAATACTATGACTGAGCAGGCAGCTGACGAGCTTACAAAAGCTTTTGGGTTTAACATCCCACAGCGCTGGAGCGTAGCACATCTTTATCAGGCTATCCTCAATAATGAGGAGCATATCGACAAAATTGCTCACATTACAACTCTTGCTGGTTATGTTCACTATATGCTTACAGGTGTTAATGCATTAGGTGTTGGTGATGCATCTGGTATGTTCCCAATTGATAGCAATACCAATGACTATGACGAGGCAATGCTCGCAAAGTTTGATGAATTGATTTCTGGCAAACTCTCCATAAATAAGGCTAGAACTCTCCTGCCGGACGTACTCCCGGCAGGAGCTGATGCGGGCTTTATCACTGAAGAGGGTTCTAAGCTCCTTGATGGCCTTTTGAAGGCTGGTATCAAGGTAGCTCCAGCAGAAGGTGATGCTGGTACAGGTATGACTGCTACAAATGCAGTTAAGCCTGGAACTGGTAATGTATCTGCTGGTACAAGTATTTTCTCCATGGTTGTTCTTAAAAAGCCTCTTGCTAATGTACATATGGAGATTGACGTTGTTACAACACCAGCAGGCGCACCTGTAGCTATGGTTCACTGTAACAACTGTACAAATGATATGAATGCATGGGTATCAGTAATTAAGGAGGCTGCAAGCCTCTTTGGTGCTAACCCTGCCACAGGCGAGCTTTACACAAAGCTTTATGAGAAGTCTTTGGAAGGAGATAAGGACTGCGGTGGAGTTATGACAGTTAACTACATGGCAGGTGAGGGCGTTACAGCTCTTAATGAAGGTCGTCCATTTGTTATCAGAAGACCTGATTCCACATTCTCACTTGCAAATCTTATGAGATCCCAGCTTTATGCAACTATGGCAACACTTAAGACTGGTATGGATATTCTTGCATCTGAAGGTGTCGAGATTGATTCCATCACAGGTCACGGTGGCCTTTTCAAGACACCTATAGTAGGTCAAAGTTATTTGGCGGCTGCTTGTAACACACCAGTTACTGTTATGGAGACAGCAGGTGAGGGTGGTCCTTATGGTATGGCTTTGCTTGCAGCATATGCTGTTGAGAAGGGCGAAGATTCCCTCGAGGAATTCCTGTCTAAGAAGGTGTTTGCTGATGCAAAGAGCTCTACACTCAGCCCAGATCCTGAGTGTGTAAAGGGATTTAATGATTATATTGCTACATTCCATGGCGCATTAGATGTTGAGCGTGTAGCAGTTACAAAAATCTGATAACAATTTTGGAGGAATTATAAATGAGCAATTATGAGTTTTGGTTTGTAGTAGGAAGCCAGTTTCTCTATGGACCAGAGGTGCTTGCTACAGTAGATACAAGAGCTAAGGAGATGGCTGAAGAACTCTCCAAGGTTCTTCCATACCCAGTAGTTTACAAGGTTACAGCAAAGACACATAAGGAAGTGTGTGATGTTGTAAGAGAAGCTAATTATCAGGAGCAGTGCGCTGGTATCATCACATGGTGCCACACATTCTCTCCATCCAAGATGTGGCTTAATGGTTTGAAGGATTTGAATAAGCCATGGTGTCACTTCGCTACACAGTATAATGAAGCAATCCCTAATGAAGAGATTGATATGGACTTCATGAACTTAAATCAGGCTGCACATGGTGACCGTGAGCATGGCTTTGCTGGTGCAAGACTTAGGAAGCCTAGAAAGGTTATCGCTGGTTACTGGAAGGATGAGAAGGCTCAGAAGAAGATTGGCGACTGGATGAAGGCTGCTGTAGGTGTTGCTGTTTCAAAGTCTATGAAGGTTATGCGCTTTGGCGATAACATGAGAGAAGTAGCTGTTACAGAGGGCGATAAGATTGAGGCACAGACACAGCTTGGATGGCAGGTTAATACCTGGGCAACAGGTGATCTCGTTAAGGCTATGAATGAGGTTACAGATGCTGAGATTGATGCTTTGTATGCTGAATACACATCTTTGTATGACATTGCTACTGATAATATCGATGCTATTAAGTATCAGGCAAGAGAAGAGATTGCCATGAAGAAGATGATGGATGCAGAAGGCTGTAAGGCTTTCTCTAATACATTCCAAGATCTCTATGGTATGGAACAGCTCCCAGGTCTTGCTTCTCAGCATCTTATGTCTCTTGGCTATGGTTACGGCGGTGAGGGAGACTGGAAGGTTTCTGCTATGACTGCAATTATGAAGGCTATGGGTGAAGGTGGTAATGGTGCTTCTGCATTTATGGAAGACTATACTTATAACCTTGTTGATGGTCAGGAATACTCTCTTGGAGCTCATATGCTTGAGGTTTGTCCAAGTCTTGCTTCTTCAAAGCCTAGAATTGAGACACATCACCTCGGAATTGGTATGAATGAGAAGGACCCTGCAAGACTTGTATTTGAGGGTAAGGAAGGTAAGGGAATTGTTGTTTCTCTTATCGATATGGGTGGAAGACTTCGCCTTATTTGTCAGGATATTGAGGCAGTTAAGCCGATTCTTCCAATGCCAAATCTCCCAGTTGCCCGTGTAATGTGGCGTGCACTGCCAGATTTGCTTACTGGAGTAGAATGTTGGATTTTGGCAGGCGGAGCTCATCATACTGTGTTATCATATGACGTGTCTGCGGAGCAGATGCGTGATTGGGCCCGAATGATGGAGATTGAATTCGTTCACATCAATAAGGACACAACACCAGAGAAACTCGAGGATGAACTCTTCCTGAAGGACATCGCTTGGAAGTTGAGGTAATTGATATGCTAGAAGACTTAAAAGTAAAAGTACTTGAGGCTAATCTTTTATTGCCTAAGCATAATCTCGTTACTTTTACATGGGGTAATGTATCAGCAATAGACAGAGAGACTGGTCTTGTAGCAATTAAGCCTAGTGGCGTCGAGTATGACGGCATGACAGCTGATGATATCGTTATCGTAGACTTGGAGGGTAATGTAGTAGAAGGTAAGTATAAGCCTTCTTCTGACACTGCTACTCATGTAGTTCTCTATAAGGCTTTCCCAGAATGTGGTGGTATTGTTCATACACATTCTAGATGGGCAACAAGCTTCGCTCAGTCTGGTAAGGATCTTACAGCTTACGGAACTACGCATTGTGATACTTTCTATGGTGCTGTACCATGTACCAGGAAGATGACACCTGAAGAAATCGGTGGCGAGTATGAGAAGGAGACTGGTAATGTAATCGTGGAGACATTCCAAAAAAGAGGAATTAATCCAGCTCAGATTCCAGCAGTTCTCGTTAATAGCCATGGTCCTTTCACATGGGGTAAGGACGCGATGGATGCGGTTCACAACTCTGTTGTTCTTGAAGAATGTGCATTTATGGCAGTTCAGTCAAGAATTCTTACACCAGATTTGGTTCCAGTTCAGCAGGAGCTTTTAGACAGACATTATTTGCGCAAGCATGGCGCTAATGCGTATTACGGACAAGGTTGAGGAATTATGGACAACAAACAGCTTGAGATTGTAGCAACTAAGGTACGTAAGGGAATCCTAAGTGCAGTTCATAGTGCAAAATCCGGTCATCCGGGTGGATCACTTTCTGCTGCTGATATGGTTACATTCCTTTATTTTGAGGAGATGAACATCGATCCAACAAATCCTAAGGATCCAAATCGCGATCGTTTTGTTCTTTCTAAGGGACATACATGCCCAGGACTTTATTCAGTTCTTGCAAACAGAGGTTATTTCCCAGTAGAAGATCTCGTTACATTAAGAAAACTCGGTTCCCACTTACAGGGTCACCCATGTATGACACATACTCCTGGTATTGATATGTCTACAGGTTCTCTTGGTCAGGGATTATCTGCCGGCGTTGGTATGGCTTTGGCTGCCAAGCTTGATAATAAAGACTATCGCGTTAACGTTCTTTGCGGTGATGGTGAGATTCAGGAAGGTCAGATCTGGGAGGCTGCAATGTTTGCTGGCCACAGAAAGCTCAATAATCTTACAGTTATCGTAGACAATAACGACCTCCAGATTGATGGTCGTGTTGGTGATGTATGTAGTGTATATCCTATTGACAAGAAGTTTGAGGCTTTTAACTTCAATGTAATTAATATTGATGGTCACAACTTCGATGAGATTAGAGATGCTTTTAAGGCTGCTCATGAGTGCACAGATAAGCCTACTGCAATTGTTATGAAGACTTTGAAGGGTAAGGGCGTATCTTACATGGAAGATAAGGCTGGATGGCATGGTAAGGCTCCTAACGATGAGGAGTTCGAGCTCGGCCTTAAGGAACTCGATGAGAAGTTATCAACTTTGGAAGGAGGGGCACAGTAATGAATAAGGATTTGAAGATTGCAACTCGTGAAAGTTACGGTAACGCCCTCGCCGCTCTTGGTGAAGAGTTCCCAAATCTCGTAGTGCTTGATGCAGACCTTGCTGGTGCTACCAAGACTAATATCTTTATGAAAAAGTATCCAGAGCGTCACATCGACTGCGGTATCGCTGAGTGTGATATGACTGGTATCGCTGCAGGACTAGCTACATGTGGCAAGATTCCATTTATCGCTTCATTCGCAATGTTTGCAACTGGAAGAAACTACGAGCAGGTTAGAAACTCCATTGGTTATCCACATCTTAATGTTAAGATTGGTGCTACTCACGCTGGTATTACAGTAGGTGAGGACGGAGCTACACACCAGTGCCTTGAAGATATCTCGCTTATGAGATCTATTCCTGGTATGACAGTAGTTGTTCCATCTGATGATGTTGAAGCTAAGGCTGCTGTAAGAGCTGCTATTGAGACTGATGGTCCATTCTACATTAGATTTGGTAGAGCTGCAGTACCTGTAGTTAACGACAATAATGACTATAAGTTCGAGCTTGGTAAGGCTGTTGTTTTAAGAGAGGGTAAGGATATTACAATCTTTGCTAATGGTGTATGTGTTGCTGAGTGCATGGATGCAGCTGAGATGTTAGCAGCAGATGGTATTGATGCAGCTGTTGTTAATGTGCATACAGTTAAGCCAATCGATAAGGATACTGTAATTAAGTATTCCAAGGACGCTAAGAAGGTATTTACATGCGAGGAGCACTCCATCATTGGTGGTCTCGGAAGTGCTGTATGTGAAGTTCTTGCTGAGAATTGTCCTAAGGCTGTTACAAGAATCGGTATCAACGACGAGTTCGGTAAGAGTGCATCTGCTGGTGTATTGATGGCTCACTATGGACTTGATAGTAAGGGCATCTACGCTAAGGTTAAGGAAAACCTCTAATTCCTAACCTCTATATTTAATTATTATTAGTACCCCGGTTAATCCTTTATGGAATTGACCGGGGTATTATGTTATCCTTTAAGTTGATTATTTATGTGAAATTGCGAGTGTATTTATGGATAAAATTAAGAAAATCTGGAATACAATATGGTGCTATATTCTGGCATTCTTCATTGGTTTTCCACATATTATGATGGCTAGTTACTCTATCCCGGGCGTTGACGACTTCTCTTGTCTTAATGCTGTGGATATCTACAGAGCTAACCATAACTACCTTGTATCTGCGATTCTTTATACAAGGGATGCTTATCTTACATGGCAGGGTACTTATACAGGTGAGCTTTTGATGGGATTAGAGCCATCTATCAGAACTTCTTATACTGGTCTTAGAACGATTCTCGTGTTAAGCGTTATCGTATTTTTGGCAGGTCTTCTATTCTTAACTTATACAATCGCTTCAAAATTCTTCGTTTTATCCCGTAATTTCTCATGGGCTTTTGCCTTAATCTCTGAGTTTATCGCTCTTAATATCACTGCTACAGGTGAGTTGTTCTCCTGGTATACAGGTGCAGCTGTTTATACATATCCATTAGCTGCATTCTTATTTGCACTTCCATTTTCAATTTTAAGTTTTACTAGTGGTAAGAAGGTTTATGCAGTTCTTGCTGCTATATTTGGCTTTATTGGAGCTGGCGGATCTTTGATGATTGTTGGATTCGGATGCGCTTCTTATCTCGTATTGATTCTTGTATATGCTTATGAAGTTAAGCCTACTAAGTCTTCCTGGAAGAAAATGCTGCCTACTGTGGTGCCTTTCGCGATTACAGTTGCAGGAGCTATCTTCAGTACAGTAGCTCCTGGTAATTTTATCAGGCAGGGTGGTTCAATGCATGTGCCTCAGTCAGTATTTTTCAGTGGAGTTAATGTATTGTCTCACGTTTGCTTCATGATTCTTAATTATCTGCTGCCAGTATGTGCTGTTATCTGCTTTATATTTGGTATGGTTGTAGTTAAGAAGGAAATCTCCAGGAATAAGCTTTTAATGGCTGTTTTGGCTTTTTGTTTTGTAACCTGCGTTACAGCTTTCCCAGTCATTCTTGGCTATGATATCTACTGCTTTGAGGCTTTTATAAGATCTGACCGCGTTCTTTATGTAATCGATTTTATTATTTGCATCTTCGCTTTGGTGCTCGCTATGCTTCTCGGCTGCTTTGTAAGAGGTGTGATGGAGAAGTATAAGTTTGATGTTAAGACAGAAGCAGTAAAGATTATTCCGTTACTTGTAATCGTGTTCTTATTTGTAAGTAATGGACTTGTTCAGAGCTTCCTTAATGGTATGACAATGAGGATTCTTGATGATTTAAAAAATGAACGTATTCAGAATGTCTCGATTGCTCAGGCTGATATCTATAGAGAAATCTCTACAAATGGTCCAAGAGATGTAGCCTGGATTGTACGTCCTGAGTTTCCACAGACTGTTATGTATGTGCCATTTTATTCATTCGCTTATGACTATTTTGGTAATATCGAAGTTTCTAATTACTATGGCTGTGATGCTTTCATCATGGAATGGACAGCGTAAGTTAAATCATGGAAAAACTTTCAAGACTCTGGAATAAGGTATGGTGCTTTATATTTGCGGGACTAATTAGTGTTCCGCATATTTTGCTTGCTTCCTATGCTGTCCCTGGTGTTGATGATTTTTCCTGCGCTAATGCAGTTGATATCTATAGAGCTAATCACAGCAATCTAATCTCGGCGATTCTTTATGCCAGAGATACTTATCTAACATGGCAGGGAACATATACTGGCGAGATTATTATGGGCTTGGAGCCTTCGGTTAGAGGTTCTTATCTGTCACTTCGTTTGGTATTAATTCTAAGTGTAATCCTGTTTGTAGCTGGTGTTGTCTTCATGACATTTTCTATCGCGCGTAAGTTCTTCGGACTGTCACATAATTTGTCTTGGGGAGTCGCTTTAATAGCTGAGTTTATTGCTTTTAATATCTCGCCTACGGGAGAGCTCTTTTCCTGGTATACAGGTGCAGCGGTATATACATTCCCGCTTATCGCTTTCTTGTTTGCTATATCTTTTTCTATTCTTAGCTACTATGAAGGGAAGAAGGCATATGCGGTTCTGGCTGGAATTTGCGGGTTTATCGGTTCTGGCGGATCTTTGATGGTAGTTGGATTTGGCTGTGCATCCTATCTTATGCTTGTAATTATTTATGCTTATATTATTAAGCCTCGTAAGTCTAATATGAAGAGATTTATGGAACTACTGATTCCGTTTGTTGTAACTGTTATTGGCGCTTTAATCTGTGTAGCTGCACCTGGCAACTATATTCGTAAGGAAGTAAGCGGTTCTATCCGCGTTCCTCAGGCTGTTTTTTATAGCGGAGTAAACAGCCTGTCTCATGTATGCTTTATGATTATGAACTACATGCTTCCTGTATGCTTTGTAATCTGCTTTGTAATTGGTCTTGTATGTGTCAGAAGAAGGGTAAATAAGGAAAAACTCTATATGGGGATTGGCAGCTTTTGCTTTGTAACCATGGTTACTGCTTTCCCTGTTATTCTTGGCTACAACAGCTACTGCTTTGAGGCATACTCTAATGCAGATCGCGTACTTTATGTGATGGATTTTGTTATCTGTATTGCTACACTTATTCTCGCTTTGTTACTTGGATCTTTTGTAAGAAACGTTATGTCTGACAGGGGAGTAGATGTTAAAAAGCAGATGGTAAAGCTTACACCTGTTATTGTTGTTGTGTTCCTGTTAATATCCAATACTCTTGTTCAAAGCTTCATTAATGGTATGACAATGAGAATTCTTGATGATCTCATGAACAGAAGAATCCAGATTGTCTCTATGGTTCAAGAAGATGTATATCGCGAATTAGCAACATACAGTGAAGGGGACGATGTGCTCGTTCGCCGTCCTGTTAATCCTTATACCGTAATGTATGCACCTGCTTATGCTCTTGATAATGAGTACTTTGGAAATATGGAAGTAGCAAAATATTTTAATGTCAATTCATTCTCTATGGAATGGCTTGATTCATAAGGAGAAATATGGGTAACGTAAAAGCATTTCTTAAGAAAAAAGACATCAACATCACTGCAAAGACTTACTTTGTAGATGCTATGGGCGGCATGGCTCAAGGCCTTTTTGCTTCGCTTCTGGTAGGAACAATACTCACTACCATCTCGAAATATATCGGCATGATTGACGGTGCGTTCTTTGAGAGGCTGGCGCACTTCTTAAGCAAAGCGGGAGCTGCTTCTTCTGCAATTACCGGTGCAGCGATTGCTGTTGGTATAGCTGCTGCTTTGAAGGCTCCAATGCTTGTTATGGCATGTGCTACAGCAGTTGGTTATTTTGCCAACGCTTATCCTGGTCAGCCATATGCGGCAGGTCCTCTTGGAGTATTTATCGCAGTTATTGTTGCTGTTGAATTTGGTAAAGCAATTTCCAAGGAAACGAAGATTGATATTCTCGTAACACCTCTTGTTACATTAGGTATTGGTTATCTGGTGGCTTACCTTACATGTCCTGCAATCGCTGTTGCTATGAACTGGCTTGGAGAGTTTATTAATATGGCTACAACTCTTCATCCATTTGTAATGGGAATCATTATCTCTGTTGTAGTAGGTATTATTCTTACACTTCCAATCTCCAGTGCTGCTATCTGTGCATCTATTGGTATCGCAGGAATCGCAGGTGGTGCTGCTTTGGCTGGTTGCTGTGCTCAGATGGTAGGCTTTGCTGCAGCTTCTTTCCGTGAGAATAAGTGGTCTGGTGTAGTATCTCAGGGCCTTGGTACTTCAATGCTTCAGATGCCTAATATCGTAAGATATCCACAGATATGGATTCCAGCAACTTTATCTGCAGCAATTACAGGCCCTCTTGCAACAATTGTATTTAAGCTTGAGTGTAGTAAGGTATCTGCTGGTATGGGGACATGCGGTCTCGTTGGTCCAATAGGTTGCTTCTCTGACATGTCCATGTCAGGTACTTTGGATGCTAAAGCCTGGATTGGAATGCTCATTGTTTGTATTGTAGCTCCAGCAGTTTTGTCTTTGATATTCAGCGAGATTATGCGTAAGTTAGGCTTTATCAAGGACGGTTACATGAAAATATAAGGTAGGTATTAGTTGTGTCTAATAAGTATGAGATTTATGGTGTAAGTGATAGTGCTGCAGAAGTTGCTTCTAAGGCTGAGGGCTTAATTGCACCAGTAATCAAGGAAATCGAAGAGATTAGAGAATATAACCAGATGAGAGTATTAGAAGCTTTCCGTACTCATAAGTTCTCTGAAAGCTGTATGGGAATTACTACTGGTTATGGTTACGACGATGTAGGTCGTGAGAAGATTGAAGAGATCTTTGCTGATATTATGGGTGCTCAGAAGGCATATGTAAGAATCCAGATTAGCTCGGGTACTCAGGCTATTTCTTCAATGCTTTATGGAATTACAAGACCTGGAGATAAGATTTTGTCTGCTACAGGACGTCCATATGATACTTTGGCTTCTACATTAGGATTAGATGAGAAAACATATGATGGTTCTCTTCGTAACTATGGAATCGAGTACGATGAAGTAGAACTTAAGGCTGACGGAAGTCCTG
Organism: Saccharofermentans sp.; assembly: GCA_045600625.1. Classification (GTDB taxonomy): domain Bacteria; phylum Bacillota; class Clostridia; order Saccharofermentanales; family Saccharofermentanaceae; genus Saccharofermentans. The sequence continues at coordinate 29,298 of JAZRYF010000031.1, forward strand.
ATATTGATGCACTTTTATCTAAGATAGATGACTCAGTTAAGGTTGTATTTATCCAGAAATCCCGTGGATATACTGGAAGAAGAGCTCTTCTTGGCAAAGATATTAAGCTGATAGCTGACAGTGTTCATGCTGTAAGAAGTGACATTATTGTTGCTGTTGATAACTGCTATGGTGAGTTTACTGAGAAGCAGGAGCCATGCGCATTAGGAGCTGATATTTGTGCTGGATCATTAATTAAGAATGCTGGTGGTGGAATCGCACCATCGGGTGGATATATCGCTGGTAACGAAGACCTGGTTGAGAAAGTGGCAAGGCACATCTCTGCTCCTGGTCTTGGTAGTGAAGTAGGCCCATCGCTTGGTTTTAACAGACAGATTGCGCAGGGTATTTTCATGGCACCTCATGTTGTAGCTGAATGTCTAAGAGGCGCTGTATTAGCTGCAGCAATGTTTGAATTAGCAGGATATAAGTCTGCACCTGCTTATAATGAAGTGAGAGGCGATATTGTTCAGACAATTATCTTTGATGACAAAGATAAGCTTGTTAATTACTGCGGTAAGGTACAGCAGTGCTCTCCAGTTGATTCTTATGTAACACCTGAGCCATGGGATATGCCAGGTTATGAGGATCAGGTTGTTATGGCAGCTGGAACATTTACATTTGGAGCTACTACAGAGTTTTCCTGTGATGGCCCTATAAAGCCACCATATATTGCTTATATGCAGGGAGGTCTTGTTTCAGAACAAGTTAAACTTGCAGTTATGAGGGCTTTGTCCTAAACTTAAATTTGGTGAGATAAATGTCTGATAATAACGAGAGACAATGGTTTGAGAACAGTAATGTTCCATCTGATGCCAGAAGGAATGGTAAGAACAGGCCTCCTAAGCAGGGGCCTGCTGATTCTGCGCGTAAAAATCGTAAAGCTATTCAGGTTCAGGGTGGTAATAAGGGACAGAATCGTCCTCCAAGGCCTAATGGACCTAAGCCGGCTTCTCAGGGTAACAGACCACAGGGAAATAAGCCTCAGGGCAATAAACCTCAGGGCCAGTCAGGTAAGCCTAATTCTCCAGTTAACCTCGGTAGGCCTGGTACGCCAGTTAACCCAGGTAAACCACAGTCTAAGGGTAATAAGCCTGCTGGTAAGTCACAGGGAAAACCAGTAAATAAGAATAACCCTCCTTCCAAGAGCGGTCAGAAGAGACCTCAGGGTAAATCAGAATCTAAGGGACAGGGCAAGCCTTCGAATAGTAATCAGACACCTTTTCCAATGAAGGAAGAGGCAATAAGAGCTGAAGAAAAAAAGAAAATTGAAGCAAAGAAGAAGGCTGAAGCAAAAAAGGCGGCAGCTGATAAGAAAGCTGCAGATGCGAAGAGAGCTAAGAGCGATCCACGAGACATTCGTAAGAAAAGCTCCAGAAGAAGCGCTTTATTTAACTCTGCTTTAGCTACTATTCTTGTATTAGTTGGTGTTATATTTGTATTTGTTATAGTTCACCACTTCTATAATTACTTTGCTGTTAAACCTAATTTGGAGTTCGTAACAACTGGTTCTATCGAGCATACAATCGGTTCGCGAGCTATATTTGTTCGTGATGAGAATATCGTATTATCAAGTCATTCAGGTGATGTAGTAACTGAGGCTGCAGAAGGTTCTCGAGTCGCTGCTGGTCAGTCACTCGCGATGGTTGTGCCTGATGATATGCAGGCTGTAGTTATTAACCTTCGTAATACTCAGTCTCAGATTTCTGATGTTCAGCAGGAGTTGATTGCTCAGGGTCTCGCTGAAGGTGCTGAGAATATCTATAGCGATATCAATCAGTCTATTGATCCTATCGTTAATATGCTTAGACTTGATGCTAGTGGCGGTAATTTAAGTGAGATTAGTTCATATGCATCATCTATCTCGGTTCTTCTTAATCAAAGAGAGTTAGAACTTTCTGAACTTGATTTTGATGATGAGAGACTTCGTACTTTAAGATCTGATGAGCGTGGTTATGAATCAACACTTCAAAGCAGAGCTACAGTTGTTAATGCTACAGAGCCTGGAATTGTATCTTATAAGCTGGATGGATTAGAGACAGCACTTTCCTTTGAGATGCTTTTGAACACTGATGCAGGTACTATCAGAGATTATATTAATGGTGGTGTAGGCGTTATTCCTTCTAATCTTCGAGTTGAAGCTGGTCAGCCTATTGCCAGAATAGCTCAGAATAACGAGCAGTATATTGCATGCTTCCTTAATGAATCTGATGCTCCTTCATCAGCATTTGAAGTTGGAACACAGCATACAATTATTGTAGGTTCTGAGGGTGTAAGTATTGGTAAGTGTATTGTAGAGAGAATTCAGATTACCGATAATGGTAATTATCTCGTTGTATTCTCTACAACAAGATATGTAGAGGATCTTCTTGATATAAGAACTGCAGATATCGAGGTTGTTATTACTGAGACAACAGGTATGAGAGTATCATCTTCATCATTAGTAAATCCTGACTATAGTCGTGGTGTAGCAACTCTTTATATCAATGATCAGGGCTTCTGTACTGAGCTTGGAGTATTAATCCAGGACTACGACAGAGAGTTTGCAATTATCAGTCCTATGGGTGATTCTCATACACCAAGTTTACAGACTGTATATATAACAAATCCGAATTCGGCAAGGCCGGGAGATCAGGTAAGTTAATGGACTGTTCAGAAGAATTAATTTTGCAGTTAAAAAATAATGCAGATGCTGTTCGTAGTAAACTTGCTGCAGCTTGTGTTGAAGCGGGAAGAGATCCTTCTGAAGTAACACTTGTAGGTGTTTCTAAGGTTTTCCCTGTAGAGTATGCAGAAGCTGCCTTCAGAGGTGGACTTATGGACTTAGGTGAGAATAAGGTTCAGGAGATTGTTCCTAAGTCAGAGAGATTACATGAATTAGGATTAGAGCCTAACTGGCATCTTATCGGTACACTTCAGAGAAATAAAGTTAAATATATTATTGGTAAGACTCATCTTATCCATTCAGTAAATACGTTAGAACTGGCTCAGGAGATTTCCAAGAGATCAGTTGCTAATGGTATTGTTACAGATATTTTGTTGCAGGGTAATATCTCCAGAGAAGAGAGCAAGCACGGATTCTTCCCAGAAGAGTTAGACAGAGCTGTAGAAGAAGTATGTAACATGGATGGTGTCAGATTAAGAGGTCTTATGACTATGGCTCCTATTGAGACATACGAAGGAGAAGCTCGTAAGGTCTTTGCTGATACTAAGGCAATATTTGATAATATAAAGGCTAATGTTAAGGATCCTTCATTCTTTGATACATTGTCTATGGGCATGAGTCAGGACTATTCTGCTGCTATTAAAGAAGGCAGCACATGTGTTAGAATAGGCACTGCAATATTCGGTGACAGAAGCGCTTTATTGCACTAATTTATATTACTTCTGTAACATCGTTACATTAAAAATTACAAGTTTTGTTACAACAAAGTTTCTTTACTTTTCTATTCTTTTACAGATGTCTGTAACGTATTGTACAAGTGATTTTCATTCGGTAGTATCGACTCATACTTTTTATGAACCACGCGGGTTTTGTGGTAAGAAAATAAATTTTGGAGGACAGAAAAGTATGGGCGCTTTTAAGAACTTTTTCAACAAATTTATCGACGAGGAGACTTACGAGGAAGAGAATTATGATGAGTACGAGACAGGCTATGAGACATATGAGGAAGAGCCTGTAGAGAATGTTGCTGAGACAGCATATGTTCAGCCAGAGGTTCAGACACAGACATACATCCAGCCAGTTGCTGCTCCTGTAAGACCAATCTCTACTGCAACAGTAGTAATGCTCTCACCATATGACATCAGATCTTCTCAGATCGTTTGTGATCACATCAGAGAGGGACACATTGTAATTTGCAATCTCACACCTAATGCTAATAACCAGAGAGTTGTTGACTATATCTCTGGTGCTGTATATGCACTTGATGGCAGAATCGAGCCAACACCAGTTAAGACAACATTCGTTTGCACACCTAAGAACGTTGATCTTATCTCTGACAATCAGGCTGCTGAAGAGTCTATGTCTAAGGTATCTGCTCTCTAATATTAAGAGATTAATTAAGTTTTCTTACGACCGGGATAATATTATCCCGGTTGTTTTTATGTAAAGAATTTTGATTGCTTTATGTTTTATGTCGTAGTGTGTTGTATTTGACAATTTAGAAATTCCAACATACTCAGAAGCATCAAAAGTGTGTTGTTCTATTCAATTCGTCGGAATCAACATACATTCATTTTGGGGAAGTGTGTTGCTTGGTTGTTATGGCTTTAATCAACACACTTTTTCATATAATCAGTGTGGTAGATTTTCAAATAATACAAAATAAACACACTATTTAATGTAGAGATTACTACCTCATCTTGGACTATGGCTATTTATTTTTGTATAATTTATTCATCACTTAAGTTTGGAGTTTATTTGATGAAAGAATCTGAGCGCGTTGAAGTATTTGCAAGACTTAATCTTATTTGCCGTCATGTAATTGAAGAGGCAGAAGTCCTTAATGAATTAATTAACTATATGGAAGACAGAGATTCAATCTCCAGGAAAATCTCAGCTATTGAAGACGAAGCAGATGTTGAGATGCATGCACTTCATTTTTATTATCAGAATGAATCTTTGCTTAGAGATAACGAAGCTATGCTCATCTTTGAAGTAATTCATGCTGTTGAAGATTGTACAGATACTATTGATGACGTAGGTGAGGCTTTAATCAGATATAATGTTACGCTGATGAATGAGACACTTGCTACTGCAATATATAATGTTAAGGGAGCAGCAGATAAGGTATTAGAACTCATTAATCTTATTCAGAATGTTCAGGCCAACAAGACTCCGACAAAGCAGATTATTGAACTTGACCGTTATAAGATTGAGTATAAGAAGGTCTACGATGAAGCTATCAGGGATCTTTTTACAAATGATTATGATCCAGTTGAAGTTCTTAGAATGCATAAGATTTATGATGCTTTCATGGATGTATATAAGGCTTTTGAATTAGTTTCTGAGAAGTGCGGTAAGTATTCTATCTTTATGGATTAATTTCCTGTTGACAACAACATATGAATGAATTAACATATGAGCAGTTACACATATGAGTAACTGCTCATATTTAATATTGAAGGGAGAAATCATCAGATGTGTGCTCACAATCATCATGACTTACTCGAGAAGGTAAAGTGTGAGTTGCCTGAAGACGAACTTATCTGTGACTTATCAGATATGTTCAAAATCTACGGTGATATGACACGACTTAAGATTTTGTATGCCTTATTCGAAGAGGAGATGTGTGTATGTGCTATTGCTGAATTGATCGGTATGACACAGTCAGCAGTATCTCATCAACTTAAGGTATTACGTGATGCAAACTTAGTAGCTCCAAGACGAGATGGTAAGACGATTTATTATTCACTTGCTGATGATCACGTAAGATCAATTATTGAATTGGGCTATGAACATATTATTGAAGAAGGAGAACATAACCATGAAGAAGACATTTAAGTTAGATGAGGTAGACTGCGCTAATTGTGCTTTGAAGATGCAGGAGGCTGTTAAGGCTATTGATGGTGTAACAAGTGCATCTGTTAATTTCATGACACAGAAGTTCACTTTAGAAGCTGATGATGCAGTATTCGATGATGTACTTGCCAAGGCCATTAAGGCTATGAATAAGGTTGAACCAGACTGCGAGGTTATTCTCTGATATGAAATACAAGCTCACCAAAAAGCAGCGTAAAATGCTTAAGCGAATTATCGCTTCCACAGTTATTCTTGGAATTGCAGCTATGATAAGTAGACTGGTTGTACTTCCTTGGTGGTGTGAATTGATATTATTCGCTATTCCATACCTGATTGTTGGATTTGACATCCTTAAGGGTGCATTTATCAATATTATTCATGGTCAGGTATTTGATGAGAAGTTTCTTATGACAATCGCGACACTTGGTGCTTTCGCGACTAAGGAGTTTCCGGAAGCTACTTTCGTAATGCTTTTTTATCAGGTGGGCGAGCTTTTTCAGAGTATTGCTGTAGGAAGAAGCCGTAAGTCAATCGCATCCCTGATGGATATCAGACCAGACTATGCTAATGTTATAAGAGATGGCGTAGAGGCTGAGGTTTCTCCAGAAGAAGTTCAGGTTGGTGAGACAATCGTGATTAAGCCAGGTGAGAAGATTCCTCTTGATGGTGTGATTCTTAATGGTTCTACTACAATTAATACTGCTGCTTTAACTGGTGAGAGTGCTCCTGCTGATGCTTCTATCGGCGACAACGTAATCTCAGGTACACTTAACCTTACTGGTGTAATTATAGTTAAGACTACAGGTATATTTGCTGAGAGTACTGTATCTAAAATTTTAGAACTCGTAGAGAATTCTTCTGAGAAGAAGGCTAAGGTAGAGAACTTTATTACAAGATTTGCCAAGTGGTATACACCATGCGTTGTAATTGGTGCTGTGCTTCTGGCCCTGGTACCACCAATCTTTGATGGTATGTGGATGCAGTGGATAGGAAGAGCACTTGTATTCTTAGTAGTATCCTGCCCATGTGCACTTGTTGTATCTGTTCCGCTGTCTTTCTTTGCAGGTATCGGTGCAGCATCTAAGGACGGTATCCTTATTAAGGGTGCAAACTATATGGAGACTTTGTCCAAGATTGAGACTGTAGTCTTCGATAAGACAGGAACACTTACCAAGGGAAGCTTTGCAGTAGAGGCTGTACATGCAAATGAGATCTCGGAGAATGAGCTCATAGATATCGCAGCATGCGCTGAGAGTTATTCATCTCATCCTATTGCGGAGTCAATTATTAAGCGCGCTGGTAATATCTCTAAGGAGCGTGTAGGCGCTGTAGAGGAGATTGCAGGCCACGGCATCAAGGCTGTAGTAGATGGCGTCGTTTACTATGTTGGTAACGGCAAACTCATGGATTCTATTAAGGCAGAGTATAAGGACTGCGAGCTTACAGGAACTATTATTCATGTAGCACGCGAAGCGAAATGGGCCAACGAATACCTAGGCCATATCGTAATTAACGATGAAATAAAGGCTGATTCAGCAGAAGCAATAACTAACCTTAAGAAGCTTGGTGTTAAAAATACTGTTATGCTTACAGGTGATAAGGAGAAGGTTGCTCAAAGCGTAGGATCAAAATTGGGGCTTGATGAGATTCATGCAGAACTTCTTCCAGCTGATAAGGTATCACATGTTGAGAGACTTCTTGGTACAGGAACAAAGCTTGCTTTTGTTGGAGATGGAATTAACGATGCCCCGGTACTAATGAGAGCAGATATCGGTATCGCGATGGGTGCTCTTGGAAGTGACGCTGCTATCGAGTCTGCAGATGTAGTATTAATGGATGACAAGCCATCTAAGATAGCTGATTCCATTAAGATCTCACGTAAGACGATGAGTATCGTATGGCAGAATATTATCTTCGCTTTAGGTGTAAAGGTAATTATCCTGGCCTTAGGCGCGCTTGGTATCGCGAATATGTGGATAGCGGTATTTGGAGATGTCGGAGTACTTATAATCGCCATACTTAACAGTTTACGCTGTATGACACTTAAGAAGTAAATGTAAAGCACCGGAAATATTACCGGTGCTTTTTTAATATATACTGTTATCTGTAAGAATTTTGTTTGTCTACGGAAAGGTTTTGACATGATATCTGAAGATAACAAGAGAAAGTTTCAGGCTATATTAGCCTCTATGCCGCCTGAGAAACGTGCTCAGGTGATGAATCATATACAGTCTCTTCCAGAAAATCAGCGTATTGCTATGGTAGAGCAGATTATTGCCAGATATGAACAGTATCAGGCAACCAGAAACCCTCAGGTAGTAAATGCACCTCAGGTTCCGCCTCAGCCTTCTGTTCGTACTGCACCTGTAATGCCTGTACAGTCTAAGCAGGAAGAGGTAGTAGTTCCTGTTGCACCACAGCGTAAAAGTCCTAAGAAGAAAAAGAAGCTTAAGACAAGTGTATATTTGTGGGCAATTATTATTTTATTAGTAGTAGGAATCGTTGCGTTTGTAATAGCCAGAAGAGACAGCTTGTTTGCTAACTTAGGTATTACAGCTCCTAGTGAGACCGTTATAGAGACAGAACCTGTTCCTGTAGCTACTCCTACACCTACAAATACACCAACTCCTAGTCCTACACCTGCTCCAACTATTGTTCCTGTTGCAGATGATCATCCAGATCTTACAGGCATGACTATTGTTCTTGATGCAGGTCACCAGGAGACAACGGACAATGAGCAGGAGCTCTATGCTTCATGGTTATCAGCAACCAAGCCAAGATGTACAAGCGGTGGTACTGGTGTAGTGTCCGGAACTCCTGAGTATGAGCTGACTTTGCAGTATTGTAATATCATTCGTGATTATCTTGTTCAGTGCGGTGCTGATGTAATCATGATACGCGAGCAGAATGATGTAAATATCTCAAATCAGGAAAGAGCTTCTATGGCAGTTAATGCTAATCCTGATTTGTTCTTAAGAATTCATGCTGACAGTGCTAACGATCCAATTACTTCTGGTGTAAGAGTTTATATTCCTAATAACGGAAGCTATACAGATACTTCACCTGAGTATGCGGCTCTTCTTGCTATGTTAGTAGCTCAGGCAGAAGGATTTGAAAACTACGAGTATTCAACATCTCAGTATTACACAGGTCTTAACTATGCTAATACAATCAGATGTTTCCAGTTAAGTCTCGGATTCCTATCTAACAGTGACGATGAGACACAGTTGTTGTTAGATGAAAATCTTGGAGCAGTTGCTCAGGCTATATCTGAGTTCTGTGGAGAATTATATAACAGTTAATATTTTGGAGGATAAACTAATGACTTATAAATCTTACAGCAGTGTTGGATCAGATTCAATTAACGATTCAATTATTAATAAGTCTGCTACTGATACAAAAGAAATCCAGAGCAAGCTTGACATGAATGAGCAGATGATTCATGCATTCTGGCTTATTCTTCAGAGGATGGGTGTAACTAATGAGCAGCTTAATGAGGCGCTTACTGAAGTAATGGAGATTAATTCCAGAGGAGTTGTCACTTTGAAGGGGATGGCATGTCCTCAGTGCGGATCCAAGGCTCAGTTCAATGGCCCATTTAAGATTAAGTGTATTTACTGTGGTACAGAAGCAATTCTTAATCCATATGAAGCTCGTGAACTTGCTGAGCAGGCTAATGCTGCTATTGAAGAGCAGAAGGCTATGCAGGAGCAGCAGAAGAGATGGGAAGACGCGCAGAAGAATAATCCTTATCAGCCATATGATGTTTCCAAGGATTTAAACTTTGACGATTTGATGTAAGTATGATAATTTAATGTATCTCATATGAGTTAGAGCTGTGACTTATATATGGGGGTGCACCGGTTTCGACGGGGTCGTTGATACTGGGAAAGCGGGTAGAGGATTCTCGTTGGCCTCTTTAAAAAACGGGAAACGCAAGTAATTGCAAACGACACACAGCTCGTAGCAGCTTGATTTTGCTACCGACTACCTTGACCATCTGCCATCTTGGATAGTCGTCAGCGGCAGACCTTACCTGTCAGAGGTTAAACAGGACCACCTCAGAAGCAAAGCTTTGAGTTTCTGTTGTATCTATGAAGCTACTGGCGAGCATACCTGACAGCGGGTTCTGTTCAAAGGGAAATTTTTAAACACTGTCTGCACCCGGAGACGTCCCGGAGGATATGGTTTCGGACAGGGGTTCAATTCCCCTCATCTCCACCAATCCGGTAAAATGCACTGGCTTATGGCCAGTGTTTTTTTGCGTTGAAACGCAAATTTAATAAAAATATGCTGATAAAACAAGACAAAATGATAATCCCCATTTATAATAAAGTCATTATTTATGTTTAAAAACCTGGGAGGGAACATAATGTCTATTAAATTAAAGAGAGTTTTGGCATCTGTTGTGTCATTGGTAATGTTGGTTACATTCATCAATATTCCAGCGGTATCGGGCAAGGTATTGGCTGAGGGTGAAGAGTTAGATCCTGTTCCAACATCAGCTACTGTAGATAGCATTAGTTATGAATTCAATTTTGAAGATGGTACAGCATGCGTAGTTGGTGTAGCTAATCTTGAGAATGTTTGGATTCCTAGTTTTGTTGAGTATAACGGAAGTAGTTATTGTGTTACTAGTATAGGATCTGGTACAGGTGCTTTGATGGGTGGAGCAATTATTAAAACAATAAGTATCCCATATACAGTTAGAACTGTTAATCAAGGTGCTTTCTTTCAGTTAACAAATATATCTGAAGTTATTTTCCAGGAAGATCAAAGTCACTCTCATGTTTTTCCAGGATATGAAAGTGGGCTTACAATTGATAGTGCTGCTTTTATGTTTTGTTCAAATTTGAAGGATCTCTTCCTTCCATCAATATTAACAAACACTAATCCTAGTGCTCTTCAGTTTGCTGGTAGTAGTGATTTTACTATCCACTATCCTTGTAATGCTGATTCTAATCTAATTGCTGCGATGGCATCTCTGTCTAATGGTGCTACTTATCATCCTTTACATAGAAATATCATTTTTCTGGATGACTACATTTGTACTGATTGTAATCAGTCTGTTGAACCAATTATTGAAGAATATGTTGTTGGTCATTCTTTGACTGTTGGTGGAAAGATTGGTATCAATTTCTACTATCAGCTGTCACAGGATATTTTAATTAATCCTAATGCATATGTTCGTTTTACTCTCCCTAATGGTTCGGTTCAGGAAATACCTGTTTCTGAGGGTGTTCCTACGGTTGTTGATAGTGTTAGACGTTATGTATTTAGCTGTTATGTAGATGCTAAGGAAATGGCAGATGAGATTAATGCTCAGGTTATTGTTCCTTCACGTTATGTAGGTGAACCTACAACATATTCTGTAAGAGAATATGCAAATAATGTTCCCCAATATGATCAACCAGGTTCACTTAAAGATTTAGTTGATTCTATGTTGATTTATGGTACTTTAGCTCAGCAGTTCTTTGGTTATCGTACTGATGATTATGCTATTGATATAAGTATGGCTCGAGCTGCAATTTCAAGGATAACTACTGATAGTCTCTCTGATTACGCTCAATATGCTACTACTCAGGGTAATGAGGTATTGTTCGTTGGTTCTAACCTTACTCTATTGTCTGGTACTACATTAGGAATGTACTTTATGGTCCCAGATGAAGAGATTGATCCAAGTACAGTTAGTTTCAAGATTGGAAACACAGATTTGAAGGCTGAGCAGAGGGGCGAATATTTATACGTTGCTATTGATGATATCTCAGCTAGAGATTTGTCATATGTATTTTCTGTAGATGTATATGTTGATGGTCAGTTGGATTCAACTGTAAATTTCTGTGCTTTGTCTTATTGTTATTCTGTATTAGCTTATGATAATGTTGATGATTTACAGGACTTGGCTAGAGCTATCTACAACTACGCTAACATTGCTAATGAATATGCTTGGTAAATTGCATTTTCAATATTAATTATTATTTAGTGCCGTTTTGTATAACAGAACGGCACTTTTAAAAGGAAAATAATCATGAAATTAAAATCATCTTTTGTCGTTCATAGTATTGCTAATTCTCAAATTATGGTTCCCATTGGTGAGAGTGCTGACAGTTTCCATGGTTTTCTACGTAGTAATGAGACAGCAGCCTTTCTTGTAGATAATCTTAAGGAAGACACCTCTAAGGAACAGTTAGTTCAAAAGTTACTTGATGAGTATGAAGTAGACGAGATTGAAGCTTCCAAGGCTGTAGATTACGTAGTAGAGATGCTCAATACGATTGGTGCTCTTGAATCTTAATATGACTACTATTGAAAATGAGATTAGCCAGAATGGCTATTACGTATTTACTGTCTCTGGAACTAGTATGATGCCAATAATCAGACCTGGCAGAGACCTGGCAATAATAGAATCTCATCAGGGGAGATATAAGTTAAAAGATACAGTTCTTTTTAAGCGCGATAATGGTGTATATGTTCTTCATAGAATAAAGAAAGTTCGTGATAACGACTATATTATTGTTGGCGATAATTCATACGAAAATGAGCCTGTAAGAGATAATCAGATATTAGGTATTCTTACGACTATTAAGCGTAATGACAAGGCAATTAAAATAACTGATTTTTGGTATCGTGTGTATGTTTCTCTATGGACTAATCCTGTTGGTGGAAGAGTAATTGTATTAAGCATTAGAAGAGTATTAAGTTTTATCAAAAGAGGAATCAAGAAGATTGTTCACAGGAATATACAAAATAGCTGATATCAATATTGAGATTAACTCATTATATGAAGAAGTTCATTTGTTATGCCAGGAATATGTAAGTAACGATCAACCTCTTGTTAATGTAACTACAACAATCGAAGATATTGAATTCGAGAGAATCAAATCCGTTAAGGATGCTGAATTAGAGGGAAGAGAGCCATATGAGTTTTCTAATTCATATCTTGAGACTCTGGCGGTCTATCGTAAGATAGCCATCGCTTTACTTGATTATGATATTCTTTTGTTCCATGGATCTGTTGTAGCAGTTAATGATGAAGCATTCCTATTTACAGCACGCTCTGGAGTAGGTAAGACTACTCATTCGAGACTTTGGTTAGAGAATATTTCTGGCGCATTTATTGTTAATGGTGATAAGCCGTTACTTAAGATTACTAATAACGAAGTTGTTGCTTATGGTACTCCATGGCAGGGGAAAGAATGCTATGGAACTAACTGTAAAGTTAAACTTAGTTCTATATGCTTAATTGAGAGAAGTGATAATAACACTATCGAAGAAGTAGATAGTAAGCAAATGTTACCTCATCTTATACAACAGTCTTATAGGCCTGGTGATGCAAATTCTATGCTTCAGACTATGAATTTACTTGATATGCTGTTAAAATCAGTAAAGTTGTTCTGTTTGCACTGTAATATGGATTCAGAAGCAGCTATATTAGCATTCAAAGTAATGCAAAAGAAATAATAAGGATATTTACTAATAACAAGACCCATCTATAATGGTGTTATTAGAAAACTATATTTTAGGAGTATTTATGAACAAGAAGTACATTGAACCTGAAATGGAAATCGTTTGCATGGAAGATGTTGATATTGTTGCAAGTTCACTTCCTATTCAGACATTCCCTACAAGTGAAGCTGGAACAACTGGTGGAGGATCTTCATTCCCTGGTATGGGTAATCTTCCATTCTTCCCAACAAAAGACACAAACTAATGTCGGAATTTATTAATAGAACAACATTACCATTCATTCCGGATGGTAATCCACCTACTGAGAATACAAATTCAGCAGGGAATAATACAACGGTCGCTACGACACAGGCTACAACGGTTAGCAGTCCTGTACAACCGGAGCCTGAGGTGATTGTTACTTTCCCAGATGCTCCGGTAGTTTCTGATACAACTGTAGCCACCACCGAATCTACTACAGCAACAACTGAAGCAATCGCTGTAGCAACTGATGAAGCGGGAACTGCCGTTACTAGTGTTAATCCTGAAGGTGAGACTGTAGTTATAGCAACTAATAGTGCTGGTGAGTCCATAGCGGCTACGACTAATAGCGCAGGAGAAGTCGCAGCAACTACTACAACTGTATTGGTTCAGCCAGATGGTACTGTATCTACCGGATTTGAATCTGAAGGTACATATATTGCTGAGACAATTGAAGTTGTACCTGGTGAGTCTACTGAAGAAGCTGTAACACAGAATAAGAGTAATACAAATTTTGTGCTTGCTTTTATCGCTGTGATCCTGGTGTTTCTGATTGCAGGAGCACTAATTCTTATACCTAAGCTTAAGAAAAGTAAGTAATTAACAGCCCTCGTTTTGATGCGAGGGCTTTTGTGTGTCAAAAATACTTTTTTGAATTCTAATAAAATTTACTAAGTAATCTTACAATGAAGTCTATCTAATTGTCTATGTATCTGAGTCTACATAGACGTCGCGAGAATAGTGCATAAATAGTCCCAGATTTTTACTTAATAAAAAACTCCTTAGCCATAATTTTAACTTCTGGCACCTCATCGTATATAGCATGCGATGTATTCTCATCAAACATATGAAGCTTGGCGCCAGTAATCGAAGCTATCTCTATCGATGCGTCACCTGTAAGCACCTGATCACCATTACTTCCCATAACAAGCATAGGGCACTTAATTGCTTTTGCCTCGTTTGTAACATCAAGATTTGCTATGCTGCTTGCAGTATTAATAAATCTGGTAAGTATATCTGGAGTAAGGCTTTGAGCCAACATGGCAAACGCATCTTTGCTTGCTTCATAAAATGCTTTGGAGTATATTTGCTGTCCCATATCATCCATGAGTTCTTCGCGCTTCTTATCCTTTGCTGATTGAAGCCAGTTGGTAATCGTTTTCTTCGCTGTGTTGTTCTCTTTACATGCAGAGGATACTACTACGAGTTTTGTAACAAGTTCCGGATGCGTTCCAGCGATATACATAGCCTGCATTCCTCCCATAGAGCATCCATATAAGTGTATATTGCGTAATCCGAGATTCTTAATAGCTGACACGAGATCGTCGCCCATACGGCTTATAGAGTAGTTCTCAGGTACATCTTCTCTTATATCAAACAGGTAAATCTTAAACTCTTCCTTAAACTCATCGAAAGCTGCTGCAACAGCCGGTGCACTATCAGTTACATATCCAATTGATAGTCCAGGAATAATCACCATTGTCTTTGTTCCATTGCCAAATGACACATATCTGATGCCTGTGCCTTGATCAATACCTCTGTTAATATCTGTCATTTTGCTGAGCTCCTTCGATTGAACTGATTTAGACTTCTCTATTTTATAACACGCATGGTATTTGTGTTATTTGAATTTTTGTATAGATGATAACATTGGTAATAGATTAATTACAATTAGAATGTTATTATAAATAAAAAATGTTATCGAGGCGCTTTATGTTAAAGAATATAGAGAATAATTACGGCATTAATATAACTATACAAGAAATTAAAATCAAAGGACTTCCATTGTATATGACTTCTGGAAGAACTTTTTATGAAGCGCACTTTAATGATTCGTTATTCTATATAATACAGGTAGATTCTATTGATAGATTTGGTGTTGTTGCATTTGAAAAGCAGCTAATTAAATATCAGGAAATAACCAATCTGGATGTTGCTTATAGTTTTTCTGAATTGACTAAAACTCAGCGAGATGCTCTTGTTAAACGTAATATTCCTTTTGTATGTGGAGATGATCAGTTCTATATGCCTTTTTTAGGTGTGATGCTTAGTAACCAGTTCAAGAGAAAAATGGAATTTAAATCAAGTAAAATGATGCCTGCTACTCAGGCTTTATTCTTATATTTATTGTTTAAATGTAAAGATAAAAAAGTAATGAAAAAGCAGGCAGCAGAGGATTTGGGTCTTACAAGAACCTCTATTACTCGAGCTAGCGAGCAATTAAGTTCTATGAATCTGCTTGGTCAGGTTGTTAATGGAAAAGAAAGTCTTATTTATTTAGTATCTTATGGAAGAGATGCTTTTAATCTAGCTAGAACTTACCTTATAAATCCAGTCCAAAAGCGTCTATATGTTGAAATTCCAATGAATTCATTTAATTGGCCATTATCAGGTGTATCGGCACTTGGAAAAACTACAATGATTAACAGTCCGGAAATACCATGCTTTGCTATTGATAAGAATAGTGTTGAGGTTAATAGTTTAAAATCAATTGATGTCGGCTGGGATATTGATAAGCCATGTATGGAAGTTGAATTATGGAAGTATAACCCAGTATTGTTTCAAAGTGACGGTTTAGTTGATCCGATTTCACTAATTATGTCTTTGCAGAACAATGAGGATGAAAGGATAGAGGATGCTGCTTTGCAATACTTGGAGGATTTTGAATGGTAGAGGGTATAGGATCTTGGCGAGAAGCATTTAAGGGTTATGAGGATTGTTACACAGTTATTGGTGGAGCAGCGTGCGATATTTTGATGAGTGATGCAGATCTTAGTTTTAGGGCTACAAAAGATATTGATATGATTTTGTTGTTAGAGGATAGATATAAAGAATTTGCATCTGTCTTTTGGAATTATATTAAATCAGGCAAATACAAATGTGGATGGAAGAAAAGTGATAAAATGCATTTCTACAGATTCACTGACCCACAGCCTGGATATCCAATAATGATTGAGTTATTTTCCCGTAAGCCCAATTATCATTTAGAAGTTGAACACGCAATAATCCCAATTCATATCGATGATGATGTATCAAGTTTATCCGCAATATTACTAAATGATGATTTCTACTATTTTATGATAGAAGGTCGCGAGATAATAAATGGAATTAGCGTGTTAAAACCAGAATACATTATTCCTTTTAAGATGTACGCGTGGCTGGATTTGAACCGAAGAAAACTGGCAGGTGAACATGTAAATGAAAAAGATTATAAAAAGCATAAGTATGATGTCTTTAGGCTGTTGCAGATAGTAAATAATGATAGTGTGATTGAAACAACTGGTATTGTATACGAATCGATAAAGATGTTTATTGAGTTAATTGCCAATGAGAACCTTCCATTAGCTCAGTTAGGCTTGTCGTTTGATGTTGAGTATGGTATCAATCTACTAAAAAGAATGTATAATTTATAATATTTAAGATTAATTAAGAATTATGAATATGAGAAGAACATACACGATAGCAATAGCAATACTACTTACAGTAAGCGTTGTAATTTACCTTGTAACGGGTTTCTTGCATAAGGAAATTCGTGATTACTCTGTAGAACAGATTGAGAAGATTTTTAGCGAAGAGCTTAATCTTGAAGAGGGCGTAGGATACAGAACTACCACTGTACACAGCGGCTACACTCAGGTAACACGTGTAGGCACAGCAGCAGATGGGATTTACTGCACATTTTTTGTTTACCATGATGAACCTTCTGCGCGGGCTGCCTTTACTGAATACTATAATCAGTTAATTCGTAATGAGATGCAAATCCCTAATATCAGAGGTGTACTTAAAAATGATCTCGGCTATGTAGCCTTTGATGGCACATGTAAATCTTATTTTGGTTATCAGCAGTTTTTATTCATAGAAGGTCATAACATGCATGGCGGTATTTATTATTCAGGTAATATGGTGGCTATTGTTTTCACTATGCTCACCACAGCAGATCCTGCTGCTGTAGACCGTATTTTGGATGCATTTAAGTTTCCTTCAGTAAGGTAGGTCGTAGCATGGCAAAAACATTTTGGGAACATCAGGCACGAGTATCAGCATTTAAGTTCAAGCTCTTTCTAATTTTGCTTCCTTTTATTCTTCTGCTTATGTTATTTATGTGGCTTGAAGACCAAAAGCATCCAATCACGCACAGAGAACGCAGGACTTCATCTTCCTTTAATGCCATCGAAATGATGCACAGAAGCGAGAACCCATACGTAGTTCATGTTAGCAGCACGAGTGAGAGTGGGGAGTAGGATTGTTTTTGTTATTTTAATGTAAATTTCATTTTGGTCAATAAACAGTCAATTTAGTCATTTTGCTGCAAAAGACTAAATTGACTGTTGTTTTGTTATTAATTAGTCGTATAATTTAATTGAGTCAAAACATTTAAAATGACGAAGTTGGATTATTAATGAGGCAATTAAAATGCGGAATATAGAATATACTGAAAAGTGGAAGGAACTATTAACTCCTGAGATAGTTAATTATCTTACTGCAATTCATGAATTTAGAGGTGAACAGCGTCTGATTGCAGAAAGGCATGCAGATGTTCTTGAGAGTCTTGTTGAAGTTGCGAGAATTCAAAGTACTGAAAGCTCTAACAAAATCGAAGGTATTTATACTTCTGATGATCGTTTGAAAAAAATAGTGTTGGATAAGACTATGCCTAAAACTCGTAATGAGTGTGAAATCGCAGGCTATCGAGATGTTTTAAATACTATTCATAATAGTTTTCAGCATATTCCAGTTAAAGATACTTTTATTTTGCAATTGCACAGAGATTTATATAGATTTGAAAACTCCACAACCGGTGGAATATTTAAAACAAGTGATAATTATATTGAAGAGGAAGATGCTGAGGGCAATAGATTTGTTAGATTTAAACCTCTTCCTGCATGGGAAACTCCAGAGGCCATAACTGAGCTTTGTAAATCATATAATGAAGCAATTAACAATAGTGAAGCAGATCCTTTGATAGTTATTCCAATGTTTATACTAGATTTTTTGTGTATACATCCTTTTAATGACGGTAACGGAAGAATGAGCAGATTATTAACGCTGTTATTGCTGTATCAGAACAATTACATAGTTGGTAAATATATAAGTTTGGAGAGGCTGATAGAGAAGACAAAAGATAATTATTACGATTCGCTTCAGAAGAGTTCATTGAGTTGGATGGAAGGAGTGAATGATTACGAACCTTTTGTAAAATATATTCTAGGAATCGTAATAGCTGGTTATAGAGAATTCTTTGACAGAGCAAAGATTGTTGAAGAGAGGCAGATACCAAAACCAGATAGGATTGAGGAATTAATAAAGAATCATCTAGGCGCTATAACAAAGACAGAGATTCTAAATAGTGCTCCTGGAATAAGTCAAACCACTGTTCAAAGGACACTAACAGAATTAGTTAAAGAAGAAAAAATTACCAAAATTGGTGGTGGTCGATATACCAAATATTCATGGAACTGGAACAAGGAGGATTAATACATGATTACAGGAGAATTGAAGAACCGAATTGATAGTTTATGGGAAATATTTTGGACTGGTGGTCTTACCAATCCGTTGGATGTTATTGAGCAGATGACATATCTAATGTTCATTCATGATCTTGATGTTTCTGATAATACACATGCCAAAGAAAGCGCAATGCTCGGTCTTCCATACGAGAGTATTTTTGCAAAGGAAGTAAAAATCGGTGACAGAATAATTGATGGAACTCAGCTCAAGTGGTCTGTTTTCAGAGATTATCCAGCAGATAGAATGTATTCTGTAGTTCAGGAAATGGTATTCCCATTTATCAAGAATCTTCATGCCAATAAAGACAGTGCATTCTCTAAATATATGGATGATGCAATCTTTAAATTGCCTACACCTCTTATGCTTTCTAAGATTGTAGATGCTATGGATGATCTTTACTCACATATTGCCAAGCTCAATGATTCTGATGCTAGAGGTGATGTATATGAATATCTCCTTTCTAAGTTAGCAACAGCGGGTGTAAATGGTCAGTTCAGAACACCACGTCATATCATTAAGATGATGGTTGAACTTATGGATCCAAAGGCAGATGATGTTATTTGTGATCCTAGTTGTGGTACCGCTGGTTTTCTTGTTGAAGCAGGTGAATACTTGTGGAGTAATAAGAAAGAAGAAATCTTCTATGATAAGCAGAAGAAAGATCATTTTATGAATCATATGTTCCATGGTTTTGACATGGATAGAACGATGCTTCGTATCGGTGCTATGAACATGATGAATCATAGAGTAGAAAGCCCATTTATCGAATATCGAGATAGTTTGTCTGATCAGAATCCTGATAAGGATAAGTATTCATTAATACTTGCTAATCCACCATTTAAGGGCAGTCTTGATTCAGATATTGTATCAGCTGACTTGCTTAAGGTTTGCCATACAAAGAAGACTGAATTACTGTTTTTAGCTTTGTTTGTTCGTATGCTAAGGATTGGTGGAAGATGTGCATGTATCGTCCCTGATGGTGTCTTATTTGGCTCTTCCACTGCTCATAAAGCAATTCGAAAGGAAATTGTAGAGAATCAAAGATTAGAGGCAGTAATCTCGATGCCTTCTGGAGTCTTTAAGCCATATGCCGGTGTTTCTACTGCTATTTTGATATTCACTAAGACAGAACATGGTGGCACGGACAACGTCTGGTTCTATGATATGACTGCAGATGGTTTTAGTCTTGATGATAAGCGCTCTCCAGTCTCTGATAATGATATTCCTGATATTATTCAAAGGTTTAAGAATCTTGATAGTGAAAAAGATAGAAAGCGTACAGAAAAGTCATTTATGGTTCCTAAAAAGGAAATTGAAGACAACGATTTTGATCTTAGTATAAATAAGTACAAAGAAGTCGAGTATGTTGCAGTTGAGTATCCACCTACATCTGAGATTATGGCTAATATTCGTGATATCGAAAAAGAAATCAGTATACAGATGGAGGAATTGGAAAAATTACTCAATCTGTAAAAGGATAATTAAATTCGGATTTGTAGGGATGTTTAATGAAATATAAATTAAAAGATCTTTTTGAATTACAGATGGGTAAAACACCATCCAGAGATAATCAGGAATATTGGAATTCTAGCGAATACAAATGGATTTCAATTGCTGATTTATCTAAGTGTGGAAAATATATTTCAGAAACTAAAGAGTGTTTATCTGCAAAAGCTGTTAGTGAGAGCGGTATCAGAATAATACCTGCCAATACAGTTATAATGAGCTTTAAATTATCTATTGGAAAAACTGCCATCACATCAGAAGATATGTACTCTAACGAAGCTATAATGGCCTTCCACGATAAACAAACAGTTGAACTTTTACCAGAATATATTTATTACATGTTTAAATATAAGAACTGGGACGAAGGCAGTAATAAAGCTGTTATGGGAAAGACTTTAAATAAAGCTACACTTTCAGAAATCGAGATCGAAGTATGCCCTATAGAACAGCAAAGAGAGATTATTAAACTGTTAGATCGAGTAGTGAATATAATCGACAGTAGAAATGAAGAAATAAGCAAATTGGATAAACTCATCAAAGCCCGATTTGTCGAGCTCTTTGGGGATTTGAAAACTAACAGCAAAGATTGGCCAATTGCAGGCTTTAAAGAATGTGCTGATATTGATACTAATATGGTGCATGACTTTGAAAGTTATGGAGATTATCCTCATATTGGTATTGATAGTATAGAGAAAGAAACAGGTAGATTGATAGGGTATAGAACCGTTGCCGAAGACGGAGTTATTAGCGGTAAGTATTTATTTACACCTGAGCATATTATTTATAGCAAAATCAGACCAAATCTCAACAAAGTAGCTATGCCAGACTTTGTTGGCCTTTGTTCGCTTATGCATATCCTATACTGGTTAAGGCAGAAATCTGTAATAGAGACTACTTTGGCTATACCTTAAGAAGCAAGTATTTCTTGGACTATATTTTGGCTTTTAGTAATCGAACAAATCTACCTAAGGTTAATAAAAATCAGGTGGAAGGCTTTAGGTTGCCATTGCCACCAATAGAGTTACAGAATCAATTTGCTGACTTCGTCAAACAAGTCGACAAATCAAAAGTTGCTATACAGAAATCATTGGATGAAACGCAACTGTTGTTTGATAGTTTAATGCAAGAATATTTCGGTTGATTGAGAGGTTAATATGGAAGGCGAAAAGTTTACATTAATGCAGTATTCTGTTAGTGCAATTCTTGGGTTGATTGACGCACAACAGTTTGTTATTCCTGAAATTCAGAGACCATTTGTATGGAAAAAATCTCAGGTTAGAGATTTAATTGATTCCTTATACAATGGATATCCTACAGGATATATTATCACTTGGAAAAATCCTGATGTAAAAACTAAAGATGGAAAAACTGCTGATGGAAAACATGTTCTTATTGATGGTCAGCAACGAATAACAGCTTTGATGGCATCTATTGCTGGTAGAGAAGTCTTAGATGATGATTTTAACAAAGGACGTATTAAGATTGCTTTTAATCCATTGGCTGTTGATGCAGACAAAAGATTTGCTGTTCAGGATGCATCACATTTAAAAGATAAAAAATGGATTCCTGATATTGCTGAAATCTTTAAGACTGATTTTGATCCTTTTACTTTTGCATTGCAGTACTGCGAAGATAATCCTGAAATTAAACCCAATGAGGTAAACAATTCAATCAATCGATTGAAGAGTATTGCTAACCGTCAAATTGGTGTAATTAATTTGGATCATACTTTAGAAATAGATGAAGTTACTGAGATTTTTATAAGAATCAATTCTAAGGGAACTTCATTAAGCCAGTCTGACTTTGTTATGTCTAAAATGGCTGCAGATACAGTTCATGGCGGTAATACCTTGCGTAAGGTTGTTGATTATTTCTGCCATCTTGCAATTAAGCCAGAATTTTATCCTCAGATGCAAAAAGATACTGAATTTTGCAATACGGAATATGCAAGCAAGATTAAGTGGTTAGCCCATGATTTCGATGATATATATGATCCTGATTACAATGATATGTTACGTGTAGCTTTTATGTATAGCTTTAACAGAGCACGTTTATCAGAATTGGTAAGTTTGTTATCAGGTCGTGACTTTGAAACAAGGGAATTCAAGGAAGAAATCGTTGAAGATTCTTATACCAAACTTGAACATGGTGTAAGAGCGTTTATCAACGAATACAACTTCGCTCAATTTGTACTTGCAATTAAGGGTGCAGGTTTTAAGTCTAGTAAATTGTTAAATTCACAGATGACATTGGATTTTGCATACACATTGTACTTAAAACTATTAAGTGATCCTTCTATTCCAAATGATCAGGTTAAACATCACATTCAGAAATGGTTTGTGTTATCAACACTTACTAGTAGATATATTGGTTCACCAGAATCTGTTATGAGCCGTGATATCCGTAACATTAACGAGAAAGGATTCATTAATTTCTTCAATGAAATCGAGTCTTCTGCTTTGTCTGATGTATTCTGGGATATTACACTACCACAGTATCTTGAAACTACATCAACAAACAGCCCTGCCTTTAATGTATTCTTAGCTGCTCAAATTAATCTTAATTGTAATTCCCTTTTTATGAGAGGGACAATGATTTCTGATTTGATTAACATATCGGGAGATGTTCATCATATTTTCCCTAAAGCTTACTTAAAAGATAACGGTATTACATCTAAGGTTAAATATAATCAGGTAGCAAACTATACTTATTTGGATACACAGGTTAACAAGAAAATTAGTGATGACCCAGTAGATGTATATTTCGCAAAAATTGATAATCAGTGTGAAACAAGAAATCTTGAAATTGGAAATATCGCTGACAGAGATTTACTTAGTGTGAATTTTGAAGAGAATGCTATTCCAGAAAATGTATTTGGAATGACATATGAAAACTTTGATGAGTTCTTGGCATTAAGAAGGAAACTTATGGCTAAACTCATAGAAAAATACTATAAGAATTTGTAAATTCGGATTTGTAGGGATGATTAAATGGAAAAATATCAGAAAGTGAAATTATCAGAATTAATAATTCAAGATACTGCTATAGAAAAGATTACTGATATGAAGAATGAGCACTACATTACTCTGTCTTCATATGGAAAAGGTGCACATGAAAGAGTAATTAAAGATGGTAAGTATCCTGTTCCTTTTTCAGGGTACAGAGTTTCTGCAGGACAGTTTATTTATTCCAGAATAGATGCCAGAAATGGTGCCTATGATGTTATAAGTCCTGAACTTGATGGATTTGTTGTTTCTAAAGACTTTCCTATTTTTGATATAAATACTAATAAAGTTCTTCCACGATTTCTTTTATATTCAGTATCAAGTCATTCATTTATTGAACAAGTAAAACGAAGTAGCTTTGGTGCTACCAATAGAATGCGCATTAAGGAAGAAATCTTTAGAGAATACTCAATTATTTTGCCACCACTAAATGCGCAACAAAAATATATTGATTTATTGGATAAAACCAAAGATATTATCTCTTTCAGGCAAGAAGAAATGAATAAACTTGATGAACTAATCAAAGCCCGATTTGTCGAGCTCTTTGGTGACCCTGTTCTCAATCCTTTAGGATGGGAAGTGAAACCAGTAATAGATATATGTGATTGTATGGTACCGGGTAGAGATAAACCTAAATCTTTTACTGGTGATATTCCTTGGATTACCATAGATGATTTGATTGTCAATGGTACTACATTTATGTCAAAGCAAGGTTTAGGATTAACTGAGGCAGAAATCAGTGAAGTTAAGAGAAAAACAATTCCTGTTGGAAGTGTTGTAATGAGTTGCGTTGGTAATCTAGGAATTTGTTCGATTGCTGGGAAGGAAATGATAATAAATCAACAGCTTCATTCTTTTCAATGTCACTCAGAAATTAACAATGTTTTTTTGATGTATTATTTAGTGCAACGAAAGGATTATATGGAAAAACAGGCTAGTAGTACGACTGTGCTATATATGAATAAGTCTGTCTGTAATTCTATTCCTATTATGATTCCTGATTTAATGCTTCAAAAGCAGTTTGCAGACTTCGTTAAACAAGTCGACAAATCAAAATTTGAAATACAGAAATCACTTGAGAAAACTCAATTATTATTTGATAGTTTAATGCAACAATATTTTGGATAAGATGGTAATATTCAAAGTATAGAGCGATTATAAGGCGGAGAGCTATTATGATAACCAATTTCGATTATTTAAAGAATGAATCAAAATTCTCATCATTTGCAGATGTAGCTATTTCAGCTGAAAAGATTATTCTAATGGATCCTGAGGCTAGTATTATTAATAGCCGCAGAGCGATGGAATTTGCTTTAAAGTGGATGTATTCAGTAGATAAAGAATTGGAGATGCCATATCAAGATAATCTTCATAGTTTGATGAATTCAGAAGAATACAGACAGATAGTTGGTGTAGAGATTTGGAGACGTATGGACTACATCAGAAGATGTGGTAACAATGTAGCCCATAGTGCTAAAAGACTTGGTCGAGATGAAGCAACACTTTGCCTTGAAAATCTATTTATATATTTGGATTATATTGCGTACTGTTATTCCGATAAATATGAAGAGCGCTCATTCGATAGAGGAATAATCAGTGCTCGTATTAGTAAGGTAAAGGAAAACAAAGCTGCTGCTGTTCAAACTAAAGAAGAACTTGCAAAAGAGCATGAAAAGAATGCTCAATTAGAAGTTGATTTACAAAAACTTATTGAAGAAAATGCTTCTTTGAAAGAGGAAATGTCTGCTCGTAGACTAGAACAACAGCAGACATATGTTCCTAAACCCCTTGATTTATCTGAATATAAGACTAGAAAACTTTATATCGATTCCATGCTAATAGATGCAGGATGGACTGAAGGTAAAGATTGGATTAATGAGGTAGAACTTCCTGGTATGCCCAATAAGTCTGAAGTTGGATATGCAGATTATGTACTATATGATGATATGCATATTCCATTGGCTGTAATTGAAGCAAAACGGACTTGTGTAGATGTATCAAAGGGTAGACAGCAAGCAAAATTATACGCTGATATTTTGGAGAAGAAATATAATAGAAGACCAGTAATATTCCTGACTAATGGGTTTGATACTCATATTATTGATGGACAGTATCCAGAAAGAAAATGTTCTGTAATATATTCTAAGAGAGATTTGGAGAAGTGGTTCAATCTTTTGACCATGCGCACAAGTCTTAAACATGTAAGAATTGATAAAAATATCGCAGGCAGATATTATCAAGAAGCTGCTATTAAAGCTGTATGTAATAGTTTTGATGAAAAGAATCGTAGAAAAGCTCTTCTTGTAATGGCAACAGGTTCCGGTAAGACTCGTACAGTTATAGCCTTATGCGATTGTTTGCTTAAAGCGGGTTGGGTTAAAAATATTCTCTTTCTCGCAGACAGAAACTCTTTAGTTACTCAGGCAAAGAGAAGTTTTGTAAATAATCTTCCTAGTTTATCTTGCGCAAATTTATGTGAAGATAAAGATAACTTTAATGCGCATTGTGTGTTCTCTACTTATCAGACGATGATTAACTGTATCGATTCAGTTAATGATAGTGAAGGCAAGCTATATACATGTGGACATTTTGATTTGGTTATATGCGATGAGGCACATAGATCTATCTATAATAAGTATCGTGATATCTTTACCTATTTTGATGCGCCATTAGTCGGATTAACAGCTACGCCCAAAGATGAAATTGATAAGAATACTTATGAAATATTCGAACTTGAAAATGGTGTTCCAACATATGGTTATGATTTAGCACAAGCCGTTAAAGATGGATATCTTGTTGATTACATTTCTGTTGAATCTAAACTGAAATTTATTGAGCAAGGAATTGTCTATGATGAATTATCAGAAGAAGATAAGGAAGAGTATGAGGCAACTTTTGAAGATGAAAATGGTGAACTTCCAGAGTCTATAGCTTCATCTGCGCTTAATACTTGGATATTCAATGAAGATACTATACGCCAAGTTTTAAATATTCTTATGACCAATGGTATTAAAATCGACTATGGTCAAAAGATTGGAAAGACTATTATTTTTGCTAAGAATCATGATCATGCGGAAAAGATATTAGAGGTATTTAATAAAGAGTATCCGCACTTGCTAGACTATGCAAAAGTTATAGATAACTATATGACATATGCTCAAAGTGCTATAGATGAATTCTCTGATGCAAAAAAGATGCCTCAGATTGCTATATCTGTTGATATGCTTGATACAGGTATAGATGTTCCAGAAGTAACCAATCTTGTTTTCTTTAAAAAGGTAATGAGTAAGGCTAAGTTTTGGCAGATGATTGGACGTGGCACTCGACTTTGTCCAGGTCTTCTTGATGGTGAAGATAAGCAGAAGTTTTATATTTTTGACTTCTGTGGAAATTTTGAATTTTTCAGAATGAATAAAGGTAAAGCAACTTCCAATATGATCGCTCTACAAGGTGCAATTTTCAATCTGAAATTTGAAATATCTTATAAGCTGCAAGATGTCGATTATCAGATTGAGGGTCTTGTAGACTATAGGAATGTTTTAGTAGAGCAAATGACTAAAAAGGTTCAGGAGTTGCCTCGAGATAACTTTGCAGTACGCCAGCATTTGAAATATGTCGATTTGTATTGCACTAAATCGAATTATCAAAATCTTACATATGAAGATACATTGATTGTTCGAGAAGAGTTAGCTCCTCTAATTCTCCCCGATGGTGATGAAGCAAGTGCAGTTCGATTTGATGCTCTTATGTATGGTATAGAACTAGCATATCTTGTTGGAAAGAAGTATTCGAGAGCTAGAAGTGATTTGTTTAAGAGAGTTAATGGAATTGCGAGCGTTGCAAATATTCCTGAGATTCAGATGCAATCTGAATTCATACAGAAGATTTTGCATACAGATTATCTTGATAATGCGGGACTGATTGAGTTTGAAGAGATTCGAGAACGCCTTAGAGATCTTATGAAATATATTCCACATAATAAGATTCGTTACGATACAAATTTTGAAGATAATCTTTTATCTGTTGATTGGAATGAATCTGAACTTGAAAATGATGAATTAAAGAATTATAAGGCAAAAGCTGAGTTTTATATTAGGCAACATCAAAATAATGATGTAATTGCTAAACTGAAAACAAATAAGCCTCTTACAAATGAAGATTTGAATTCACTAGAACATATTCTTTGGAGTGAAGTGGGTACCAAGCAAGAGTATGAGCAAGAGTATGGTCAGAAACCTTTAGGTGAATTGGTTCGTGAAGTTGTAGGTCTAGATATGAATGCAGCCAAGGAAGCTTTTTCTGAGTATCTATCAAGTACAAGTTTGGATAGTAGACAGATTTATTTTGTAAATCAAATTGTAGAGTACATTGTTCATAATGGAATGATGAAAGATCTTTCTGTCCTTCAGGAGTCTCCTTTTACTGATCAAGGCAGCATCGTTGAAATCTTTACTGATTTAACTGTATGGATGGGAATCAGAAAGGTTATAGATGAAATCAATGCAAATGCGGTAGCAGCATAATTGCTGCTACGCGTAATTTCGATAAATTTTGATTTGTCGACTTGATTTAGAAAAGAAACAAAATCTTTCTGAAGTGCTATAGGTGGAACTGTTACTCGCAATACTTTTAGTTTTGCTCCTGGTAAATGAGCTATTGTAGCCTTTGCACCTTCAATTGCTGCAAATCCGTTACTATCACAATTATATTTAAACCACCATGCCAAATAATCTGGTAAAACAAAGTCTATATTACATCTCACACGATGCAAAGCCTTCTGAAAATAGCATTGTTGGATCTGATTATGCCAAACTGCACAACGCCCTATTTCTCCACCTTCACAAACCAAAAGATCCCCATCTTCAAGTGCGAATTCTTTTTGATCTGCCTCATCGAAGTCCATTATATTCAAATTATTAATTTCAAATCTAAACCATTGAACATTTGCATTTGCTAAATATGTGAATGGATATTTTCCTGTTTGTTGTTTAGCATCGAGCATCTTGCCCAATCTTGATGAAGTAATATCTGAAAATTGATAGCAATCCCAATGCTTATCGTTATAGATTACATCCCCAAACAGCTCGACAAATCGGGCTTTGATGAGGTTATCTAATATATTTAATTCTGATTTTCTTGCCTCTATTACATTTGAAACTTTATCCAAGATATCAGCAATTTCACTTTGTTTTTCTAAAGATGGAAAAGGAACCAATGTATTATCAAAATCCTTTTTTACAATATGCTTCATGGTCGCACCATGAGTCTTCATTTCCATTTCTTTAAGATTGTACTTTACTGCATAAACAAAGTACTTTTTGTTTACAGGAACTTTATCGAATGCAACCTTAAATATATGTTGATTCAGAAGAGCTTTACCACGATTCCAAACATATACACCTAAACTTGCTGACCAGGAAATCAAAACATCACCATCATTGATTTCCACTTTTTCAGGATAATCGCCATCATAAAAACCTAAATCATATGCATTACCAGTGAGATCTTGAATTCTAATAATTGGCAAGCCAACATTACCTCTGTCTTGAGGCTTGAATGCATATCCATTTATATATGTAGCTATATCACCTAATCTTTTTGTTTCCATTAAAACATCCCTACAAATCCGAATTTATCATGCAATATACTTTCGATGAGATGACTTAACGTTATTTTGATTTACTATGGCATATTGCATGGTTGTGTCGATTTGTGAATGACCTAGAATCTTCTGAACCTGCTCTATAGGCATTCCTTTATCAATTGCTCGTGTTGCCATAGTCCTCCTGAATTTATGAGGATGGATACGGTTAAGCCCGAGTTGTTTGCCCAACTTTCTAATTCTTATTTCTATTCCACTGATATTTAATCTAGTATGAGGTGAGTCCAAGGTTACAAACAGGGCTGGATTACTATCTAGTCGTGTTGCTAAATAGTTCTGAATATGTATTTTAGCTTTAGCGTCAAAATATACCTTTCGCTCTTTTTCCCCTTTACCAAATACAATACACTCGCGATCTTCAAAATTTATATCGTCTATATTTAGTTTAACTAATTCACCAACTCTGATTCCAGTTGAATAAAGCAAATCGATTATGGCTAAATCTCTAATGCAGGAGCAGTTGTCTCGTAGCTGTTCTATAGCTTCATCGGATATAGTTTCTTTTACTTGCTTTTTTGTTTTGATTTTATGAATTCTGTGCATTGGACTTTTCAGTATATAATCTTCCTCTTCGAGCCATGAGAAGAAACTGCTGATATTTCTCCTGATATTATCGATAGTTGTCTTACTGCATGTGTTTATTTTTTGATAATTTACCAGATACTCACGTATTTCTTCTGTAGTAATTTTTCTAACAGGAGTTTTAGTTGAAGTTAGCATTTTTGTAATAGTGTTTTCGTAATACATTATTGTACGTTCAGTACATCCCTCAATACGTTTGGCATTCAAGAAAAGAAATAGATAATCCTTATTGCTGATGCTCTTAGTCTTTGTTGATTTTGAACTTAGATGCTTCAACAAAGTTTCTTGTAATTTCTTTAGTTGTGAAATATTTAAATGCTCAGCCATTTCATTGATAATACAAAAAATCTGTTCTTCCATTTGTTTACCTCACTTTTCAGTTGTTATAAGAATTATTAATTAATATTGATTGAATATTTGGCAACTATCCGATTAATGGAATCTTGTAAGCGTATAATTTAGATAGTAGATAGTAAATGTGGATGAGGTATTGTATGAATACAGATCAAATGATTACAGAAATTGGCTTGGCTATCATAATAGTAATCAGTATGCTGTATTAGCGTATGAATTAGCTGCTGAGATTGGCTGGAATCATGTCGGTGGTGACCCTGATAGTTACTATACTGAAGTTGAACTTGAACAACAGACGAGAGATCAGGCTGAACGACAGGCCGCTGACGATACTTCATGTATAATAATAACTGATTATTCAAATCAAGAAGATGTGGTTTACTATAGAAGATAAATATTATGAAGAGGAAAAGATAATGAAGAGATTTACAACTTATTTTTTAGCAGTTTCAGTTTTGGCATCAGGAATAATGATGTCTTCCTGTTCAGATAATAATAGCAGCAGGAATCGTCACCATGACGATGATGAAGAGAAAACATCTGAGACTACTATTGAGGCTACAGAAGAAACTTCGATTGAGACAACTGAAGCGCAGGAGACTTCTGAAACATTTAGTAGTGAGTCTACAGGCGCTACTCTGGTAATGCCTGATACATCAGATATATCAACATGTAATAATCCGTCTAATATCAATGATTCTCAGGCTTATGAAGCTTTTATGGGCTTCATTAATCAGTATGCCCCTGATCATCCGGGTGCAAAATATGGCTTTTATTCTTACTGCTATATGGATGATAGCGGTTACTTAAGCCGCTGGGGATTGGCAGTAACAGAGAATAATAATACCAGTTATTATGCAGTTGATAATTCATCAGTGGTTGTGCTTGATCATGAATCAGATGAGGATTTCCAGACTGGATATCTAACATCAGATGAGATTGGTAATTTACCGGTTATGTGTGAGGTAGATATATATTCTGCCGATGCTTCATACTTTGTATCTGTTCCAGACGGTGAGTACTTCGGTGGTATTCATGCTGTACGTTGTGACGGTTCTTCCGTAATTATTGCTGTTGGTGATCCGATTTATATTGATGAGGCTACTTATAGTACCATACAGACTTCTGATTCATTTACTGATATTAATGGCGAGAACTATACAATCGATGAGCGTTATGATGAGAATGGCTTTTCTGCAATCGATGGAGCAGGAAGTTCAGTCTATGGATGGTTTGTTCCATCAGGCGATGGTTTGTACATAATGTCCTCTGAATCTGATTGTACTGTATATCATCACACCAGATTAACTCAGCTTAATTTGTCACAGGATTGTACAATTACTGATAACTATGGATTCCTGACAGGTATTAATCCAGAAGATGTAGATCCATATGGTCCGGTTGATACTAGTCTTCCACATACTTTAACAAATACTTATTTCTACTATTATTATGCTTCTTATGATTATTCTAACTACTATAATGGATGGATGACTGTTCACGGACTATTAGAGCCAGTTGAAGTACAGAACGGTGTAATTACATCAATTAATCTTGGATGGCGATAATTCTATTTAAAATAAAAGATAAGGCAGGTAATTATGGCAAAGACTGAAAAACACAGAATGTATAAGCTCTATATGGTTATAGATGTTATTAATGCATTTGGCCTTATTCCGCCATTTATCTGTCTGTGCGTAGTAGTATACAAACTTGTTCAGGCTTTGTCCTGGGGGTATCTCGACGTTGAAGATGGCAAGTTAATATTTGGAATGGCTGTTGCTATAGTTTTTTTCTGCATCTACTTTATTCCAAGATTAGGTAATCATTATTCAAGAATTGATAAGGTTAGGAAGGTCGATCCAGGTCTTGTTCGTCAGTATGAAGATGAGTTTATTCTGGCTGAAGACCTGGGAAATGAGATTTGGCTGTCGCAGAATTTCCTTTTCATTAGTGGAGCCAAGAAGTTCGTCGTAGCTACTCCTGATGAGATAAAGAGTATTCGTGTTTATATTCGCTATACCAAGCACGGCAGCTGGATAAAGTATGAACTTAAGGGAAAAGACTTCAATGAGACTGTTCAGATTGGTAACTTAAGAGAAGATGGAGTCAAAGAGTACGCTAATATTTCAATTGATAAACTAGCTGCTTGGACTAGTGCTACAATTATGTATGATAAGGATGTTAAAAAGCGTCTTGAGCGTTAAAGTAAATGGTTATTAATTGATGCCTTACTTGTATCTTACATGTTTAATAATTTCTATTGGCATGCTTTTCTGGCTGAAGGCTTATGATGTTCAAAATAGCACTACTCAGCTAATTACTATTCTAATTATTGTAGTTTCTAACTTTGGTTTTTATTCAGTTTCTATTTCCAGAGATATTGGTGAGGCTATACTTGCTCAGAAAATAGCCTACGTTGGTGGAATTTTCCTGCCGGCATTTTATTTCCTGCTGGTGCTTGAGATTTGTCAGATGACAATTAGTAAGTATGTAGGCGCAGTAATTATGATAATTCAGTGCGTCCTTTACGGACTGGTTTGCTCAATAGGACATAACAGCTTGTTTTATAAGACAATTGAATCTGAAGTAGTAAATGGATATGTAATTCTCAAAAAAGAATATGGAGTAGTACATACCATTTACCTTATCTCGATGAGTATATATTTGTTTGCGGCTTTTGTAGTTGCTTTTTATTCTCTTGCCAAGAAAAAGTCGGTAGACAGGCGTAGTGCGATAACTATGTTAGTATGTGCCTTTGCTGCTGTTATTATTTATGCTATTGAGAAAATTTTGCATATTGAGATAGAGCTTATGCCAATAGTATATATAGTCTTCTTAATTGGAACTTTGTTTCCGGTATACGACTACAATACCTATACTGTTTATAAAAATCAGGATGTAATTAACGAGCAGCTCGAGAAGGTTGGTTTTTTAACTTTTAACACCAGTCATATTTATAAGGGCTGTGATGAATATATGGCTTGTGTTTTTCCTGAACTTAAAGAATTTCAGCTGGGTAAGAAAATAGATTCCTGTAGTCCGGAATTAGAAAAACTAATCAGTCAGCTTACAAAAATTGAAGGACTTAATAATAATTCTAGAGAGCATCAGCATGTAGAACTCGATCCATTCATCTTTAATGGCAGATATTATATTGGTGCGATTCACGAGATTAAAAACTCTTTTGGCAAATTGAAGGGGTATACAATCGAGCTTAATGATGATACAGCTAATCATCGTGCGTTAGAACTTAAAGAGCGATATAACGAAGAACTCTCACAAGAAGTTGATGAGAAGACTAAGAGAATTAGGAAAATTCAGCAGAGGACTATTCTTGGTATGGCCCAGATGGTTGAATCTCGTGACTTAAGTACAGGCGGTCATATTAAGAGAACAAGTGATGTAGTACGCGTCTTTTCCAAAAAGCTTGTTAATGCAAACTTAGATCTTAGTAAGAAATTCCTGCATCTTGTAATACGAAGTGCTCCTATGCATGATATCGGTAAAATTGGCGTTGATGACGCGATATTAAGAAAGCAGGGACGTTTTACTGACGAAGAATATGATGCCATGAAAAAGCATGCCGAGATTGGCTATAAAATGGTAAGTGAGATTTTGGCTGATGTTGAGGAACCAGACTTTGTGCGCGTCGCTGAAAATGTAGCTCATTATCATCATGAGAAGGTTAATGGCATGGGATATCCTACTGGAATTAAGGGTGACGATATTCCTGTTGAAGCGAGAATTATGGCATTGGCTGATGTATTTGATGCGCTGGTATCTAAGCGTTGCTATAAGGATGCCTTTTCATATGATGAAGCATTTGAGATTATTAAGAAAGATTCAGGAACTCATTTTGACGCGAAGTTAGCAGAGGTGTTCCTGTCATGCAGACCAGAACTTGAAGCTTATTACAATAAGTGCGACAAGTAAGTATAACTATCAAAAATCTATCATAATTACCACAAATCTGACATAGCTCAACTATAGTTATCGATATACTTAAATCATAACTATTCAGGAGGTCACAGACATGGTTGACGTTAAGAACAGATGGGCACTTATTACTGGTGCTAATCGTGGTATTGGTAAGCTTTCCGCTTATTTCATGGCAGATATGGGATGCAACGTTATTCTCCATTGCCGTAACTTGGATTCTGTAGCACAGATGACTGAAGAGATTAAGGCTAAGGGAGTAGAAGTTAAGGCTGTTACAGCTGAGCTTGCTGATATGGCTTCCGTTAAGGCTATGTGTGAAGAGATTGATTCCTGGGGAATTACACTCGATATCATTCTTAACAATGCTGGCTTCCAGATTGGTTACAGATCTGAATATTTTAAGACTCCAATTGATGATTATGAGAAGAGCTTTGTAGTTAATACTATGGCTCCAATGCTTATCTGCTATCACTTTATGCCTGGTATGGTAGAGCGTGGATTTGGTCGTGTTGTAAATACAACAAGTGGTATCGCTCTTGAGCCACAGCAGGCAGGTTATTCAGCTTCTAAGGCAGCTCTTGATAAGGTTACAATCGACCTCGGTTCCAAGATGGAAGGAACAGATGTAATGATTAACCTTGCTGATCCAGGTTGGTGCAGAACTGATTTGGGTGGTCCTAATGCTCCTAACTCTCCAGAGAGTGCTATCCCTGGCGTGCTTGTTGGTGCATTCCTGGATGATAAGAAGAGTGGTCGTATCTTCCATGCTCAGGACTTCGCAGGCATGACTTTGGAAGAGGCTCTTGCTAAGGCTGAGAATTACTAATTAATTTACGAGGTATATGCATGGAGAATTTTACCTTTTATAGCCCAACTAAGTTTGCATTCGGTAAGGATATGGAATCTAAGGCTGGCTCTCTTGTTAAAGAGTTTGGCGGTTCTAAGGTTCTTGTTCATTTCGGTGGTGGTTCTGTTGTAAGAAGTGGTCTTCTTGGAAGAGTTGAAGCTTCTTTGGATGCTGAAGGTATCCCTTATGTAGAACTAGGTGGTGTAATGCCTAATCCACGTGATTCTAAGGTTTATGAAGGAATAGATCTTTGTAAGAAAGAAAATGTAGACTTCATCTTAGCAGTTGGTGGAGGTTCAACAATTGATAGTGCCAAGGCTATCGCTATGGGTGTTTTGTACGATGGTGATTTCTGGGATTTCTACTGCGGTAAGCCAGTAGAGAAGGCTTTACCAGTTGGTACAGTGCTTACAATCGCTGCTGCAGGATCTGAAGGATCTGGCGACTCTGTTATCACTAAGGAAGAGGGTATGCTTAAAAGAGGCGCTGGTGGTGAAGCTATCAGACCTAAGTTCTCAATTATGAACCCTGAACTTACATGCACACTACCTGCCTATCAGACTGCTTGTGGTGCTACAGATATTATGGCACATGTATTTGAGAGATATTTTACAAATACAACTGAGGTTGAGATTACAGACCGACTTTGTGAGGCTGTTCTTCAGACTATGGTTAAGGAGACTCCTAGAGCAATAGCTGATCCATATAACTATGATGCCAGAGCTAATATGATGTGGGCTGGTATGGTTGCTCATAATAATATCGTTGGCGTTGGTCGCCAGCAGGATTGGAATAGCCATGGTATCGAGCATGAGCTTTCTGCTTTGTATGACTGTGCTCATGGTGCTGGTCTTGCTGTTATTATGCCATCCTGGATGGAATATGTTATGCCTCATAATCCAATGCGATTTGCTCAGATGGCAACTAGAATCTTTGGATGCCCAATGAATTTTGAGAAGCCAGAAGAGACGGCTAAGGCTGGTATTCTCGCTTTTAGAAAGTTCCTCGTATCTATCGGTATGCCGATTAATTTCGAGCAGTTAGGTGCTAAGGAAGAAGATATTCCAGTTCTTGTTAAGACATTTGGTATCGGTGATGGTAAGACAGGCGGTTTTATGCCGCTATCAAGCGAGGATATTACTAATATCTATAAAATCGCCGCATCTACACCTGCTTTATAATTAAGAATTAAGTATAAAGAGAGATAAGCCGCATCTACGATTCTCCTGTACGTAGGTGCGGTTTTAATTTGCGTTTTTCTTAATAACTTTACTTATGTTAGCGCCCAGCGATTTTAGCCACTCCCGAGCCCGTCGATTTTAACCAAATTCAGTTCATGTAAAACAGCCAACACATCAGCTGATACTTAGAATTACTTATTTGTTGCGGTTCGCCGCCGTCGTAATTGAGTAGGTC
>JAZRYF010000032.1:0-65120 GCA_045600625.1 Saccharofermentans sp.
TTCACAGGATGGAACATCTGTATCCTTCACATTGAATCCTGGATACGAGGATTGGAATGGAACAATAACATTCCACTACACAGTACAGGATGCAGGAGAATTTGGTGGACCTAGATACACAGATGAATCTGGCACATGTACATTGACAATTAATGCAGTTAACGATGAGCCAACAGCAGTTGTAGATTCAACAAGCATCAGCGAAGGTGAATCACTTATTAACTGGAACTTGATTGCAAACGACACAGATGTAGACTTAACAACAAACCCTGGAACAGAGTCTTTGACAATCGTTTCTGGCTCAATAGTTGTTGAGACAAATAGTGATGTTGGAAACTTTGAGATTTCACAGGATGGAACATCTGTATCCTTCACATTGAATCCTGGATACGAGGATTGGAATGGAACAATAACATTCCACTACACAGTACAGGATGCAGGAGAATTTGGTGGACCTAGATACACAGACGTATCTGACACATGTACATTGACAATTAATGCAGTTAACGATACTCCGGTTGCTATTAGCACAATTGTTGAACTCTATGAGGATACTGAAGAGGTTACTTATGATGCGACAGCTCTGGTAACAGATCCTGATTTTGACGATGAAGGTTCTACGGAGCAGCATACATATTCCGTTGAAGGTACTCCTTCTGTTCAGGCTAAGAATGGTGCTGATATGTCTAATCCTGCTAGCTGGGTAACAATTACTCCAGATGGCTTGATTACATTCAGACCTCAGCCAGATTTTAATGGTATCTATGAGTTTACATATCGTGTTACAGATGCAAGCGGTGCTTATGCAACTGGCGTGGTATATTTCGATGTGCTTCCAGTTGAAGATAACCCGGAGGCTAACGATGATACTGCAACTGTACTTGAGGATCACACAGTAGTAGTTAATGTTCTTGCTAATGATAATGACGACACTGACTCTAATCCTGCATGGAATCTTAATGAGCCTGCTCGTAACGATTACTCAGTAAGAGTGGACACAACTATAGTTACAGCGCCTGCACATGGTAGCGCAGTAGTTAATAGTGATAACACAATTACATACGCACCAAATATTGACTTCAATGGTGAGGACAGATTTGAGTACAGAATTATCAACAAGGATGGTAATACGGATACTGCCTGGGTAGTGATTACTGTTACTCCAGGAACATATGGTCTCATCATTGATCGTGAGACAATTGATTTTGGTAACAGAGATGCTGAATATGCGGATGCTCCTGCAGCGCAGAGTCTAACGGTTACTAATATTGGTACTAAGCCACTTAATATCAGTATTCCTAACCTCGAAGATTATGTGGTTATTGGAGATGTACCTTCTGTTCTCTGGCCAGGTGGATCCTTCACATTTAGTGTTCAGCCAAGAGCTAATCTTGCACCAGGCACACATAATGCGGTGCTCGAAGTAGTTGCTGCTCAGGGCCCAAGAGTAACATGTAACCTAAGCTTTACAGTTAATAATGTATACAAGATTATTGCTACAGTAGGCGAAGGTGGAACAATTAACCATGAGCTCATTAACACTGTAGGTGGCGGAACAACGGTTGTTTACACATTCACTCCACGTGGTGGATATGTGGTAGAGGATGTAATTATCGATGGCGTTTCTATGGGACCTATTGATAGCTACACGTTTACTAATATAAGCGCTTCTCATACTATTGAAGTTGTATGGGGCGAAGACCGTGGAAGGACAATGGGTCCTCCTACAACAATTGGTTCAACAGGTGAAGAAATTGCTCTTGCTTCAGTAATTGGAATAGGAGCGGTTGTTATTGGCGCTGTATTGACTTTAATCGCTATTAAGACTCGTCGCAAGGAAGATGAAGAGAAGAACGGTTAAGGGACAATAATTGGACTTTTGATTTTATAATCCGTCGTATACTACCTCCATAAGATTTATTCTTGTGGAGGTTTTTATATGAGTAGTTTTGATGAACACAGTAATGAGATGTTAAGAGAAGAACAGTATTTTGATAAGATTAATTCCAAGATGAAGAATCATTCTACGAAGCTTCTTATCGAGTTTGGCTCCAAGTCCATAGCTGATATTTTTAATGCAATAGCTATCAATGACATAAGAAGCCAGAAGGCCGATTTTACGGAAGAAGATGCCGTAGATTATGTGGCATTAATTCTTATATCCTATGGTGGTTTAATTATTGGTGATAATTATAGTAGTAGGAAGAGAAGTCTTATTGAGAAGATGTTTAAGAAGGCCGCTTCTCTGATTGAGATCGCAAGCGCAGAAGATTTAAAAGATATTTGCGAGGCTTTGTTTGAGAACGAGAACACTATTAAGGAAAATTCAGAGATTTTCCATCTTATCTATAGTGATGCTAAGGATTTTGGATGTGACCTGGCGCACAGACTTTACATAATTGGAATGGCTTTTTCTTATATTGATAAGCTTGATGCGTCTATGTTTAAGAGATGTAAAGAGCAGATGGAGGTCATGGGCCTTCACAGATATGTTAATCATAAATACGATACCCCGTTCATGCGTGACACAAAGACCGGAGAAAGCTATTATAGTTGTGACATAGACATGGGAGGAGAGTCCGCTTAATGAAGCTTGTTATCGCTATATATCTGATTCTTATTAATATCATTGCCTTTATCATGTATGGGGTTGATAAGAGTCTGGCGATTAAGCACAGGTGGAGAATTAGCGAAGCGACATTGATATTACTGGCAGTAATTGGCGGCTCTGTCGGAGCATTCCTTGGTATGCAGGTATTCAGACATAAAACAAAGCATATAAAGTTTGTAATAGGTGTACCAGTTATATTCATTTTGCAGGTAGTAATAGCTTTCTTTATTCTGAATTCTTAACTGTTTTTGCGTTATAATAACAAAAAACTTAAGAGGTACATTATGTCACAAGGTTATATTCATTCTATCGAGAGTTTTGGTTCTGCAGATGGTCCGGGAGTTAGATTTATTGTGTTCTTTTCTGGTTGCGCTATGCGCTGTCAGTTCTGTCACAATCCTGATACCTGGGATATGAAGACTGGCACTCTGATGGATGCTGACGAACTCATTTCCAAGGCTTTAAGATTTAAGGGATATTGGGGCAAAGACGGAGGTATCACTGTTTCCGGTGGTGAGCCTTTGATGCAGATAGATTTTCTTATCGAGCTTTTTAAGAAGGCTAAGGAGAAGGGAATTAATACCTGCATAGATACATCAGGTAATCCTTATACAACCAAGTCTCCATGGCACGATAAATTCGATGAACTCATGGAGGTTACAGACCTTGTTATGCTTGACATTAAGCATATTAATCCTGAAGGTCATAAGCTGTTAACTAAGCAGCCTAATGAGAATATCCTTGCTATGGCCAAGGAACTCAGTGATATTGGCAAGCCTATGTGGATTAGACATGTATTGGTGCCAGAGCGTAATGATACAGATGAGTATTTACATGAACTGGCTGATTTCATTAAGACCCTTAAGACTGTACAAAGAGTAGAGGTGCTTCCTTATCACACACTTGGTGTTCATAAGTGGCAGAATCTTAATATTCCTTATGAGCTCGAAGGCATCTCGACACCAACCAAGGATCGCGTTGCAAATGCTAAGGCAATTCTTGGTGCGCTTTAAGGAGGACTTGTTCTATGAGTTCTGACACAATTAAGTCTTGGCGTAATGGAACTATTATTTCAAGCTTAATCATTCTGCTCCTTGGAATTGGTTTTATTTTGTGGCCTAAGGAGTCAGCAGAATTATTGGCAAGAATACTCGCTTTGGTTGTTTTAGGTGGAGGAATAGTAGAGTTAGTATTGTTCTTCTGGGGAAAGCGTAATGGCTTTACTGATGCTATAGCTCTTGCTTCAAGTGCAGTATTACTTTGTATCAGTATCTTTCTTCTTATAAGGCCGGATTTACTTATTAACTTTTTCAATGTCGTTTTTGGCATTGTTATTATCATTATTGGAATTCAGCATGTTGGACAATCGTTATTTATTGTCAGATATGCCCGTGAATTGTGGTGGATATCATTTTTGATTGGTATTGCAGCTGTAGCGATGGGAATTTTAATTCTCATCAACCCATTCTCTGCTACAAATGCAGCCATGATACTGATAGGTGTAACTTTGATTATTGAGGGAGTAGCAGGTC
This sequence comes from Saccharofermentans sp., assembly GCA_045600625.1. Classification (GTDB taxonomy): domain Bacteria; phylum Bacillota; class Clostridia; order Saccharofermentanales; family Saccharofermentanaceae; genus Saccharofermentans. The sequence continues at coordinate 4,144 of JAZRYF010000032.1, forward strand.
TTTACAGTGCACCTGCACTTAGGGCGAGAACATGATTATTACTTACTTAGGACACGCTTGTTTTAAATTATCACATGGTAACTTCGATATGATTATCGATCCTTATGAGACTGGTTCTGTACCTGGACTTAAGCCGTTGAAGGAGACGGTTAATCAGGTTATCTGCTCTCATAAGCATGGTGATCATTATGGATTTAAAGAAGTGAAGCTTCGTGAGGTCAGAACAGATACACCATTTATCGTAACTCCGATGGAGACATATCACGATGATAAAGAGGGTGCACTTAGAGGCTCTAATAATGTTATAATTATCGACGTTGATGGAATGAAGATTGTTCACATGGGTGATATAGGATGTGAGCTTACAGATGAGGAGTTAGAACCTTTAATGGATGCCGATATTCTTATGATTCCTGTAGGTGGTTTTTTTACTATAGATGGTAAGCAGGCTGCCAGTTATGTGAAGAGAATCAATCCTAAGATTACAATCCCTATGCACTATAGAGGCGAAGGATTTGGATATGATTTGATAGGAACTGTTGATGATTTTTTAAGTTCAGTTCAGGATGTGGCTGTTGATCATATTGGAAGTGAACTTGAGATTGTTGATAAGACAGAAGACCACAAGATTTTAGTGATGGAAGGTAAGATGGCCCATGTTTAAGGAAGGTTTTAGTAGCGATAAGTACGCAGAGCTTCAGTCTAAGAATATTAGAGAGCGCGTAGAGAAGTTTGGTGGAAAGCTTTACCTCGAGTTTGGTGGAAAACTTTTTGATGACTACCATGCTTCAAGAGTTCTTCCAGGATTTGAGCCAGACAGTAAGATTAAGATGCTTATGCAGCTTAAGGCGGACTGTGAGATTGTAATTGCTATTAATGCTGATGCTATCGAGAAGAGTAAGAGAAGAGGCGACCTCGGTATTACTTATGATCAGGAAGTACTTCGTCTTATTGATGCATTCACTGAGTTTGGTCTTTGTGTAGGAAGTGTTTGCATTACTCAGTTTAAGGGTCAGGCACTAGCTGAGAAGTTTGAGAAGAGACTTCGTGAGCTTGGCGTTAAGGTTTATAAGCACTATCCAATTGAAGGTTATCCTTCTAATATTCCTCTCATCGTAAGCGATGAAGGTTATGGTAAAAATGACTACATCGAGACAAATCATTCTCTTGTAGTTGTAACTGCTCCTGGTCCAGGTTCAGGTAAGATGGCTACATGTCTTTCACAGCTTTATCATGAGAATAAGCGTGGTATTAAGGCTGGTTATGCCAAGTTTGAGACATTCCCAATCTGGTCCATTCCTCTTTCTCATCCTGTTAATATCGCTTATGAGGCAGCTACAGCTGATCTTTCTGACGTTAACATGATTGATCCATTTCACTTAGAGGCTTATGGCAAGACAACTGTTAATTACAACAGAGATGTTGAGATCTTCCCTGTTGTAAATGCAATTTTTGAGAAGATCTATGGCGAGTCTCCTTATAAGAGCCCAACAGATATGGGTGTTAATATGGCAGGTTTTGCAATCGTTGACGATGAGGCTTGTCGCGATGCTTCAAGAGCTGAGATTATTCGTCGTTACTATGAAGCTAAGTGTAATGTTAAGCAGGGCTTGTCAGATGGATCTGATGTTACAAAGCTCGAGCTTCTTCTTAACAGGACTGGAATTGAAGTATCCGACAGAAGATGCGTGTCTGCTGCTTTGGTAAGAGCAGATCAGACTGGAGGTGCAGCAGTAGCTATCGAGCTTCCTGATGGACGTATGGTAACTGGTAAAACAACAGACTTGTTAGGCCCAACATCAGCTGCAATCCTTAATGCTTTGAAGGCATTAGCCGGAATAGACCATTCAATTCCTCTTATCTCACCTAATGTTATTGAGCCAATTCAGGATTTGAAGATTAATCATATGGGTAACCACAATCCAAGACTTCACTCTGATGAGACTTTGATTGCACTCTCGATTTCTGCTAAGACAAATCCTGTTGCTGAGCTTGCTATGGAGCAGATTGATAAGCTTAGAAATTGTGATGCGCATTCTACAACAATGCTTTCTTCTGTAGATGCAAATCTCCTTCATAAGCTTGGTATCAATATGACATGTGAGCCTACTTACGCTACAAAGAAGCTCTATCACAAGTAAGTTTTGCTAACAAATTGATTAAAAAGTCAAGGAATGTCAAATTTGTTGTTGACATTCCTTTTTTGTTGTCCGATAATGTGAATGTCAAAGATAATCAAAGTCAAAATATTAGCGGAAGGGGGATCAAAATGGCAAGACTAGTAGATGTTATCGAGAGCATGATAAAAGAGATGCTCGATGAGAATAACGGCAGCGCGACTATCAGTCGAAGTGTTTTAGCAGAGAGAGCTAACTGTGTTCCATCTCAGGTTACATATGTATTGTCTACCAGATTCTCAACAGGTAATGGCTATATTGTAGAGAGTAGAAGAGGTGGTGGTGGCCAGATCACTATCTCGAGAGTACAGCCTATGAGTGCTGACGACTACTTAACGGCAATGATAGCTGAGATAGGAGACAGCCTCTCACAGCAGGAGGCAAAGATTCTTTTGTCAAATGCGGTGTCAGTTGGCGCTATGAAGTCGCGAGAGGCAACAGCGCTTATGGCAGCCTTGTCAGACAGATCTCTGGCTAAGGTTGATACAGATATCAGAGCTGTAGTACGCGCAGATATATTTAAAAATGCTTTGTGCGGGCTAATGCTTCAGTAAGGGGGAAAGAGTAATGAGATGTCAAAGATGTGGCGGGCTTATCGGAAGCTCATATGCAACTATTAATGGCGCCTATTTTTGTGAGAATTGCGCCAGGGATATGAAGGTTGGAGATGTTTTTAAAAGACAGGCGAGTTTGTTTGAGCAGGCATTTCCAATTCTTGGTGAACTGACAAATGGAATTATGGGAACATCTGCAGATCTTGATTTTGGCAACAGTAAGATTAAGTGTCCAAGGTGTGGAACGACATTAAGAGAATTAGACTCAAAGGGAATGCTTGGATGCATCGAGTGTTATAACACCTATAACGAGACAGTTCTTAAGAATATCCTGAAGAAGCAGGGTAGCAGCGAATACATAGGAAGAAAGCCTGGAGAGACAGCAGTAATTGAAGTTAATGAAGATAGTATTGAAGTATCTTCTAACGAGATTAAGGCTTCAGACAATAAGACTGAAGAAGCGATAGTTGCTGAATCCAAGGTGGAGAAGAAATCTGACGAGAGTGAGAATCTGCTTGATAAATTTAACGATTCAGACTGGTCAGCAATACCTGACAGCGAAGTTGAGGCGGGTATGATGGCTGCAGCAAAGGCAGAGAATTATCAGCTCGCAGCAAAGCTTCGTGACGAACTTAAAAAGCGTAAGGAGGGTAACTAATATGTGGTATGACGCTCCTGGAAATAATACAGATGTAGTAATCGGAACTAAGGTTGTTATTACACGTAATATTAAGGGTTTCCCATTTGTCACAAAGATGACTGACAGCGACAAGGAAAATGTTCTTGGAATGGTAAGACAGGCAGGAAGCCAGATTGGTCTTGATTTTGTAAGAACTGATGAGCTCGATGACATCGCACGTGCAGATATTTTTAACAAGGGTCTGGTTGCTACTTCAGTGGTAAACAGCGATGAAAAATACGGAATTCTTATTAGCAAGAAGGATGGAGTTGGTGTAATTATCAACAGCATCGATCACATCTCCATTGTATCTTTGGTTCCTGGCGATGATGTATATCTTGCTTATAAACGTGCTGAAGAGTTAGCGGTGCATTTCGAGAAGAGCATGGAAATTGCATTCTCTGACAAGTACGGATTTCTCTCGCCTCGTGTAAGCACTGTAGGTACAGGTGTAAGAGTTTCTGTGTGCGTGGCAATTCCTGGTATAGAGAAGACTTCCGGTGCACTTCCAATTCTTACCAAGCGCATCGAGAAGTATGACTGGACATGGAATGCTGTTGCTAATGTAGACGGAAGCATGCGAGAGACAAGCCTGTATACAGTAAACAGCATCACTACTCTTGGTATTACCGAGCAGGAACTGATAGACGGAGCTAACAGACTTATCGCAGATATTATTAAGCTTGAGAGAAGTTGCCGTAAGAATATCTGTACTAAGAAAAAGGCCATCGTTGAAGATCAGTTTTATAGAGCTTATGCGACACTTAAGTACTTAAGACGAGTTGAGTTCTCGGAAGCAATGACAATGATTGCATGGCTGCGTCTTGGACAGGATTATATCAAGCACGAAGATATTGATATCACCTGGGAGAAGATTAACAAGTTAACAAATAAGGTTCGTAAGAACTATGACGACTACTCCAGAGATCGTAAGGTGATTAACAGCCGACCTTCTCAACGAGCAGAACTTATCAGAAGCATAATGAAGGGGGATTAAGCATGAACTTAAAGTTAGCAGAAGAGACAACACGCGTTCTTGTTTACGCGAAGAGATTTGCTGAGAGTACTTCATCTGCAATGATTCCTAGTGAGTTCATTCTGGCTGGAATTGCAGCTGTAGAAGGTGATGCATCAGAGACTCTCGAGAGCAATGGAGCAGGTCTTAATATTCTTGCTTCAATCATCGGGTTTGATGCCTCTTTGGCAGATGAACCAGTAGGTCAGTTTGAAGTTGAAGATGCAGTAAGAAGACTTAGACTTGAATCCAAGCGTTTACTTAACGATGCGATGGATATCTCAAGAAGACTTGGCAGCAACGGCATCATTAAACCAGAACATCTCTTATTCATCATCACCAGCAACAGAAGTATTCAGGCTAATGGCCTGCTAAGGAGAGCTAACGCTGATATTCAGGGAATAGTTGAAGATCTTACTACTTCTCTTGGCACACCTTCTGACGAAGCTCCTATTGATGGCGACGATGAATTACCACGTATGAATATGCGTGATCAGCGCCGGGCATCAGATCGTTCCTCCAAGCCTAAGAAAGGCGAGCATAAGACACTCGATAAGTATGGTAAGAACCTTACAAAGATGGCTTCTGAGGGCAAGATAGATCCTGTTATTGGACGCGCAGAAGAGATTAATCGTGTAATGCAGATTTTGGCTAGAAGAACAAAGAATAATCCATGTCTTGTTGGAGATCCTGGTGTAGGTAAGACAGCTATTGCAGAAGGTTTGGCTTTGGCTATCGTTAACGATGATGTTCCAGACATTATTAAGGGCAAGACTGTTTATAGTGTAGATATGGGTTCTTTGATTGCTGGTTCCAAGTATCGTGGTGACTTTGAAGAGCGTATTAAGAATGTTCTTGAAGAATCTAGTATGGATCCTAATATCATCCTCTTTATCGATGAGATTCATACCCTGGTAGGAGCTGGCAATGGTGGAGAAGGCGGTCTTGATGCAGCTAATATTATGAAGCCTATGCTTACTCATAATGAACTTCAGCTCATCGGTGCTACTACACTTGATGAGTATAGTAAGTATATCGAGAAGGATTCTGCTTTGGAGCGTCGTTTCCAGAAGGTTATTGTTGATGAACCATCTCAGAGTGAAGCAATTCAGATTTTGAAGGGTCTTCGTGGTAAGTACGAAGAGCATCACAAGATTAAGATTACTGATGAAGCTATCGAGCAGGCGGTTATTCTTTCTTCAAGATATGTTTCTGACAGATTCCTTCCAGATAAGGCTATCGATTTGATTGATGAGGCTTCTGCCCGTAAGAGAATTAACTTTGCTGTATCTGACAGAACTAAGGATTATAAAAAGAGACTTGAAGAGATTGAATCTCAGAAGGCAATCGCTAGTGCAAACTTAGAGTTCGAGACGGCTGAGGCTCTTAAGAATGAAGAGGAGAAAATTAAGGCTGAGCTAGAAGCTTTAAAGGCAAAGGCAACTGCTGATGAGAATGGTTTCTCCGGTACTTTGACAGTGGATGATGTTGCTGATGTATTGTCCAAGTGGTCTGGTATTCCTGTTGCCAAGATTACTGAGACTGATGCTGAGAGACTTAAGAACTTAGAGAATGAACTCAAGGCTAGAGTTATTGGTCAGGATGAAGCCGTTACAGCTATTTCCAAGGCAATTAGAAGATCTCGTCTTGGTCTTAAGGACCCTGGAAAGCCATCAGGTTCATTTATCTTCTTAGGTACTACTGGTGTAGGTAAGACAGAACTTGCCAAGGCCTTGGCTGAGGTTATGTTTGGTAATGAGAACGCTCTTGTTCGTATTGATATGTCTGAGTATATGGAGAAGCATGATGTAAGTAAGCTTATCGGTTCTCCTCCTGGATATGTTGGCTACGATGAGGGTGGCCAGCTTACAGAGAAGATTAGAAGACATCCTTATTCAGTAGTTCTTTTTGATGAGATTGAGAAGGCTCATCCAGAAGTATTTAACTCTATGCTTCAGGTATTGGATGATGGTCGTCTTACAGATGGTAAGGGTCGTGTTGTTGACTTCAAGAATACAATCATCATCATGACAAGTAATATCGGTGCCAGAATGCTTACAGCAGATGCTGGCAGAAGAATCGGTTTTGATATGGCTGATGACAAGTCAGATGAGGATGAGGCATCACGCGAGAAGCTTTACGGCGGTAAGTCCTATGACGATGCCAAGAAGGTTGTTCTTGATGAACTTAAGAAGGCTTTCTCTCCAGAGTTTATTAACCGTGTAGATGAGATTATATTCTTCAGAATGCTTGGCAGAAGTAGTCTTATTAAGATTGTTGATATCCTTGTTAACCAAGTTGGCAAGAGAATTAAGGATATTGGAATCAATATTAAGCTTACAGATTCCGCTAAGGAACTTCTGGCTAAGAAGGGTTACGATCCTCAGTATGGTGCAAGACCATTAAAGAGAGTTATCCAGTCAATGGTTGAGGACAATTTCTCCGAGGCTCTTCTTGATGGTGTAATCAAGGCTGGCAGAATCGCTGTTGTAGATGCAGTAGATGAAGAGATTGTAATTACAGATGGCGGTGCCACTGATTCCACAGAAGCACCTAAGGAACCAGAACTTGTGGAAGCTTAATAGTTGCTATAGATTTAAGGCTAACAAAAACCCTGACGAGCACTCGCCAGGGTTTATTTTTAAACCTTATAAAGATTAATTATGCCTTCTTTGCAGCCTTAGCAGCAAGAGCCTTCTCTGTTGGTCTGACGAGTACCATACAGATAACAAGGGAGACAATGTAAAGAGCCAATGTAGCGATGAGAATCTTCTGCATGCTATCTGGATAGAATGGCTTATCGTGGAAAGTGATTACGATAGACTTGTCGCCGAAGTGCTCGATGATGAAAGATGCGAGCTGAGGACCAGCGATACCAGCGAAGCCCCAAGCGGAGAGTGTGATACCGTGAATAGCAGAGATAGAACCCATACCATAGTGGTCAGAAAGAAGTGTAGGAACGTTAGAGAAACCTCCGCCGTAACCTGCGTTTACAACCATAACGAGTGCGATAACCAGGAAAGCAAGAAGCTTGTTTGTTGAAGCAGCAACGATACCATTTGTGAAAAGAACTGCTGCTGTGAAAACAATCGAAAGGATGAAGATCATCTTGTAGATTGTATTTCTATCCTTCATTGTGTCAGCCCAAGCTGAGAAACCAAGACGGCCACCAGCATTAAATACAGCAGAAATAGCACCAAGAGTACCTACGATTGCAGCATAACCTGCAGCTGCGAACAACTGCTTCTCATAAGAGATAATTGCCAAACCGCATGTGATATTAAGGAAGAACATGAGCCAGATACCGATGTAGTTTGTCATAGGCTTTGTCTTAAGAACTTCCATAATTGTAGGCTTCTTCTCACCTGCAGAAGGCTCGTGCCATCCTTCAGGCTTTTTAAGGAGCAAGTGACCTGTAAACATCATTACGAAGTAAACTGCACCTAAGATGTAGAACATCTTGTCGATAGACATGCTCTCCTGCATCTTTGTCATGATAGGAGCACCGATAGCCTTAGCAGCGCCAAATCCTGCTACTGCAAGACCTGTTGCCAAGCCCTTACGGTCTTCGAACCAGAGCATAAGAGTCTTAACTGGGGAAAGGTAACCAGTACCAAGGCCAACACCCATGATGAAACCGTAACATACAAAAATACCAATGAGTGCCAGCAAGCTAGGTGTACCAGCGCCTCCATTATACTGGCCAGCACCATAGTTTACGAAGAAACCTGTACCAACCATACCAGCTGCAAAACAAATTGTAGCAATGAGGGAAGACTTATGAATATCCTTCTCTACTACATTACCAAGGAATGCTGCAGACAAACCAAGGAAGAGAATAGCCAAGCTGAAAGCCCAACCTACAGTCTTTGTGCTATAACCAATCTGCTCAGCGATACCTTCACTTACATAAGACCAGCAGTAAACTGTACCGATAGAACAGTGGAGCAAAAGACCAGGGATAGCAGCACGGAACCATTTGTTGGAACGCCAACCACCTGTTTTTGTGTTACCCATTGTTTTAACCTCGCTAAAAATAATATAGACGCGCCTATAATATATAGTTTTATATGTGTTTGCAATATTTATTTGCATATAGTAGTGGAATTGTTATATAGATGTGTGTCTATATAAGCGAGTAAATAGTGATTGATCTTTTGGAATTGATAAAAGCTCATACATAGATATAAATCTATATAAAATATTTCAGCCTTGTTTAACTCCCCTTAGCCGTAGTAAAATACCATACGTACAAGTGGGCATAGATAAACACGAGGTTAATTTAATGAGTGTTTTCAGTTTTATAGAATTGTTCGGAGGCTTGGCTTTCTTCCTTTACGGAATGACGGTTCTTTCCGACGCTTTGAAGAAGACGGCGGGTGGAAGACTTGAGAAGCTTCTTAAGCGAGCTACCGACAACAGATTTAAGGGACTTACGATTGGTGCTTTGATTACTATCGCTATTCAGTCCTCTTCAGCAATGACAGTTATGCTTGTCGGATTTGTTAACTCCGGCATTATGGAATTAGGACAGACGATCGGAGTAATCTTTGGTTCTGATGTTGGTACTACTCTTACAGCCTGGATTTTGTCTCTCTCAGGTATTGAAGGCGGAGATAATATATTCCTTGAATTGTTAAAGCCTAAGAACTTCTCTTTGATATTTGCTTTGATAGGTGTAATCCTGTTGATGGCATCAAGTAAGCAGAAGAAAAAGGATATTGGATGCATGCTCTTAGGATTCGGTGTCCTTATGCAGGGAATGACTATGATGTCAGGATCCATGGCACCTCTTCGTGACAGTGAAGCATTTACAAATCTTCTGACTAACTTTAATAATCCTTTGCTTGGTGTACTTGCTGGTACTCTTGTTACTGGAGTTATTCAAAGCTCTGCTGCTTCTATCGGTATCCTGCAGTCATTGTCACTTACAGGTCAGCTTACATACGGTATGGCTATTCCAATTATCATGGGCGCCAATATCGGTACCTGCATGACAGCTCTTCTCTCATCTATCGGTGTTAATCGCGATGCCAAGAGAGTTACTGCAATCCACATCGCTATTAAGGTTATCGGCTGCGTTATGTGGCTTATCGTCTTCTATGGACTTAATGCTATTATCCAGTTCCCATTCCTCGATAAGACTGTCGGAGTAGTAGGAATTGCGGCATTCCATTCTATATTTAACATTGTTAATACAATCGTTCTTATCCCATTTTGTAGTCAGCTCGAGAAGCTTGCAAAGTTTATCGTTAAGGATTCTAACGAAGATAACGAGCTCTTCCTTGATGAGCGTTTGATGGCAACTCCAACTATCGCTGTAGCTGAGTCTGCTAACAGTGTAAACAGAATGCTTAGCAAAACTCGTAAGGGCCTTGATAGATCTATCGAGATGCTCACTCTGGACTATAGCGAAGAAGGATTTAACTACATCACACGTAATGAGACTCGTGTCGATGAGTATGAGGATCATATTGGTTCTTACCTTATGAAGCTTACAACTACACAGCACTTATCTGAGGAAGATAAGTCTAAGTGCTCTATGATGCTTCAGGTAATTGGTGAGTTCGAGCGTTTGTCTGACCATGCACTTAATTTCGCTAAGTCTTCTGAAGAGAAGCATGTAAAGCAGATTGAGTTTTCCAAGTATGCGGATGCTGAGCTCGAGAGAATTCTTGCCGCAGTACACTTAATCTACAACCTGGCTTTGGACGTATATGAGCACGGTAAGATGGATGTTATCGAGGATATAGGACCTCTTCGTATCGTAATAAGCGAGATGTGTGATGCATATAAGGCATCTCACGTAGACAGACTTTCACGTGGTGTATGTACAGCACAGCAGGGATTTGTCTTTAATGATATCCTCTATAGCTGTGGACGTGTTGCTGACCACAGCATGAATGTTGCCGCTATCGTTTACCGATTCTCTTCTGAGAACAGCAGTAAGGGTTCTTACATGCACGACTTTAAGCAGAAGAGAGACGCTAAGTATGAAGCTAAGTACAAGGAATACTGCGACAGATTCTTCCTTGTAGATTCAGCCGTGAAATAAGTTTTGAAAATTACTTGAACTTGAAAATGCCCGTGAGATTACCTCGTGGGCTTTTTTATTAGTAAATAAACCATAATTTTGCCTTGCCATTGCTTTAATTGGCTCCTTCAAAGTTGTATAATTTCCACATAAGTGCGTGCGAATAGCACTAAGTAAGTATTTTTAAGGAGAGTATCAACATGGCATACTACAACAAGAAGAATGTTGAAGACCTTAAGGTTGCTGGTAAGAAAGTTATCGTAAGAGTTGACTTTAACGTACCACTCGATAAGGTTACAGGCGAGATTACAGACGATAAGCGTATCAAGGGCGCACTTCCTACAATCAAGTATCTCGTAGATAACAATGCAAAGGTTATCCTCGTTTCACACCTCGGACGTCCTAAGAATGGTCCAGAGGCTAAGTTCTCCATGAAGCCAGCTGCTGAGAGACTTGCTGAGCTCATCGGTAAGCCAGTTACACTTGCTGCTGACGTTATTGGCGAAGACGCTAAGGCTAAGGCTGCTGCTCTCCAGGATGGCGAGATCTTGATGCTCGAGAACGTTCGTTTCCACAAGGAAGAGACAAAGAATGATCCTAAGTTTGCTGCTGAGCTCGCTTCTATGGCTGATCTCTATGTTAACGATGCATTCGGTACAGCTCACAGAGCTCACGCTTCTACAGCTGGTCTTGCTAACTATCTCCCATCTGCTTCTGGTTACCTCATCCAGAAGGAGCTCGACTTCATCGGTGGTGCTCTTTCTAACCCACAGCGTCCATTCGTAGCTATCCTCGGTGGTGCTAAGGTATCCGATAAGATGGGTGTTATCACAAATCTCATGGACAAGGCTGATACAATCATCATCGGTGGTGGTATGGCTTATACATTTATCGCTGCTAAGGGCGGTTCTATCGGTAACTCCCTCTTCGAGGCTGATAAGGTTGACCTCGCTAAGGAGCTCATGGCTAAGGCAGAAGAGAAGGGTGTTAAGCTTCTCCTCCCTGTTGATACAGTAGTTGCTGATGATTTCTCTAACGATGCTAATTCTCAGATTGTTCCTACAATGGAGATTCCTGATGGTTGGGAGGGTCTCGATATCGGTCCTAAGACAATCGAAGCTTTCTCTGCTGCTATCGCTGAGGCTAAGACAGTTATCTGGAATGGTCCTGCTGGCGTATTCGAGTTCGAGAAGTTTGCTACAGGTACTAAGGCTCTTGCTAAGGCTATTGCTGATACAGATGCTACATCCATCATTGGTGGTGGTGACTCTGCAGCTGCTATCGAGAAGCTCGGCTTCGCTGATCAGGTTTCCCACATCTCTACTGGTGGTGGTGCTTCTCTCGAGTTTATCGAGGGTAAGGTTCTCCCAGGTATTGATTGCCTCCTCGAGAAGGAGAATGGTAGAACATTCGCAGCTGGTAACTGGAAGATGAACTGTGGTGTTCCAGCTGATGCTGCTAAGCTCATCTCTGAGCTCAAGCCACTCATCACAGAGGCTAAGGCTAAGGTTGCACTTGGTGTTCCTTTCACAGCTCTTGCTGCTGCTGTTGAGGCTGCTGCTTACTCCAACATTAAGATCGCTGCTGAGAACTGCCACTTCGAGGAGAAGGGTGCTTTCACAGGTGAGATTTCCCCACTCTGGCTCGCTAAGATGGGTGTTTCTTATGTAATCCTCGGTCACTCTGAGCGTCGTGAGTACTTCGCTGAGACAGACGAGACAGTTAACAAGAAGGTACACGCTGCACTCAAGTATGGTTTGAAGCCAATCGTTTGCTGCGGTGAGACACTCGAGCAGAGAAAGGCAAACATCCACAAGGATTTCATCAAGGGCCAGATCGTTGGTGCTTTGAAGGATGTACCTGCTGATAAGATGTGCCAGATTACAATCGCTTATGAGCCAATCTGGGCTATCGGTACAGGTGAGGTTGCTACAGACGAGCAGGCAGAGGAGATCTGCGCACTCATCCGTGAGCAGGTTAAGGACCTCTACGATGAGGAGATCGCTGCTGCTATCACAATCCAGTACGGCGGATCTGTTAAGTCCACATCTGCTAAGGGCCTCTTCACAATGCCTAACATCAACGGTGGTCTCGTAGGTGGCGCTTCCTTGAAGGCTGACGAGTTCTCCAAGATTGTTCTTGCAGAAGAGCTTTAATAACGTTACTTATAAGTAAGCTACTAAGCCCGATCCCTTGAGGGGGTCGGGCTTTTTGCTATAATGAAAATTATGTTTAAAAAAGCGTTTATCAAAACACTACCAGTTATGGCGGGATATATCGTACTTGGAATAGGCTTTGGCATTTTGGCCAAGGTTAACGGTCTAAGTATTCTCTGGGTGTTTTTGATGAGCCTTTTTATTTATGCTGGGTCCATGCAGTTTGTAGGCATCTCGCTTATTACTAGTGGAGCTTCACTTATTACTACTGCGATAACTACTCTCTTAGTTAATGCGAGACACTTGTTTTATAGTATCTCGATGGTGGATAAATACAGAGGTAGTGGAGCAAAAAAGCCATACCTAATTTTTGGCCTTACAGATGAGACATATTCTCTTGTATGTAATGATGATGTACCTGATGGATTTGATAAGCATAAGTTTTATTTTTTAATCACTATCCTTAACCAAAGCTATTGGGTTACTGGTTCGTTAATTGGCGCTATATTGGGTGGAATAATTACCTTCAATACAGCAGGAATAGATTTTGCCATGACTGCTTTGTTTGTTACTGTATTTGTTGAGCAATGGAAGTCAACAAAGGAGCATAGACCAGCACTTATCGGTCTTGGTGCGACTAGCCTTTGTCTTATTCTATTTGGAAGCGAAAATTTCCTTATTCCGTCAATGGCGTTGATAGCTATTTTACTTACAGTTCTTCGTCCCGTTTTAACACGGAAGGAGGCGTCAAATGAGTAATTCTTTTGTTGCTATTTCTATCGCTGTTATGGCCCTGGTAACTCTTCTAATAAGAGCATTCCCATTCCTGGTTCTTGGTAATAAAGCTACACCAAAATATATAGAGTATTTGAGTAAGTATTTGCCATATTCAATCATGGGAATGCTTGTTATTTACTGCATCAAAAATGTCTCATTAGTCAAAAGTCCTCATGGGCTTCCAGAGCTAATTGCAATTGTAATTACAGCTACACTTCAGGCATATAAGAGAAATACGCTTCTTAGTATTATCATTGGAACTGTAGTTTATATGCTGCTAATACAGTTTTGCTTTTAACTTTTACTATCACGGCGTAAAATAGTTAGAGGGTATCCTAATAGGAGGAGATAGGTATGTTTGATTATTATATTGTTTTCTTAATTGGAACTATAGTGTTATTCTTTTGGTCATTAATAGTTCAGGCTAATCTTAAGGCTAAGACAAACAAAGGAAGCACAATTGAGTCTGCAAGTGGTAAGACTGCAAATCAGGTTGTAGAGGAGATGCTTAAAAGCCATGAGATCTATAATATCGAGATCTGCCATAAGCCAGGGCAGCTTACTGACTGTTACTCACCTAAGGAAGAGAAGATTTATCTGTCTGATACAACATATGGTCAGTCTTCTTTGACTGCTATCGCGGTTGCTGCACATGAGGCTGGACACGCAGTTCAGGATCATGAGAATATGATTTTGTACGAGGCACGCCAGTTGCTGGTGCCTTTCGCAAATATCGGAACAAGAGTTGCTCCTTATATCGTTATTGTAGGTGCTATACTTGCAGCTTATTTGGAGTCTGGCAGAGGCGCTGGTGGTATCGGCTGGACTATCAGTACTATCGGTATTGTTATGTATGCGCTGACATTCCTTTTCTATTTGATTATGCTTCCTGTTGAGCGTAATGCGAGCCACAGAGCTTATAAGGATATGAAGAAGTATGGATGGGTTGGTCAAGACCAGCTGTCTTACGCTAATAAGATTTTAAGAGCTGCTGGAGACACATATGCTGTAGCGCTCGTTTCCTCGCTTTTGACATTAATCAGACTTCTTGCTATCCGTGACAGAAGCAGAGGCAGAAGAAGATAATTCACTTCAAAAGTTCATAACTATTTATTATTATATAGCCTCCAAAAATGGTACGATTAGAATAGCTATTTTTGGAGGTATTTTTATGTCCGGATACACTTTTATTGATAACAACGGTACATTTAAAGCTGAGGGTGCTGACAACACCAGTTACGTATATTTTCCAGTTGGTGGAACAAGTGGCATGATGGGTGCCACAACACCTGAGTTTGGAGGAGACTTAAAGACTTCTCAGAACACATTTATCTTAGAGCCAGTAAGCTCTGATAATCTTCACAACAATAAATCTACAAGAAACTTCTGGCTTAATGTAGCTAAGGAAGATGGTTCTTATGAGCTTTTGTCTGCTATGGGTAATTCCGTAGTTCAGCACGCAGCTAAGGCTACCGGTAAGGATGCTGATGAGGTTACTTTGTACGGAAGCCTTCTCTCTCAAAAGGTTGTTCGTAAGATGGCTTGCGGAATCACAGCTGAGGTTTCTTCTTTTGTTCCTGAGAATACTGACATTAAGATTGAGCTTACAAAGGTAACTATTATCAACGACAGCGATAAAGCTATTAAGTTTACTCCTGTAGCTGCAGTACCAATCTACGGTAGATCTGCAGATAACATCAGAGACCATCGCAATGTAACTTCTATGCTTAACAGAGTTAACGTTGTAGACACTGGTATCGTTAACAATCCAACTTTAACTTTTGATGAGAGAGGCCACAGAAAGAACCAGGTTGTCTATGGTATGTTTGCAATCGATGAAGCAGGTAATAATCCTGTTGGTTTCTGTCCTATCGCAGAGGACTTCATCGGTGAAGGTGGAGCTTTTGATATGCCTTCTTTCCCTAAGACATTAACTCCTATGGCAAAGTCTGGTGACAGAGCAGATGGCTTTGAGGTTATGGGTGCGGCTGCTTTCGAAGAAAAGGAGCTTAAGGCAGGAGAAAAGGCTTCCTATGTAATCGCCTTGATTATCGACGATATCACTAAGCCTGCTGAGACTGAAGAAGAGCTTAAAGCAGACAGTAAGGCTTTGGAGGCAAAGGCTATTCCTGCAATGAAGGAGTTTGATAAGCTTATTAAGGAGCAGGCTGAATACTGGATTAAGAAGAATAATATCAGATTCAGAACAGGCGATAAGGCATTTGATAACTGGATGTATTGGGTTGGTATCCAGCCAATGCTTAGAAGAATCTATGGATGCTCTTTCCTTCCACATCATGACTACGGTAAGGGTGGAAGAGGCTGGAGAGACCTCTGGCAGGATTGCCTCGCACTTATCATGATGGATCCAGGCGATGTTAGAGGAATGCTTGTAGACAACTTCGGAGGCGTTCGTCCTGATGGTACAAATGCTACTATCATTGGTTCTGGTCGTGGTGAGTTTATCGCTGACCGTAACGGAATTACACGTGTCTGGATGGATCATGCTATGTGGCCATTCATGACAATGGATCTCTATATTAAGCAAAGTGGTGATCTCGGAATTTTGTCTGAGAAGGCCCCTTACTTTATCGACAGACAGGTAATGCGTGGGGAGTCTTTACTTGCCTCTATTCCAGATGTTAAGTGTGAGGGTACAGTTCTCGAGCACTTGCTCCTTCAGAACCTCACCGCTTACTATGATATTGGTGACCACGGCTCTATGAAGCTTCGTGGTGCTGACTGGAATGATGCTCTTGATATGGCTAAGGACAAGGGTGAGAGTATCGCATTTACAGCAGCTTATAGCGGCAATTATATGAAGCTTGCATCTATCCTGAGAAAATATGCTGAGGCTAATGGAGACTCTGTAGAACTTATCGCAGAGCTTGAAGGCCTCATGGGTACAACAGGTGGTCAGGATACACTTAAAGCTTACTGTGAAGTAGTTAAGGAAGGTTTCTCTGGCAGTAAGAAGGCATACTCATTGGAAGCTATTGCCAAGGACTTAGAGGAGAAGGCAAATGCTATTGCTGAGCACATTCGTAAGAACGAGTGGTTTACAGATAAGAATGGCCTTTCCAGATTTAACAGCTACTATGACAACAGCGGAAATCCTCTTGAGACTAACGGCGCTAAGAATGGCGATCCTGCAATGATGATTACAGGTCAGGTATTTACTGTAATGAGCGGTGTTGCTACTGAGGAGCAGGTAGATGAGATTATCAAGTCCTCTGATGCATATCTCTACGACGAGGCTTTGGGCGGCTACAGACTTAATACTGACTTCCATGAGATTAAGACTGATATGGGTAGAATGTTTGGTTTCTCCTACGGTCAGAAGGAAAACGGTGCAGTATTCTGCCATATGACTACAATGTATGGTAATGCACTTTATACACGTGGTCGTAAGGAAGCAGGCTGGAAGGTAATCGGCTCGCTTTACCGTCACTCTACAGATTTTAAGAACAGTAAGATTTACCCAGGTGTACCTGAGTACTTTGACCCTAAGGGCAGAGGCGTATACCACTACTTAACAGGAGCAGCTTCTTGGCTTATCCTTACTGTCCTCGGCGAAATGTTTGGTGTTAAGGGCGAGTATGGTGATCTTAAGTTTGTACCAGGTCTTGTTAAGTCTCAGTTCGATGAGAATGGTGAGGCTGGTGTATCCTTCGAGTTCGATGGCAAGCCAATCGACGTAACATATGTTATGAATGGTGGCTGTGATGAAGTTACTTCAATTGAAGTTGACGGAGTTGTAGTTTCCGAGGGTACAAATATTCTTCCTAAGGATAAGATTGGTTCTAACATTAAGGTATATCTTAAGTGATGCAGAGAATTGAATTTTACGCTGCTACAGGTGGCAATAACAAAATCGTAGGTTTCCTTTGTCCCGCCAATTTGAAGGAGGGACAAAGAGCCGAAGGTATATTGCAGATTTGTCATGGAATGGCAGATTACTTTGGACGCTTCGATGAGCTTAAGGAATATCTCGTAAACAATGGCTGGCATGTCGTTGGTATGGACATGATGGGGCATGGGCAGACTTTTAAGCTTAATGAGAATAACGATATGCCACTGGGGTATTTTGGCGACAGCAAGGACTCAGCTATGTGCATCTTAAGAGATGAGATGACACTTTGTGCCAGGGCCAAGGAGACATTTGGAACAGACCTTCCATATGTACTCTATGGGCATAGTATGGGTTCGTTTGTAGCTCGTAATATTTACATCACACCGGAGTGGTCCCGGGAATTTGATGGGTTTGTATTTGCTTCTACTATGGGACCTAATCCTGCAGTTGGTGCTGGACTTTTCTTATCTAAGGCATTTGCTGTTTTTGGACGTAAGAGGAAGCCAGGCAAGATTTTAAATTCTATTGCCTTTGGCGCATATAACAGCCGTATTCCTGATAGAAAAACAAATTTTGACTGGATTTCTTCTGACGAGGAAGTTGTGGCAAAATATTGTAAGGACGAGTTAGCTGGCTTTTTGTTCTGCAATAAGGGTTTTACAGATTTGTTTACTCTTGTGGCCAGAATGCAGGCAAAGAATGCTCTTGATAATGTGCCTGCTAATAAACCTGTTCTTATGACTTACGGTGAGAATGATCCTGTTACTGATTACGGTAAGGGAGCTCAGAAGGTAGCCTCAAGTCTGCGTGCGAGGGGGGTCGCACTTACTGAGAAGAACTATGGCCCATACCGCCATGAGATTCAGAACGAATCTATAAGGTATGATTATTTTAATGATGTATTAATGCTTTGTAGAAAGGCGGCAGATAAAAATGAGTAAATTACCCCCATATGAGCATCTTGTTCACTACTATGAGACAGACCAAATGGCAGTAGTACACCACTCTAATTACATTAGATGGTTTGAGGAGGCGAGAATTTTTGCTTTCGATAGAATTGGAATGGGTTATAGAGAGTGCGAGGAGATGGGTATTATCAGCCCTGTTACAGCAGTTTCCTGTCAGTATAAGACAAGTGCCAAGTTCCACGACAAGGTTATTGTAGAGCTTAAGTTTACCAAGTTTACAGGCATAAGACTTTATATTTCTTATACAGTAACTGATGTTAATACAGGTGACGTTCGCGCTACTGGCAGCAGTGAGCACTGCTTTGTAAGTCCTGACGGCAAGATTTTGTCTATTAAGAAATCTTTCCCTGATTTATACGAGAAATTGGCTGGTTTTGTCGAAGAAGACGCCTAAAGTTTGAGATATGCCTTTTTTGGTGTTAGTATAGATAGGCTTTTATAAAGGCATGGAGGATAGTGAAATGGAAAGAAACGTTTACGATATACTTGAAGAGAGAGGTTATATCTCTCAGGCTACTCATAAGGAAGAAATTTATGAGATGCTTGGTAAGCCAGGTGTATCTTTTTATATTGGTTTTGACCCTACTGCAGATTCACTTCATGTAGGTCACTTTGTTCAGATGATGGTAATGAGCCACATGCAGAAGGCAGGTCACAGGCCTATCGCTTTGATGGGTGGTGGTACTGCTATGGTAGGTGACCCATCCGGAAGAACAGATATGCGTCAGATGATGACAGTTGAGACTATCGACCATAACGTAGAGTGCTTCAAGAAGCAGATGGGTAAGGTTGTAGATTTTGATGATGGCAAGGCTCTTATCGTAAATAATGGTGATTGGCTCCGTGACTTAAACTACATTGAGTTCTTGCGTGATATTGGACCTCATTTCTCTGTTAATAAGATGCTTACAGCTGAGTGCTACAAGCAGCGCTTAGAGAAGGGTTTATCTTTCCTCGAGTTTAACTATATGCTTATGCAGAGCTACGACTTCTATTACTTACATCAGAAGTATGATTGCTGCCTCGAGCTTGGTGGTGATGACCAGTGGTCCAACATCATCGGTGGTGTAGAGCTTATCCGTCGTAAGGACCAGGCTCCAGCTTACGGACTTACATTTACTCTTCTTACAAACAGTGAAGGTAAGAAGATGGGTAAGACTGCAAAGGGTGCTGTATGGCTCGATCCTAATAAGACTCCTGTATATGATTTCTACCAGTACTGGAGAAATGTTGATGATGCTGATGTTATCAAGTGCATGAAGCTTTTGACATTTATTCCTATGGAAGAAATTAACGAATACGAGAAGCTCTTAGGTTCTGCTGCTATTAATGAGGCCAAGAAGCGCTTAGCATATGAAGTAACAAAGATTGTTCATGGTGAAGCTGAAGCTGATGTTGCCAAGAAGACTACAGAGGATATCTTCGAGAACAAGGGACGTTCTGATGATATGAAGACTGTTGAGGTTGATGCTTCTTCCTTGAAGGATGGCGTAGATTTTGCTCAGATTCTTGTAGATGCTGGTCTTGTTAAGTCCAAGGGCGAGTGCAAGCGTATGATTGAGCAGAAGGGTGTATATCTTAACGATGTAGTAGTTGAAGATAAATTCTACATGCTTTCCGAGAAAGATTTCGACGAGAATGGTGAAGCTATTGCTCGTAAGGGTAAGAAGGGTTATCTTAAGATTAAGGTTTCATAATATTTATTTGAAGGGAGATAAAAATGAAGAAGAAAATTATTTCAATCGCTCTTTTGGTAGTTTTTGCCTTCTCTTTGGTAGGCTGCGCTAAGTATAAGGAGATTGATTACAAGGTATTCGAAGATGCCTTGGAAGAGGTTGGATTCGATGACGATGAGTACTATAGTACAAAGAATTATGGTGACTATGATCGTTATGTAGTTGCTACTGATGGTAACGTAACATACAGATACATGCTCTTTGAGGATGAGGATGATGCTTACGATTATTTTGAAGATTTCTATGATGATTTTGTTGATGCAGTAAGAGATAGAGATTTCTCTGGTTCTTCTAGAAGATCTATGTCTCGCCATAATGGTTTTGTACTCTTTAATGGTGAGATTGATACACGTCACTGGGATTCTGATATCTATGGTGGTGTATTCTATAGAGGTTCCATGGTAATTGAGGTTGTTGCTTCTTCTAATAAGAAGAGTGATAAGTCTGATGTAGATGAGTTCTTGCGTGCGCTTGGATTCTCTCATCCATAATTAAGTTTTCTTTTAAAGAAAGGAGTATATATTATGAAGACAATGAAGAAAGTACTTTCTATTGCTCTTGTTGGCGCTATGATGCTTTCCGTTGCTGCTTGCGGTAAGGGTA
The DNA here is from genome assembly GCA_045600625.1 of Saccharofermentans sp. Classification (GTDB taxonomy): domain Bacteria; phylum Bacillota; class Clostridia; order Saccharofermentanales; family Saccharofermentanaceae; genus Saccharofermentans. Next base: position 24,696 of record JAZRYF010000032.1, read on the forward strand.
ACTACAAGGTAGTAGATAAGAAGACATTCAAGAACGCACTCGAGGATGTAGCAGATTTTGATTCTGATGAGATCCACGATTACGAAGATTATTATGATGGTGCTGAGCACGATCTCGATTGCTGGGACGGAAACATCCGTTATGAGTACATCCAGTTCGAGGATAACGATGCTGCTATGGATTTCTTCGATGATTACTATTATGAAGATTTTGAGGACATGGTTGAAGATCGTGACTTCAGCGGCACACGTTTCTCTTCCCACACAAATACATCTGCATACATCATTATCAATGGTGAGTCTGACAGCGATGACTTCTTCGATGATGATATCTATGGTGGTTTCTTCTGCAAGGAAGATACAGTAGTTCTCGTTTATGCTATCTCTGATCGTCAGAGAGATATGGATGCAGTAGATGAGTTCTTGAGCGCAATCGGCTACCCACATCCATAATTCTTAACTGGAATTAAGTTTATTGATGATTTATCCCGCTTAAGGTTTCTTAGGCGGGATTTTTAATGCCGATTCTATGTCCCTTGCTTACGTACAAATAATGGTACTTTATATAGCCTGTTAGAATTTATGTTTGCAAAGTATAAGTTACGCTGATAAAATATGGACACTTGGTACTTAAATTTTGGAGGCGCATATGGAGAACAGCAGACATAGTTTTTGTTATGATGGCACCATTGAGGGCCTCCTGTGTGTTTATATCAGATGCATTGCTATGAGAATCAGACCTCTGAGTATTAAGCCTGATTATATGGTTATTGGTACACCTCATGAGGACAGTTATATCTACATTCGATCTGATGTAACGCGTGCAGACTTACTTTATAAATATATTGGTGAGCGAGCATCCGCTGAAGTGCAGCAGATGGTATCAGACTGCTTTCTGACGAGTCTTCCTAATAAGGAACTGGATTTATTTGATTTTGTCTGCTGTGCCATCAGATATGGTGCCAGAGTAGCAGAAGAATATGAAGAACCAACCATACATCGCATACAGATGGCAATTAGAGATTTGTATCGCGAGTCTCAGATACTGATTAATGATATTAAGTTCTGCGTGGAGTCAGATGTATCTATTGCAGAGATTAATCCGCGTAACTGTGTATTGCCACTAATTAAGAGAAGAATACTTAATAACCCGGCATATGAAGACTTATTAACCTACGACCGCCGACATTCTTTACTACTATTGAGATGTGGTTCTGAGAACGAGATAATCGATATTCATAAATTATCCATTCCACCTGTACGCGGATCTAAGCTTTTATATGAGACATTCTGGCCATATGTTCTGGATGGTCGCTCATGTGCATGTAATGGGATAGGGAAGAAGCGCTCAGATGGATTAGACATTCTGTGGCGTATTGCCTGAATAATAAAGGGGATGCGGCCCCTCTCTTCGCATCCCCTTCTCTCCAGAGTTGAAATATTAAATAAAACCTTCTAATAATTACATTAAATCTTTGAAGAACTCATCTTCGTCGAGATCATCAGCATTAAGTGGCGCTGTCTCCCAGATTGGCTTAGCAGCTGGAGCGGCAGGAGTTTCATCTGCTGGCTCTTCTGCAGGAGCCTCAGGTTCTTCGGCTGGAGTCTCTTCGGCTGCTTTTTCAACAACTTCTTCAGCAGGCTCAGCTTCAGTTGCTTCTTCGGCTATCTCTTCTACAGATGCTTCAGACTCTTCTGCAGATGCTTCTTCTACAGCCTCGACGGACTCTTCAGCCACTGGTTCTTCGACTGTTTCTTCAGGTTCTACAGCCTCTTCTGCTTCAGCGATTGTCTCCTCTTCAGCAGCAACTTCTTCAGTAGTTTCTACTGTGGCTGTTTCCTCAGCCGGTGTTTCTCCTACAGGAGCTTCTTCAACTTTCTCCTCAACTGTCTCTTCAGAAACAGGTTCAGTTTCAGTTGCTTCTTCGACTATCTCTTCAACTGGTGCCTCAGGTTCTTCTGCAACTTCAGCTACAGCTTCTTCCTCCGCCTTCTTTTCTGCTTCGCGCTTTGCAGCTGCTTCTGCAAGGATTGCTGCTACAGAAAGCTTTGGCTCAGCAGGCTTTTCCTCAGCAACTTCTGCCTTTGCTTCTGCTGCTTCAACAACTTCTTCAGCCTTAGTCTCTTCGACAGGAGCTTCAGCTGGCTTTTCTTCATCATCTTTTTTAAGTGCTCCGAGAGTAGGAACCTTAATTGCTGACTCTTTTTCTTCAGTAACTGTCTCTTCCTTTTCTTCTGCCTCAGCAGCCTTAGTACCAATCTTTAAAGGCATCTTGTCAGGAACAACTTCACTGCCAGGACGCTTCATTGCATCTTCGAGAGAATCATGAACCTTACGAATATCATCCATATCAAGAAGACCATCAACGTTAGTCTCAAAATTAGCTGAAGGATTGTTCATAAAAAGAGCATATACTTCCTTAGGATTATCCTTCTTGGATACACGATAGAAAGTATCTACAAGCTTTGCCATAGACTTACTCTGAGCCCACTTAGGAAGTTCCTTAACACTACCAGAACCAGATGTCTTGGCAACGTCTTCGAAGAACTCCTTGGAAGACTTATATTCACCGTTGAGGATATATGCTCCACCTGTAACACCGTTCTCACAAATACCAACAAGAGCGGAAGCTACATCACGTACATCTACGAAAGCATGACCACCAGCAACTGTCTGAACCTTGCTCTCGGTATACTTCTTAATAATCTTATTCATATCATAGTCAGCAGGGAAGCCAGGACCGATGATAAAAGTAGGGAGGAGCAAAGTAGCATTGAACTTATTAAGAGAAACCTTCTCCATAATATATGCAGAGGCTTCAGCCTTAGTAGCAGCGTAGTCGCCTTCAACCTTATTACGATCGAAATGAACATTAATGCCGTCAACTGGCTTGTTAGGATCTAAGGAATAAGCAGAACCTAAGTAAGCAAATCTGCCGATCTTGGCTCTGATACACATATCAACCAGGTTCTGAGTACCTGCAACATTGACACGGCGCATATCGAGATTCTTCTTATCAGAAATAGCAAGTATTTCCTCGGCGTGGATAACTGCAGACTGTCTAGGATCATCTACGTTAAGGAAAGCCTTCAATGAATCTTTATTAAAAATCTCTCCTTCGAATACCTCTGCTCCCATTCCTGCTAATAAGGAATAGTCTGTCTCAGGTGGTACAAGTACTCTTACATTACAGCCTTCAGCTAAGAGCATTTGTACAACAAGGCGACCGACAGGGTGCTTCGCTCCAGTTACAAGATATTTCTGATACATGTGTTTTCCTCCCAATCCTTCATGTAAAACACAAAAAGAGATACTAGGATTTTACTTGTATGACTTGTACAATCTTTTTCGTAAGTGTAAAGGGCGTGTAAACAAAAAGAACTTGACAACAAATTTTACACGATTTATTATGTGAACACTTTCATATTTTAAAGGCTATGACGAAGAAGGTTCGGTAGTTGGAGCACACAGAGAGTCGGGGATGCTGAGATCCTGGCAGTAAAGATTACCAATGAACTATCGCTTCCGAGCTGGTACACCGAACAACGATAAGTTAAGTAGACTGTACCCGATTAAGCCACGTTAAGGCGACGGGTTTGATAGAACCTATGAGTGGTGATTTATTAATCACAAATTGAGTGGTACCGCGGATTATTTCGTCTCAAGCAACTAAGATGCTTGGGCTTTTTTTTTGGAAGAAAAGTCCATAACAAAAAACAGGAGGCAACCATGGCTGAAACAGAATTGAACATGAATGAGCAGATCAAGGAAATCGCTGACCGTATTAAGGGTCTTCGTCTTGATATGGAGCTCACAACAGCTGAGATGTCCGAGAAGATGGGCATGGATGAGGCTGAGTATTTGACTTATGAAAGCGGCGAGAAGGACTTTAACTATAGTTTCTTAAGTAAGTTCGCTGCTCTTGCAGAAATCGATATTCAGGAGCTTATGGAAGGATCTACAGCTACTCTTGTAGAGTACACTGTAACTAGAAAGGGAGAGGGTCGTAACATCGCTCGTCGCGATGGCTTTAAGTTTGAGCGTCTTGGCTCAAGATTTAGAAATAAGTTTTTCGAGCCATTCCATGTAGTTATCCCTTATTCTGATGACGCTTTGAATCCACCTTATGAGATGCATTCTCATGCAGGTCAGGAGATGTTCGTAGTAACAAAGGGTACTTTGAAGGTTCTTCTTGGTGACAATTCTGAGATTCTCCGTGAAGGCGATTCTATTTTCTTCGACAGTACAACACCTCACTATGAGTGTGCTGTTGGTGGTGAGGACTGCGAGTTCTTGTCCATCATCTTTAACCCAGAGGCTTGGACTGAGGGTAAGACACGTAAGGAGACATTAAGAACTGAGCTTAAGACAGATAGCGTTACTAACACTGATCTTGCTACAAATGTAGTTGATCCTGTTTATAAGCACTTCTTCTGGGATGAGTTTGATTCCACAGGTAAGCTTGTTAAGGTTGGTTTCCACGAGGAAGCTTCTTCTAAGTTCAACTTCGCTTTTGACTGCGTGGATGAGATTGCAAGGAAGACACCTGATAAGACTGCTATGATGTGGGTTGCCAAGGATGGCGTTACAGATCACCGCTATACTTTCGCAGAGATGAAGGCATATTCTAATAAAGCTGCTAACTATTTTGCTAGCCTCGGCATCAAGAAGGGTGACAAGGTTATGCTCATCCTTAAGAGACACTACCAGTTCTGGTTTTGCATGTTAGCTCTTGAGAAGCTCGGTGCTGTTGCAATTCCTGCTACATGTCTCCTCCGTGAGCATGATTTTGACTATCGTTATAAGGCTGCTGGTGTTAAGGCTGTTGTTATGACACCAGACGGAGATACAGCAGAGGAAGCTTTGAAGGCTGCTAAGAATATTCCTGAGGTTGATACATTCGTTATGGTTAACGGTGCTCGTGGTGAGTGGCGTGACTTTGATAAGGAAATCGAGAACTTCTCTGATGTATTCGAGAGACCAGAGGACTGTTCCTGTGGTGATGACCCTATGGTTATGTTCTTTACATCCGGTACAACTGGATATCCTAAGATGGCTCTCCATTCTCATAAGTATGCTTTGGGCCACATCACAACAGCTAAGCACTGGCACAATGTTGATCCTAATGGTCTCCACTTCACAATCTCTGATACAGGTTGGGGTAAGGCTCTCTGGGGTAAGATTTACGGACAGTGGCTCTGCGAGGCTCCTGTATTCACATTCGACTTCGATAAGTTCAAGTCTGATGAGATTCTCCCTATGTTCGCTAAGTACGGAATCACAACATTCTGTGCTCCACCAACAATGTTCCGTTTCCTCGTTAAGGAAGACCTCAACAAGTACGATCTTTCTTCTATCAAGTACGCTACAACAGCTGGTGAGGCTTTGAACCCTGAGGTATTTAACCAGTGGATTAAGGCAACAGGTATCCGTCTCATGGAGGGCTTTGGCCAGACAGAGACAACACTTGCTATTGCTAACCTTGTTGGTTCTTCTATCCGTATGGGTTCCATGGGTAAGCCAAACCCACTTTATGACATCCATATCCTTAATGCTGAGGATAAGGACTGTAAGCCAGGTGAGACAGGTGAGATTTGTATCAAGACTTCTGAGTACACACCTTATGGTCTCTATTCCTGCTACTATAGAAATGAAGAGAAGACAAATGAAGCTTGGCACGATGGCTACTATCACACAGGTGATACAGCTTGGATGGATGAGGATGGCTATATCTGGTACGTAGGCCGTATCGATGACGTTATCAAGTCTTCTGGTTATCGTATTGGACCTTTCGAGATTGAGTCTGTAATCATGGAGCTCCCATATGTACTCGAGTGTGCTGTAACTGGTGCACCTGACCCACAGGGTGTTCGTGGTATCGTAGTTAAGGCTACTATCGTTCTTGTTCCTGGTAAGGCAGAGGCTTCTGATGAGCTTAAGAAGGAGATTCAGAACTACGTTAAGGAAAAGACCGCTCCTTATAAGTACCCACGTATCGTTGAGTTCGTAGAAGAGCTTCCTAAGACAATCTCTGGTAAGATTCGTCGTACTGAGATTCGTGAGAACGACGGCGCTAAGGCTTAATCTTCTCGCAAGGAATTAGTTTTTAAACTAACAACTAAAAGAACCGGCTACTATAATGGTGGCCGGTTTTAGTTTGTCGTTTTTTGTCGTGTTTTGTCGTTAATTGTCTCCCCAATGGTTATTGAAGGGATGTAGAGTGTTTGTATGAACGTGAAATATAATGAAAACTACAAATTAGCTCGAGCAATGTGGATTGATAAGCGATTGGCGGAATTGCCTGATGTTAGGATGGGCAGACTAAAGAATCGAGAGATTGTCAGAGAGTATAAAGTGTCAAAGGAAGGGAGAAGAACACACTATAATTATCTGCCAACCAATAAGAATTATGAATATATGCGTTCCGTAGTAAGAGAGCGTCAATCTTTGATTAACGAGAGGTTAGAACTACCAGGAAGTCATATAAAAGTATCTCCTATAGGCCTAATTAAAATGAATGATGAAAAATGGAATAGCATAGAGTCGTCAGCTAATAAACAAGATTTTTATGGTAGCTATTATCACTGCGGAACTCGAATGAGATCACGTTTTGAACTATTGGTAGCAAGTGTTTTATCTTCATTAAATCTTCAATTCAAATATGAACCTGCTATGACAATTAACGGAGATACAGTTTATCCAGACTTTCTTGTATATTTACCTGAAATAGGCATATGCTTTGTTATTGAATGTTTGGGAATGGTAGATGATTCTAGTTATGCATATCACAACGCTTATAAAATCGTTAGTTACATATCCGAAGGCTTTGAAGTAGGTAAGGATATAGTGTTTTTTAGTGGTAAGAAGGACTATCTGCCTGATGAAGTGACAATCAAGAATCAAATTGTTCGAACGATAAATGGTTTGATGGATGATAGCGTTACTATATTACACTCAACCTAACAAAATGGACTAATTGTAATATGAAGTGTTAGGTTTATGGGCTTTTCTAACACTCAATCTTACAAAATGGTCAATTTGTAAGAAAAAGTGTTAGCTTTGGCTACTAGATAAGTCCTTTACAATCTCGGAGGCCATAATTAGACCAGCGACGGATGGTGAGAAGGCGCAGCTTCCAGGAATATGACGACTTCCAGCCTGGACGGATGATTTAACCGGCTCTTCTTTTGAATAGACTACCTTAACATCCTTAATTCCACGAGACTTCAATTCACGGCGCATAACCTTGGCCAAGGGGCATACAGATGTCTTACTAATATCTGCGACTTCAAACATCACAGGATTTAATTTGCCACCTGCGCCCATAGCGGAGATAACTTTGCAGCCAGCTTCTTTGGCACGCTTAATAATCTCGACCTTGGCTGTTACTGTATCTACACAGTCAGCTACATAATCAAAAGTTGAAAAATCGAATGAATCGGCAGTCTCAGGGAGGAAGAAGCATTCTCTAATCTCGACCGAAGCACTAGGATTAATATCGTGAATTCTAGAAGCCATAACTTCTACTTTTGATTTGCCAACCGTTGATTCCAAAGCAATAATCTGGCGATTTATGTTAGTAACAGATACTACATCGTTATCTACTAATAAAAAAGAACCAACACCAGAACGGGCTAATGCTTCTGCTACATAACCACCGACGCCACCGACACCAAAAATAGCGACGCGAGAAGAGCGAAGCTTAGTTAAAGCATCGCTTCCGATTAGCATTTCTAATCTGTCGAATCTGTCTTCCATTAATCCTTAATTCCCTGACGAGCTTTCTCTCGATCAATAACCTGCTGACGCTGTTCTGGTGACAATACGGAAGCTTCACCTTCCTTAGTTACGCGGATGGCAGATCCACAATAATTGCAAAAAGCGACGGAGTTCTTACGAATTCCAAGTCTCGCACCACAACCCTGACAGGAGATAGCTACTGTGTCACGAGCTCTTTGCTCAGCTAGTTTACGATTCTCAAGAGCAGCAGTTTCTGCCTTTGCTCTATTAGTTGCCTCAACAGCTTCATGCTTTGCAACTTCAAGGCGAGCCTTAGAAGCTTGATGGTCTTCATAAGATTCAACAGCTCTTCCTATCTGAAGTCCAAGTCTAATTGCATCTCCAAGATCAAAGAACATTTATAGGTTCCCCCAATCGTCAAAATTAGTATCAATATTAGTGTCTATTATATTATTAGCATCAAAATCAAAGTTTACAGGTTCAATTTTGATAGGCTCGATAGGTTTGATATCAAATAACTGATTATCTATAGCAGATATATTTGGTTCAACTATAGTTTCTACAGCAGGCGTAGCTTCAGGTGTAGTTTCTGGTGTAGGTTCTGGTATAGGTTCAGCTGTAACCGCAGGCGTAGTTGTCTCCCAGATTGGTTTTGCTTTTACTTCTTTGGAAACGACTGGCTCTGAAATCTCAGCCGGAGTATATGTAGGTGTCTGAGAATACTCTGTTTTATTACTTGTTTTATTAGCGACTCTAACTATAATAACTATCGTACTTATAAACAACAGCGCGGGTGCAATTTTTCTGATAGTCTCAATAGCCGTGTAGACGATACTGCTAAGAGAAGCTCTATTTAACTCGTTAGCAGCCTTATTTATTACTGTAGCAAGCTCGTATGCTCCGAATTCACCATGAATATCAGCGAGAGTAAGATTCCTTTTTAATATACGTAGTTCTCTATTATCTAGAGTGTCGCTACCAATAAATACTTCTTTACTATATCCCGTAACTTCATAAAGGTATTCGCGGTTAGCTTCTGGTTCATTAAGGTCAAGGATTTCCGTATATACAAAGTCTCCGTTGTTGACTCTAATCTCAGCAATATAAATTAAAATATGCTCTTCATCATCGAAAAGCTCATCGTATACGATACTCGCGTCGTTATTGGAACTAAAGCTTGTAATATAAACTACAGGCTGAATACCAGTTTTGTTATAAAAATTCTCTTCAGCCGTGATAATTACTTCAGGACTATCCGTAAAGCGTCCTGTCTCGTCTATGTACCATGTATCGATTTGTGGATGCTTTTTACTAACTACACTTCTCAGAATTGCAGGAAAAAATGTAATTATAAGAAACAGTATTATTACTCCTATTGCAACTTTTGATTTCTTATTGCCTTTGGCCATAACTATCCCCTTATAGGTTTCCCCAATCATCGAAGTCAGTTTTGATAACATTAGGTACGTCGTAGTTTGCATCACCTAAGTTATCAAGAATGTTGTTAGCATCTAAGTCAAAGCTTACGGGCTCAATCTTAATTGACTCAATAGGCGTAATCGCCTCGAGTGGATCAAGAGGAGCAATCGAGATAGGCTCTTGTGTAGAAACATCTGGCTTAGCAGGAGCCTCATATGAAGATGTAACTGGCTGCTCTTTGATTGGCTCAGAAACAAGAGGCTTAAAAGCTGGTTTTGTCTCGACAGGCTTAGCCGGTGTAGGTGCTACTGGTTTAACAGGTGCTAGGGATACTGGCTTAGTCACCTCAGGGTTAATAGTAATTGGCTGACCAATAGGTATTACCTTACGCTCCGCAGTTGGGTTGTTATTTCTTACAATAGTTTTAACTGTAGGAGTTGGATAAGGCTGAGCTGTAGTCGTAGATGCATTGCTATTAGCTTTGTTAGCTATCTTTACCATCAAGATAATGAATCCAACGAATAAGAATGTCGGAATAATAGAAACAAAGAAGGCGATTATGCCTACAATTGTATTTTCTGTTTTCAAGTTTTCAAGCTGATCGTTAGCTCTCTCAAAGGCAATTATCAGTTCTTCAGTATTAGGGATTCCATACTCTAAATCCATATCCTTCATAATATTATTGACTATATTTAACTGGTTAGACTTAAGTGAGTCAGAGCCAGCATATACTTCTACGCTATATGCAATATAATCATCGTTATAAACATTAATTAGTCTTTGCTCTTCATCATCCCAACTAACAATAGCTCCATGATTTTCGACAATATTAATTAAAACGTGTTCTTCGTCATTGAAAAGACGATCATAAGCACGTGCGGCGCTAGTGTCGACTTTTCCTCCTGATGATCCTAACAGATAACGTGTAACAGAGCTGTCGCTGCCGTAAGCCTGGTTAATAAGAAGCTCGCGATCAGTAAGAGTAGCATCACTGATAACTAAAACATAAGGTTGAACTCCAGTTATGTCATAAAAATCCCTCATGGATTCAAGAAGTGTATCTTCTTCGTCTTCGTCAATTATATTTCCAGTCTGGTCGTCGTACCACTCACTGATTAATGGGTGTTTTGTTACTTTTAAGCTATTTGCATATGAACCTAGTATTCCAAGTAAAACAAATACAATTACAAATATTATGATTAAATTCTTTGTTTTTTTGTTATTAGCCACAACTATCCCTCCTTATAAAAAGGTTCCTTATCCCGTCAATAATTTATCATAATTAAAATTAGCTTTCTATATTTTGTGACCTCCATAAATAACTTTCCGTCTATAGAGCATAAGGACAAAAGATGGAGGAGAAACCCATGAAGAAAATTACAACAATACTTACAGCATCTGTGCTGATTCTAAGCATGCTATTTGCAGGCTGTTCCAAAAGCGAAGAGGCAAGATCAAATCGATCTTCTCATAATGATTCAGAACCAGTTACAGTTGAGACCATGGCTGCAGCTGCTGAGTATGGTTATGGTCTTGAGGATTATTACTGCGAAGAGGATGCAGCTTCAGTAAATGATGTAAGAGGTACTTCTTCTAATCATTCAAGCGCGACAGATAATCGAATGCTGATAAGACGTGTAACCTTAAGCTGCGAGACAACAAACTACAATCAGGTTGTATCTGAGCTTATGGATCGAGTTCATAATTATGGTGGTTATGTGGAGAGCTCCAACGGAAATACAGTTAACGGCGAGCTTCGTCACGTAACATATACCATCAGAATTCCATCTGATAGCCTTGATGGTGTTATCGCTGGCATAGGCGATAATGCAACTATTACTTCATCCAGTGAGAGTACAGAAGACGTAACTTTGCAGTACGCTGATACCGAGGCTATGATCGAGTCTTTAAGAATTGAGCAAGAAACTCTTAACGAACTCCTGGCACAGGCAGATTCACTTGATACTCTGCTTATTCTCCAGAATGAGCTTACAAGCGTTCGTTATCAGATCGAAAGCTATGAGTCTCAACTTCGAGTGCTCGAGAACCAGTCATCCCTTAGCACTTTGACAGTAACAATTAATGAGGTTTTGGAAGAGGTAGCAGTAGAGGAGCCACATGTAAAAACTTATGGCGAGAAGATAGCTGAGACTTATGACAGAATGCTTGAGAGAACAAAGACATTCTTTGAAGAACTCTTCCTGTCAATTATCGATAATCTTCCAGGTATCATCGTATTTGTAGTAATCGTGCTTGCAGTTGTAATTACTGTTAAGGTTTTAGTTGCCAAGAGAAAAAAGAAGCTTAAGAAAATCGAAGCAGTAAAAGATGTTAAGAACACTTGATTCGTTGATAACCCTTTGGCGCTATGGTAAAATTTGTGAGTCTATATAAATAAGGCAAACGTCCCCAGTGGCGCTTAAATATTGCCGAAAGGAGTCACAGACAAATGATTTACACAAAGGAAGTTCAGAACATGTGTCCAATAGCTAAGGGCGCAAAGCATGAGCCAGCTCCTATTCCTGAGGAAGGAAAGTGGGTACACGCTAAGAAGATCGAGGACATCTCCGGTTTCACACATGGTATCGGTTGGTGCGCACCACAGCAGGGTGCTTGTAAGCTCACTCTTAACGTTAAGCAGGGCGTTATCGAGGAGGCTCTTGTTGAGACTATCGGTTGCTCCGGTATGACTCACTCCGCTGCTATGGCAGCTGAGATTCTTCAGGGTAAGACAATCCTTGAGGCTCTTAATACTGACCTCGTTTGCGATGCTATCAACACAGCTATGAGAGAGCTTTTCCTCCAGATCGTTTATGGTCGTACACAGAGTGCTTTCTCTGATGACGGTCTTGCTATCGGTGCTGGTCTTGAGGACCTTGGTAAGGGTCTCCGTTCTCAGGTAGGTACAATGTACGCTACTAAGGAGAAGGGTGTTCGTTACCTCGAGATGGCTGAGGGTTATGTTACAGGTATCGCTCTTGATGCTGACAACTGCGTAGTTGGTTATCAGTTCGTTTCTCTCGGAAAGATGACAGACTTCATCAAGAAGGGTGACGATGCAAACACAGCTTGGGAGAAGGCATCCGGTTCTTACGGACGTGTTAAGCCTGAGCAGGGTGTTGTTAAGATCATCGACCCTCGTAAGGAATAATTAGGAAGGAGAAACGATTAAAATGGCAATCGAATTTGAATCAAAAGAGAGAAGAATGCCTCAGATTGAGGCTGCTTTGAAGGCAAACGGCATCGCTTCCCTCGAAGAGGCTGAGCAGATCACAAAGGACGCTGGTCTCGACGTATACACAATGATTAAGAACATTCAGCCAATCTGCTTTGAGAACGCTTGCTGGGCTTACACTGTAGGTGCTGCAATCGCTATCAAGAAGGGCTGCAAGAGAGCTGCTGATGCAGCTGCTGCAATTGGTGAAGGTCTCCAGGCTTTCTGTATCCCTGGTTCTGTAGCTGACCACCGTAAGGTAGGTCTCGGTCACGGTAACCTCGGTAAGATGCTCCTCGAGGAAGAGACAGAGTGCTTCTGCTTCCTCGCTGGTCACGAGTCTTTCGCTGCTGCTGAGGGTGCTATCGGTATCGCTGAGAAGGCTAATAAGGTTCGTCAGAAGCCTTTGAGAGTTATCCTCAACGGTCTTGGTAAGGACGCTGCTCAGATCATTTCTCGTATCAATGGTTTCACATTTGTTGAGACAAAGTATGACTACAAGACAGCTACACTCAATATCGTATCTAAGACTCCTTATTCTGAGGGTCTCCGCGCTACAGTTAACTGCTATGGTGCTGATGACGTTCAGGAGGGTGTTGCTATCATGCATCACGAGAACGTAGGTGTATCTATCACAGGTAACTCCACAAACCCAACACGTTTCCAGCACCCAACAGCTGGTACATATAAGAAGGAGTGCATCGAGATGGGCAAGAAGTACTTCTCCGTTGCATCTGGTGGTGGTACAGGTAGAACACTTCACCCAGATAACATGGCTGCAGGTCCTGCTTCCTATGGTATGACAGATACAATGGGTCGTATGCACTCTGACGCTCAGTTCGCTGGTTCCTCTTCCGTTCCTGCACACGTAGAGATGATGGGTCTCATCGGTGCTGGTAACAACCCAATGGTTGGTATGACAGTTTCTGTTGCAGTTGCTGTTGAAGAGGCTGCTAAGGCAGGTAAGTTCTAATTATTGAACTCGCTTCTCACTTATCTCAAGTGAATAATTATTGAGTAATTAAGCCCCGGTTCGTATGAATCGGGGCTTTTTAATGGGCAAATATATTTTGGAAAGGAGCTGTTAATTAAGCCTGTGCTGTCTTATAACTTGGTTTTGTATTCTTAAAGATCATGTAACCAATAACTGCTAATACGATAGCAACAACTTCTACAATAATAATAGCAACGAAGTTGTCGCCAATTGCTTCGAGAGCATATCCTGTTACAAAGAAACCGAAGATGTTATAGATTACGTGTGTAGCAATTGCTGGTATAACAGAACCTGTCTTAATTGCAATGATACCAAGAATTAATCCAAGAACTGTAGCATATAAACCCTGAACCAGATTTAAGTGGATGAAACCAAAGCATACAGCCTGAATTACAAGTAATATCCACATCTTGCAGCGGCTCTTCTTTAAGTGTGCGATAGTAGTAGCTCTAAGGCACATCTCCTCTGCAATAGGTCCAAGAATTGTTCCATAAAGAGCAAGAGGAATTACGGAGGCATCTCCAAAGGCGGTATCCATCATCTCGTTATAATTATCCATTGAGCTTGGAACCAGGTGATCGATAATACCTAAGAAACAGCTTGTAGCAAAGTTCATACTAATGGCAATAATTACTATAGCAATAACAGTCTTGATAGAAAAAGTCTTCTTATAATCAAGCTTCAGAGCATTCTTGCCATTAAGTTTTTTGTACCAGATGAAGAATGTGATAATTGAAATAACTGCATATACTGCGAGGGACCACATAAAGCCGTCGCCCAATTCTCCCATAATGGCAGCTGTCATGTCATTTTGAGTTGTGAAGTTCTTAATAGTGCCTTCCTGAACCATTTTTACTACAGCAAATATCATTGGAACCATAGATACTGCCGTCTGAATACATAAAAGCACTACCGTAGGAAGGAAAGCTAGAGCAAAGTGACCTATATCAATTTTGTTCTTTTTGTTAATAGCGATTTGTTCTGACATTGAAAATGTCCTCCTTGTTTTTACATTTACCATTTTGAAGGAGAATTACAAATTAAACGCCAAATGAGATTAAAGAAAAGGTTAAGAGTTATTCGCTTTTAGTTTACGGTCGAGATTGATTAATTCTTTAAGTGCAGTATTAATCAGTATAACCAGAGAAGAGGATAAACGTTCTTTGTCTGGTGCGCTGTCAAGTCCTGGGTATAATCTGCTCCAGTTACCTATATAACCTATTACTCCCGCGATAACACTCGTAGCAGCACAATCGATAACGATATCATCTTTGTTAAGGCCTAAGGATTCAACCAGATATTTACTTAAACTTGTAATGGCTTTAAGTCTTAGATGGCTGTCGTAGCTACTAAAAAGCATGGAAATATATGTAGCAAACTTTTTATTAGGTATATAGACAATATCCTCAAAGACAATGCAGTTTCCATCATATGTATATTTTGTCTTAATTGAATCCTTCAAAACATCAACAAGGAAGTCTTCAAAATCATCTAACAAATCATATACATCTTTAAAATACTCATAAAAAGTAGAGCGGTTAATCTCTGCGATTTTGCTTATCTCACTGACTTTAATTTTTGATAACTCGTTGTTCTTAAAAAGAGTGGCAAATGCGATATATATTCTTTCTTTTGTAGACGCTAATTCTCTCATAATTTCTCCGGTAAATCCGACATATTAAGAGTAATTGTCGGATGAATTCTACTTGGGATAATAATACAATATAGTCCAATAGTCCAACACGTGTTGGACCCCTTACCCCCAAGGGTTGCCGATGTTCTTCTCATTACTTATATATCGGCATATTGTAAAAGCTTCTTCCCCCTCGAAGAAGCTTTTATTTTTACCTCTTTACTAATTTTAAAAAGAAAATATAATAGCGTTTATGTTTACCGCGCTTTTAATAATTATTTATGTAGCCTTTATAAGCCTTGGACTTCCAGATTCTATCCTGGGATCTGCATGGCCAGTTATGCAGCAAAACCTCGGAGTTCCATCTTCATATGCTGGTTTTGTTACTATGATTATTTCCTTTATGACAGTAGTCTCAAGCTTAATGTCAGACAGATTAAATCGTAAGCTTGGTGCAGGTAAAGTCACTGCCATAAGTGTTCTGATGACAGCTTTCTCGCTTTTGGGATTCTCTCTTAGCACTAAGTTTTATATGCTCTGTCTTATTGCTGTTCCATATGGTCTTGGCGCAGGTGCAATTGATGCAGCACTCAATAATTATGTAGCACTTCATTATTCTTCAAGGCATATGTCCTGGCTTCATATGAGCTGGGGTATAGGTGCATTTACAGGTCCTCTTGTTATGGGTCAGTTCCTAGTTAATGGTTTTTCCTGGAAGTCTGGGTATTTTACTATCGCAGTATTCCAGTTTGTACTCTCTGCTATAATCATTTTTACTCTTCCTTTGTGGAAAAAAGTCGAAGTGACAGATGCTAAGAAAAATGGTGTTCCTGCATCAGATAGTAAATCTTCCAAGGCATTATCTTTTAAGGAAATAATATCTATTCCTGGAGGTAAGAGTCTGTTTCTGGCTTTCCTGTCATATTCAGCAATTGAGTCTACTATTATTTTGTGGGCGCCAAGTTTTATCTCGCAGACTCGTGGCATAACTGCTACAGAGGTTGCAAGCTATGGAGCGCTTTATACATTAGGTATTACGATAGGAAGATTCTTAAGTGGATTTATCTCAGATAAGCTTGGCGATCGTAATATGATTCGCCTGGGCTGTGGTGTTATTTTAATTGCTTTAATTATCATTTGTGTACCTGTTGGAGGCGCTGCAGTTACTGCTATTGGCCTTGTTCTGTCAGGCATTGGCTCTGGACCGATATATCCTTCTATTATTCATTCCACACCTTCGAATTTTGGTGCTGATAAGTCTCAGGCATTAATAGGTGTTCAGATGGCATTTGCTTATATTGGAACTACATTTTGTCCACCAGTATTTGGTTTTCTGGCACAGACATTTACAGTAACACTTTTCCCTGTATATCTCGTAGTTTTCTTTGTACTTATGTTTATGATGTCTGAGATGGTTAACCGAATCACAGGAAAGGTGGCCTCATAAATTGATTAGAAAGATTAAGGACTTAATTAAAAACGATACTGTCCTTTTGATCGCGACACTTCTCGCGATAGTTTCTTCAATTATTATCACTCCAGACTTGGATTATCTGGACTATATCAACTATAGAGTTCTCGCTATACTTATGGGCCTTATGATTGTTATGGCTGGCTTTAAGAGAATGGGCGTTTTTACTGCAGTTGCAAGAGGTCTTTTAAAGCTTACAGGTTCAGTTCACAGCAGCTCCATGGTTCTGGTAATGCTTTGCTTTTTCTTCTCTATGGCTATTACTAATGATGTAGCTTTAATCTCATTTGTTCCATTAACACTCGAGATGCTTCGCCTGCTTAAAAGGGAAGACCTGGCAATCAGAATAGTTGCTTTACAGACGATCGCAGCAAACTTAGGCAGCATGGCAACCCCCATTGGCAACCCTCAGAACTTATATCTTTATGATCTTATGGGTGTAAGCTTTGGCGCATTTATTAAGCTCATGATAGTTCCTACATTGTTGTCTCTGGTATTTTTGGTAATGGCTATTTTGTTCTCAATAAAAAACGAGAAGCTTCAGACTTCAGATATCAAAAAGGCATCAAAAATCCCAACAGGAAAGCTTATAGCCTTCATAGTTTTGTTTGCCGTTAATGTCCTTACTGTCTTAGGAATAGTTCCCTTTTATGTGTCATTGCTAATTACTATTATCGTGGCAGTAATCCTGGACAGAGGAGCTCTCTATATAGATTATGCGTTACTGCTAACCTTCTTTATGTTCTTCGTGTTTATAGGGAATATGCAAAGAATCGAATCTATTGTAACAATGTTAAACACTTTGGTAGCGGGTAAGGAGCTTGAGGTAGGGATCCTGTTTTCTCAGGTTATTAGTAACGTACCTGCAGCGATGCTCTTGTCGCCTTTCGCGGAGAGTTTGCCTGGGCTTTTATATGGTGTTTCTCTCGGCGGTCTTGGCACGCTTATAGCTTCCATGGCAAGCCTTATTTCCTACAAGTACATAGCAAGGAGTGAGAGCTCGAAGATCAGCTCCTCGAAATATCTTATCTACTTCACAATCGTCTGTGTTATTTTCTTAATTCCACTTTACGTAGTAGTCAAATTCTTAATGTGATATTTACAATAGCCTTATTACATTAATGCTATAATTTTGACTAGGTGGAGGTGCTTTATGAGCGACAGAATTTTACCAGTCAAGAAGGCTATTTGTTATTCAGGTTATCGTGATGGTCAGTCTCCATCAGGCAGTATGCCAACAAGGGCTCAGATAGAAGAAGATATAGCGATTCTTCATAGCGAAGGATATGAGTACATTAGAATGTATGATCCTAATGAGCATGCACGTATGGTTTTAGAGACAATAAGAGCAAATAACTACCCTATGAAGTGCATGATTGGTATAGATAATCAGCCAGAAGTTAACTCCCATAATTGCATTTTTGGTGAGCAGAATTTTACCCAGGAAGAACTCTTGGCACACGCTAAGCGTAATGATGGTGAACTAGAGAAGTTAATCGCTTTGGCGAATGAGTTTGAAGACATAATTAATGTTGTATCTGTTGGTAATGAGAGTCACTTTGAGTTAGTCGGACACTTCGTTCCTGAAGACAGATTAATTGGTCATGTAAATAAGCTTCACGAATCTGTTAAGCAGCCAGTTACTTACAATGAGACTATCGGTGCATGGTTTGATTGTAAGGAATTAGGTAAGGTTGTAGATCTTATCAGTTTCCATAGTTATCCATATCATGTTGGAACCCAAATCGAGAATGCGCTGGATGAGCATGATGACAATATCAAAAATATTCGTGCCGCCTTCCCTGATAAGGAGATTTGTATTACTGAGCTTGGTTGGACTACCAATACAGCACATACAGATCGCCCAGGTTATGCATGCGTAGAAAATCAGATTAGATATATAACTGAAGTAACAGAGTGGCTCAAAAAAGAAGACTTAGTAGGTTATTTCTTCGAGGCTTTTGATGAGACATGGAAGGCTGATGTACCTGAGGCTTCAGAGTGCAACTGGGGAATCTACGGCATGGACCGTAAGCGTAAGTGGTGATTAATATGCTGTTTATCGGAATTGATCTCGGAACATCTGCAACTAAGCTTTTGCTCATGGATGAGTGTGGCAAGATAATAAATCAGGTATCTAAGGAATATCCTCTGGAGTTTCCTAATCCAGGCTGGAGCGAGCAGCATCCATCACTTTGGGTTGACGCCGTAATGACTGGCATTCCAGAACTTTTGGAGGGACATGATAAATCTCTGGTTAAGGGTATTGGTGCCGGTGGCCAGATGCATGGTCTTGTAATTCTGGATGATAACGATAATGTAATTCGTCCAGCTATTTTGTGGAATGATGGTCGTACTTTTGAGGAAGTAGATTATCTTAATAATGAGATTGGAATGGATAAATTAAGCGAATATACAGCTAATATTGCTTTCGCTGGATTTACTGCTCCTAAGGTTTTGTGGATCAAGAAAAACGAGCCAGAAAACTTCAGCAAAATCTCAAAGATTATGCTCCCTAAGGATTATATCAATTACGTCTTAACTGGCGTTCACTGTACAGATGTATCGGATGCTTCTGGAATGCTCCTGTTTGACGTAAAATCCAAGTCCTGGTCTAAGGAGATGCTCGATATCTGTGGAATTAAGGAAGCTCAGATGGCGGCAATTTACGAGTCCTACGAGAAGGTTGGAACTTTGCTTCCTGATATCGCAGAGAGGTTAGGATTAAATTCTGATGTAGTGGTTGCTGCTGGTGCAGGTGATAATGCTGCAGCTGCAGTTGGTACAGGTACAGTAGGTGATGGTGCTTGTAATATCTCACTTGGAACCTCAGGAACTATTTTTATCTCATCGAAGGAGTTCGGAGTTGATAACAATAATGCACTTCATTCCTTTGCACATGCTGATGGTAACTATCATCTTATGGGATGCATGTTATCTGCAGCATCATGTAATAAATGGCTTATGAATGAGATTTATAAGACTTCTGATTATGCGGGTGAGCAGGCAGGAATTACAGATGATAAGCTTGGTAATAACCACGTATTTTTCCTCCCATATCTGATGGGTGAGAGAAGTCCTATTAACGATACTAATGCTCGTGGAACATTCATTGGAATGACGATGGATACTTCCCGCGAAGACATGACTCAGGCTGTGCTTGAAGGTGTTGCTTTTGCATTTCGAGATAGCTTAGAAGTAGCTAAGAAGTTAGGAATAAAAATCGATAGAAGTAAGATATGTGGTGGTGGTGCAAAGTCCAAGCTTTGGAGTACAATATTATCAAATATCTTAGACATTAAGCTCGAGATTTTGGAGTCTGAACAGGGACCTGGAATGGGTGGAGCGATGC
Source organism: Saccharofermentans sp. (assembly GCA_045600625.1). Taxonomy (GTDB): domain Bacteria; phylum Bacillota; class Clostridia; order Saccharofermentanales; family Saccharofermentanaceae; genus Saccharofermentans. The sequence goes on from JAZRYF010000032.1 coordinate 44,519, forward strand.
TTGCCATGGTAGCATGCGGCGTATATGAGAGTGTCGATGATGCATGTCAAAAGCTGGTTAAGGTTGTAGACGTTGTAGAGCCTACAGAAGAGATAGCGGCGAGATATGAGAAGAGATATCAACAATTCCGTGAGATATATCCTGCGTTAAAGGCAGTATTCCCGAAGTTGAATTAATAAAAAACAAAATATACAGGAGGACAAGATTATGCTTGGCAACAACATTCCAGAAGTGAAATTAGGTATCGTTGCAGTATCACGTGACTGCTTCCCAATTGCACTATCCACACAGCGCAGACAGAACATCGTAGCTGCTTACGGTGAGGGAGTTTATGAGTGCTCCATCACAGTTGAGAACGAGCTTGATATGGTTAAGGCAGTAGACGAGGTTAAGGGTGCAGGCTGCAATGCTTTGGTAGTATTCCTTGGTAACTTTGGCCCTGAGACACCTGAGACATTGATTGCCAAGAATTTTGACGGTCCTTGTATGTTCGTAGCAGCTGCTGAGGGTGACGGCGACATGATCAATGGTCGTGGTGACGCTTACTGCGGTATGCTTAACTGCTCTTATAACCTCGGCATGAGAAAGATTAAGGGTTATATACCAGAGTACCCAGTTGGTACAGCTGAAGAGATTGCAGATATGATCCGTGAGTTCGTACCTATCGCTCGTGCTTTGATTGGTCTTTCTTCCTTGAAGCTCATCACATTTGGACCACGTCCTCAGGACTTCTTTGCTTGTAATGCTCCTATTAAGGGCCTTTACGAGATTGGTGTTGAGATTGAAGAGAACTCCGAGCTTGATTTGCTTGTAGCTTTTAAGGAGCACGAGAACGATCCACGTATCCCAGCTGTTTGTGAGGATATGGCTAAGGAGATGGGTGAAGGCAAGTACTACCCTGATCTTTGTGTACGTATGGCACAGTTCGAACTCACACTTCTTGACTGGGCAGAGCAGCACAAGGGTTCAAGACAGTATGTTGCATTTGCTGATAAGTGCTGGCCAGCATTCCCAAGCCAGTTCGGCTTTGAGCCTTGCTATGTAAACAGCCGTCTGGCATCTCGTGGTATTCCAGTATCCTGTGAGGTAGATATCTACGGTGCGCTTTCTGAGTACATCGGTATGTGTGTATCAGGCGATACAGTTACGCTTCTTGATATCAACAACTCTGTTCCACAGTACATCTACGATGAGGACATCAAGGGTAAGTACGACTACAAGCTTACAGATACATTTATGGGCTTCCACTGTGGTAATACACCAGAGTGCAAGATGTGTTCTTCCCGTGCTGTTAAGTATCAGCTCATCCAGCACCGTCTGCTTGTGCCAGCAGGTAGTGAGCCAGACTTTACACGTGGTACTTTGGAGGGCGATATTGCTGCAAGCCCAATTACATTCTATCGTTTGCAGTGCGATAGCGAGGGCGTTCTTAGAAGCTACATCGCTGAGGGTGAGGTCCTTGATGTTCCTTGCCGTTCCTTCGGTGGTATCGGTATCTTCGCTATCAACGAGATGGGCAGATTCTATCGTCACGTTTTGATTCAGAAGCGTTACCCACACCACGGTGCAGTTGCATTCTCACATGTAGGTAAGTATCTCTTCGAGGTATTCAAGTTCTTAGGCGTTAGCGACATCGCTTACAACCAGCCAAAGAGCCTCCCATATCCAACAGAGAATCCTTTCTGCTAATAGCATCTAAGGGTTAATATTCAGCTCAAACAAAACCGGTATTCTTAATAAGATACCGGTTTATTTTTGTGATTTTTATTGATTAATCCTGATGGTCAAATCTCTTCAAGACAGGAGTAATTAAGTTGCCCCAGTGGAACTTACGAGCCATAAGATAGCAGACAGTCGCGAGTGTTGCACCTGAAATCATATCCATAACATAGTGCTGTTTCAAAAAGAGTGTAGAAAGTACAACAGACAATGCATACAGGCCAATAAAGATTCGCGTTCCAAGAGGAATCTCCTTACAGCGGGCAACACCCAGATAACAAAAAACTGATGACATAGTATGGAAGCTTGGAAGAAGTCCATGTGCCATTACACCAGGGTCCATCTCGGTAATAAACCACTGGTGCCATCTTGAGAAAATATCAGTACCAACATTGCTGTAAAGTCCTTCGGCAGCGCGGTCCATAGTAGCAGGGAACAAGCTTAAAATAACTCCTCCTACAAGATAAGCTACAGCAAATCCAACAACATAATCTGCGTATCTCTGTCTTGGCGCCTGTGAATTTAAGACAGGGCAGATAAACCAGAATAAATATGCGAAGAAATACACCGTAATAAAAACGGGAACAATAGGAATTAGGTCATCGATAGCAGGAATCTTAGGTATATAGCTTATGATGGCAAATCTCTGCGAAAGGGGGATACTAACCTTAAAGCAAAGAACATGCATTAAGATAAGTATCAATCCAGGGATTATAGAGAATAGATAAATCTTATTCTTCTTTGTCTTATTAGTCATAAAGTTCTCCTATCTGCTCATCTTATTGAAGAAGAATGTGATATTAGCATCACACGAGAAATTCTTTTCTTCAAAAACATTCGATTCTGTCCCAAAGTAATGCTCTTCATTCAAATATGTATATAAAATAGTTCTTGAAAATTCTCTGAATGCAGTAGAAGAGCCAAGCAGCAGCGTGATTACTATCAGAATCGTTATCAGACGATTTGAATTTTTAAGCGATTTATATAATGCATCTATAACATATAACGTTAATAGTAGCAGACAAGGAATGGAAGCTCTCATGCAAAAATCAATGGAACCGCCAAATTTGATTAATGGACATATTACAAGCCATATAGAAGTAATGTAAAACAAAGGATTTTTAATGTTGTATTTAATAGTCAATGCTACATATACAAGAACTTCTAACGCGATAAATATGAAGTAGATATATATTGGAAATGAAGAATTAATATCCAGTGATCCAGGTAATCCTTCAGCGCTTTCTGTTTGAGAAGCGTTATTGCCCAAGTAATACAGAAAGGTAAGTATGCCAGTTACTCCGCCACATATGAAGTTTTGAATCGAGAACATATATTTTCTTGTAAATAGCAGGTATAGAAGAACAGGAATAATACCCATAAATCCAAATACACTACTTATAAACAAGAGTCCCATTAGAAATACGACATATTTATTTGTTCTGCTTTTAAGAATCACAAGGAGCACTAGCCAGGTATAGATACACTGATTAAATACCCAAAATAACTGAGAAGTTGTACTCGAATACATAAAAATTGTAGTGCCAGCCCATGATTCAATATGCATGTAAAATGGTATATCGCTGAACTTATGTGTAAATAAATCTGGGATATGTGCGCCAACAATATCAAGTCCGCTGAAAAGAATGAAAACTACGAATGGTAATATTGAGATTTTTTCAAAGTATTCACATATGTAAAGGTAAACGAGATATACGCCTATAGTTGCCCATAAAATTTGGAAAATAAAACCAGCCTGAAGTCCAAATAGCTTTCCAATCAAAGCAGATGGTAACCAAAAACCAACATAGTATGTAAGGCCACGACCTTCTGAATTTACAGGTGGCCAGTCGTAGTCAACTAATATTTTGAATATGGCATTACGCCATAGGTGATCTATGTTTTGCCAAGTTACGTTCCCGATACCGGACAAGATTACCCATCCCAAAGTAATGATTAATGCTAAAGCTAAAATGTTTTTATCTTGTGAATTCTTAATCCTTATTGTAAATGCATCTGCATCCTTCCACATACAGATAAGTCCCCAGATAACAACGGCTACCGCAGGGATGCTAATGTACCATCGCATAAACCCTAGAGCAAAAATGATAAATGGCAATGCGATATAGATATATGCAATTCTTGATATAAGCTTATCCATAGAATAAATATGCCCCCAATCTGTTGTTTGAACAATATACAGAGTCAAAACAATCTATAAACATATCGGCAGATGCCGTAGAAGTCTTCATTAAAATCTTATTTGAAGTCGTGTCCATATGCGTAACGAATAATGACTTCTTAGTAGGATAGGGGCAAAGCCCAAAGTCCTTATCAACATACTTCATAAACTCTTCTTTGCTGCCATGTGTCGCATATCTAAGCTTTCCCTGCCATTCGTTAGGTACGTTAGTCAGGTCGTCTGATTTAAGGCCAAGATTTTCCTTAGAGCACTCATATGGCAGGCGTCCATTCCCATGACGGGTAACGTAGCTTCGCGTAACATAAACGGCTTCGTTAAGATTAAGCTCTGCTTCTTCCAGGATAACAAGCGGATTAAAAAGCCCCGTCTTAGACCCCGTTACATTAGGCAAATAATCCTCCTGGTTTTCATCCAGAAGTAACCCCTGCCCCCCTTCGAAAAGCACCTGCTCATAGTTTTCGAACAGCTTCTTATTATTCTCTATAGGGATAAGAAGGGCGCTGTTACGAAGGACAGTCTCCAAGTAATTATGAAGAGCGTTTTTGTCTGTTAAAAGCTCATAGTATTCACCCATATTGTCTTTGTTAAGACCTGAGTTTTCTATGTGCTTATAAGTATAGTTGTCGCGAATCTCCAGAACTTTATTTACAAGATCCTTGTGCATAAGAGACAGGCAATCGCCTATTGTTATACCAAAGCCACCAGCGCTTCTTAAATCGCACTCATAAATTCCCATTCCACATGAGCCGTGACGTGAATTACCGCGCATAATCTCAAGTCCCATATTAATAAGAACGTCGTCCAAAATCGTAATACAGGAATTAACATCACCATAGATTTTTGGAATAAAAGAGTTAAGTTCTTTGAAGTCATTTACCTCTTCTATTAGCTTATACAAATCTGGGTGAAATGTTTTTGCCCATAGCGTGTCAGCCCCTGACATGGATCCTGAGGATAATTCATGGAAAACGAAGCGCTTTTCTCTGGTCTCTACAGTATGCCCTGACTGAGCTCCTCCGTTATGTCTTACGACAAGGTTAGATGAGAATTCATTGCATAAGAAATTGGTGGTAAGGCCTTTGCCCTCGTCACCAAAATTTTTACCTATTACTGCACGACAATAAGGTTTACTCAAAAGAAAAGTCCCTTTTTCTTGCTCCTGATAGTAAGTTTGCTAATCGCATTTTTTACTATTGGCTGAGCAACAGGTGCCCACTGCGCGACAATCTCATCCTCCGACTTTCCGTTGATGAGCTCCATGACGGAGATAATAATCTCAGGAATTCTGTCGACGTGAGACTTAGGAATAACCAAAACTCGACCTGGAATTGCTTTTGCAAAAATACTTGGTGCAGGTCCATTATCTGAATTTGAGAGATGAATATGGAATAGCTCATACTGCACGGAGGCCATCTTGGCTAGTTCTTCAGTCAAGTATGGCTCAGTTACCGAATCGTTAAATATGTTATTGATATCTGATGCCTGAATATTTGGATGGCAGTCAGCATCGCCGATAGTAAAGAGGAATCCCTTCTTACCATGCTTTGAATAAGAATCGATAGCTGTGTGCTTTGCTGCAAAATACCAAAGCAAAGGATAATCCTCAGGGCCATCTCCTCCACGCCCTTCAAGCCAAAGCTCTATAAGCTGCTCTGCAATTCTAATATCTGACTCGAAATGCGTTACCTGCAAAGGAGCCTGGTCAACAACATCACCGATAGCCGCGAACATCATCTGAGGATCTTCGATAGGTTTTGTGGAATAGATTTTCATCATAGTCTCATGAAGACCATTCTTGGCAATCTCAGCAGAGAGGTAACCCATAGAGCCTGTTACATCCAGACCAATAATTACCGGTGTTGAATTAGGATGCTCTTCAGAGTCTCTTGATTCACGAATGCTTATAAATTTTGGATCAAATTTCTCTGCAATTGAACGACTCTTAAAGATGTCATTAGCTGTAGAATCATGTGTGATTTTTGAACTGCTCTTAAGTCTTGACCAGTCAGAGCTTCTATAACTTCCGTAGCCCATTTTGTTATCTCCTTATGGTTTGATTGAAGTAGTATCTATTTTGTGAAAATGACGTCCACCAAGTCCATGCTCTATTACATAGTCCCAGTACTCAAAGTCTGAATATGCATCCCCTTTAGGTGGGTTATTCAAAAACGACTTAAACATATCAGGAATGCTGTCAAACAGAGGTCCAATTACTCTGGTTATAATGGAGCGCATTTCCTTTAAGTCATTTGTCTCATTAGTAGAAGACATCCTGATAGCTTTATGCCAGTTACCTACAACAGAAGCTTCATGTGTTCGTGGATTAATAAAGATGGAGTCAGGAGTAAAACCGCCGTGAGCTACATCATTATACTTAAGTAGGCAGCAGATGTTTTCTATTCTTGATACTATCCATGCCGCATGAACATAAGGCAGGTTGCCAAACATAGACAGTGGATACATATCACTACTGATACGGTATATCAGAAGAGTACTTTTATCTGAGAGTTCATACATCCCCTGATATGCTGGCAGGCATCTGGACAGGTCCTTATCTCCCGCCTGAGGGAAAGTAATAGATGTTACGCTATTAACAGCTTCGTCAGCTAAGTGTCTCTTATTTTCAGGGTAGTGGTAGATTACGTTCTCGCGTGAACGATACATAGTAATTCCATCGTCTGTTGCTTCATAGATATACCTGATTGTTACAGGGTCTCCATCAGCCATAGTGAAGTTTTTTACTTCGGCGTAGGACCAGAATGATTCAGCCTTCGTATCTGTTTCTTTGTCGTCAGCTACAGCTACCAAAAACTGAAGAATCTTCTTACGGAATTCGCGGTATTCAATGAAGTCTTTATCAGAAAAAGTCTGGATGCTTCCGCAGTAAGGGCATACGAGATCTCCACTGCTGTGAATGGTCATCTCACCACCACAATTGTCACACTTAAAAGTAAGCATTTACCCCTCAAATACTAGTATTATTTTTTAATAAATATATTTTATATTTATATTCATGTAATGCAAATATATACTCGCGAAAGCAGTACGATTTTTCTTGACACGGGACATTTTGTCATAGATAATTGACATCAGAACAAATGAAAAACGCGACTTAAAAAGAGCGTTTTATAATCAATTTGGTGTGGGGGTGTGTCGACAAAAAGCGACGGACCCTTTTATAAAGGCATAAAGGAGGATAAGATTATGTCAAATGTATTAGTAGCAGGCTTGGGATTGGATCCAGTTGTACTTGGAATCATCATAGTAGCTGCAGTTGTTTTGCTCATCATCATCATGAGCGGTTATGTAAAGGCAAGACCTGACCAGGCTCTTATCATTTCTGGTTTTAGAAAGACAAGAACACTCATTGGTAGAGCTGGAATCAAGATTCCTTTTTTGGAGAGAAAAGATACATTGTCTCTCGCATTGATTCCAATCGATGTTAAGACATCTAACGCTGTTCCAACAGCTGACTATATCAACATCAATGTAGATGCAGCTGTTAACATCAAGATTTCTGATCAGAAGGAAAAGTTGGAGCTTGCAGCTCAGAACTTCCTTAATAAGGACAGCAACTATATCGCGAGTGTTGCAAGAGAAGTGCTCGAAGGTAACATGCGTGAGATCGTAGGTCGTATGACACTCGAGGATATGGTATCAGATCGTCAGAAGTTCGCTGAGCTCGTTAAGGAGAATGCAGCACCAGACTTAGCAGGAATGGGTCTTGATATTGTTTCCTTTAACGTTCAGAACTTTAAGGATGATCAGGGCGTTATTGAGAACCTCGGTGTTGATAACGTAGTTAAGATTTCCAAGAACGCTGCAGTATCCAGAGCAAATGCTGAGAAGGAAATCGCAGTTGCTCAGGCAAATGCTAAGAAGGAAGCAAATGATGCTCAGGTTGCAGCTCAGACAGAGATTGCTATCAAGCAGAATGAACTTGCTATCAAGCAGGCTGAACTCAAGAAGGATGCAGACATCAAGAAGGCTATGGCTGATGCTGCTACAGAGATTGAGGCTGAGAATCAGCGTAAGACAATTGAGGTAAATAAGGCTAATGCTGATATCGCTCGTCAGGAAAGAGAGATTGAGCTCAAGCAGAAGGAAGTTTCTGTAACAGAGCAGACACTCGAAGCTCAGGTTAAGAAGCAGGCTGAGGCTAACAAGTATGCAGCTGAGCAGAAGGCACAGGCAGAGCTCTTCCAGAGACAGAAGGATGCTGAGGCTAAGGCATACGAGGCAGCTAAGGAAGCTGAGGCACAGAAGGCAAAGGCTGAGGCTGCTAAGTTTGCTAAGATTCAGGATGCTGAGGCAGTTAAGGCATTCGGTGAAGCTGAAGCTAAGGCTATCGAGGCTAAGGGTCAGGCTGAGGCTGAAGCTATCAAGGCTAAGGGTCTTGCTGAAGCTGAAGCAATGGAGAAGAAGGCTGAGGCTTATGCAAAGTACAATCAGGCAGCTATCACAGAGATGGTTATCAAGGCTCTTCCAGAGATTGCTAAGAATGTTGCTGAGCCACTCACACAGATTGATAAGATTACAATCATCGGTGGCGGTGACAATGGCGGTAACGGTGTAAATCAGGTAGCTGGCAATGTACCACTCGTAATGGCTAAGACATTCGAGGCTGTTAGAGAAGCTACAGGCGTAGATCTCACAGAGATCGTAAAGGCTCAGACATACGATGCAAAGGTAACAAAGAATATCAATGTTAACGGCGTTGAGAATGCTGAGACAATCGCAGCAGTTAATGAGTCTTTGAAAGACTAATTAATCTGAAAAGCTAAAACAAAAATTGAGGGGCATCTGCTTTGGCAGGTGCCCCTTTTGTCGTTATACAAATTCAGTTTCAATAGTAAGTTCGATTTGCTTGTCCGGGAAAAAGTTTGCCATATACTCTTTGAATTCTATTTCGAGCTGCTTCCAGTCGCGCAGGTTATATGTGACGATTAAATCTACGTAAAGACGATTGGAGTTAGGGTCAAGATAAACTGCGTGAAAGCTTTTAACATCATCATGAGTCTTAATAAAAGCGCCTATAGTCTGACGTATTTCCTTAACGCCTTCATGGTCATTATCAACAGCGTAGATACCGAATACCATAGTAACGCGATACTCATGCATGATGCGAAGCTGAAGCTCGTGGATAGCCTCGTAAACTTCACCAACAGTCTTATCGTGATCAATTTCGATGTTGACGGAACCTGACCATCTGTCAGGGCCATAGTTGTGAAGCATCATGTCAGCTGCGCCAAGAATGCCTTCAGTCTGCTTTACTTCGTTATAAATTTGGCGTGCAAGCTCATCCTCACCAGGACCGCCAATGATTTCTCCTGTTGTATCCTTCAATATCTCAGCACCTGCCTTGATGATAAGAAAGGATGTAATAATACCAGCGTAGGCGTCGATAGAGATGTGGAAGAAAAGGAAAACGAGAGCAGAGATGATAGTAACAGATGAAGCGTAAGCATCTCCTTTGCTATCAACACCAACAGCCTCCAAAGCACTGGAATCAGCCTTTTTACTCATTTTCTGCGTGTATGCTCCAAGGGCAAATTTGACTACAGCTGATACTGCGACAATTGCTAATGTGATATAGGATATGCTGATTTCTTCAGGGTTAAATACAAGCTTTACAGAGCTGATTAACATCTGCACACCAGTTACTATAATGATGACCGATATAACAAGCCCAGTAAGGTGTTCGACACGTCCGTAACCAAAAGGATGTTTCTCATCAGGGTGCTTTGCCGCCAGCTTGGTACCAATCAAAGTCAGCAGGGAAGACATGACGTCAGCGGCGTTGTTAACTCCTTCAGATACAATCGCGATGGATGATGCCAGTAAACCAATAATTACCTTGGTACTTGCTACTAATAAATTAACGATAATTCCAAGACCTGATGTAGTGGCGATAATACCTTCTCTGGTGTTTGGGTCTTGTCTGAAGAGCTTGTATAAGAACTTCATTTCTTTGTTTTTCTCTCTTTTGTAACAAATTTTCTTATTACATTAATTCCAGCCTTATAAAGTGGTGGCCTTAATGCTTTATCTGCCTTTTTGAGTTCTACTGGGATGTCAATGTTCTGAGGGCAGTGCTTTTTGCATTTTCCACAGTTAATGCACTGTGATGCGAAGCCTGGATCTTTACGAAGACCAATGTTCTGCGCGAATTCAAATCTAGTAGAATTAATACCCTCAACAGCAGAGAGATTATAGTAGTAGAAATTACCCGGGATATCAACACCCTTAGGACATGGCATACAGTATCTGCAGCCTGTACATCCGACCTTCTCGTTCTCCTTAATAGCTTTTACAACGTTGGCGATGGTGTTGTAATCTTCTTCTGTGAATGAATTAACAGTAGCTTCTGATGCGACTTTGATATTCTCATCAAGCATCTCCATGGAGTTCATACCAGAAAGAATTACTGAAACTCCAGCCTGATCCCAAAGCCATCTGAAGGACCATTCTGCTGGTGAATAGTCGCGAGCAGACTCCTTCATGGCCTTCTTGGCACTTTCAGGGAGCATATTTACGAGCTTACCACCGCGTAATGGTTCCATAATAATAACAGGAATACCCTTGGCATGAGCAGCCTCTAATCCCTTACGGCCTGCCTGAGAATTCTCATCCAAGTAGTTATACTGAATCTGGCAGAAATCCCAGTCATAGTCGTTCAGGATTTTTATGAACATATCAGTATCACCGTGATAGGAGAAACCAATCTGTCGGATGCTGCCATCCTTTTTACGTTCGTTAATGAAGTCAATAATACCTAATGCTTTGAGGTTCTCCCATTCCTGGAGGTCTGTAAACATATGCATCAGGTAGTAGTCGATATAATTTGTCTGCAGGCGACGAAGCTCTTCATTGAATGTACGCTCTATAGCAGGCATATTGCGAAGCATATACTGTGGAAGCTTTGTCGCGATATAAACCTTCTCACGTACATTGTTAGTAGCGAGAATTTTACCTAATGTCTCTTCGCTTCCCGGGTAAAGATATGCTGTATCGAAATAGTTAATTCCATTCTCGATTGCATGGAGGATTTCTTTTTCTGCCTTGGGGTAGTCGATCGAATTGCCCTTACGTGTAAAACGCATGCAGCCGTAGCCAAGTTGTGAGACTTTGTTACCGTATTTGTCTTCGCGATATAGCATGTTTTTGCTCCTTTTGTTTCTAATTAGTAACAATTATACGGGATTAAACTTGTTAATATTTGTCCTATGTTAAAATAATTTAAGGCAAAATTGGGGAGGAATTGTAATGGACTCACTTTATATCGTAATGCCTGCATATAACGAAGAGGCTAATATTGAGAAGACAATCAGGGAGTGGTACCCAGTTGTTGAGAAATATAACGGAGATGGAAAATCCAGACTTGTAATCTTTAATGATGGCAGTAAGGATGCTACTTATGAGAAGGGCGCTGCTTTGATGAAGGAGCTTCCTTTGTTCGAGATGAAGACAAAGCCTAATTCAGGTCACGGTCCAACAGTAATTCATGCATATAAGTACGCTATCGAAGCTGGCGCAGATTATGTTTTCCAGACTGACTCTGATGGTCAGACAAACCCTGCTGAGTTCGATGCTTTCTGGGAAGATCGTAAGAACTATGACGGAATATTTGGTGTTAGAACAAAGCGTGGAGACGGTAAGGATAGGGCTTTTGTAGAACAGGTTGTATGCTTTTTGTTAAGGCTTTATTTTGGAGTTAAGGTTAAGGATGCTAATGCACCATTCAGACTTATGAAGGCAGATGTTCTTGCCAAGTATCTTCCTAAGCTACCTGAGAACTACAATCTTCCTAACATCATGATGACTACATATTTTAACTACTATGGTGAGAAGGTTAACTTCAAGGAAATTACTTTTAAGCCTAGAACGGCTGGAACAAACTCCATCAATATCAAGCGTATCGTTAAGATTGGATGGAATGCCTTAGGCGACTTCAGAAGACTTAAGAAGGAAATGTAAGAATTAAAAATGGGGTTCGTATGAACCCTATTTTTTATGTGGTAGAAGTAAAAGTCTCGAAGTTTTCTTTTTATATTCCTGATACGATGGGCGCCTCTTGATTTGGCGCTTTTCCATTAGTGGAATTGATACGACATTAAAAAGAATGGCTACTGATAAACATCCAATTCCGTAATACCAGTAATCAGGTGCTACAGGTAGCATTGTAAGGTATACGCCAACCCAGAAGGAGATTTCTCCTAAGTAGTTAGGATGGCGTGAATAATTCCAAAGACCAATATCACAGATCTCGCCACGTTTTTCAGAATTTAAGAAAGTATGCATTTGTCTGTCTGCAAAAAACTCAAGTAGCGTGCCCCAAAGCATAACAAGTATGCCTGGGATGGCAAGTAGGTTAAGATTGCATTTCGAGATTATAAATAGTGGGAGCATGCCGGCAAAAACAACAAGAGTTGGCATCATGTGAATTCCCATAAAATTAACGATAGGCCAGAAGATTTTTGGAGTCTCATCACGGAATTTTCTGTAGCGCCAGTCTTCGTATGAGAAGTCAGTAAATACTACAATCCAGTTAACGGTTAATCGTATGCCCCAGAATAAAAATGCTGCGAGAAATACCAGGTGCATTATGCTTAATGCGTGCGCGGCAACGAAAACCCAGATGGCAACAATTATTGGTGCTACTGACCAGTAGGCATCGTAAACGCTTGAGTTATGAAGAATAACAGAGAAGATGAATGTAACTACTGTGGCGACTGCATCAAAGACAAAAATCTTGAGGATTAATCCGCTGATTTTAAGACAGGACAAAACGCCTAATGCGTAGGCTAAGATGTATATTCCAAGTATTATTAATAAATCTCGTGTCTTATTCATGCTGTTCCACCGTTTTTTCTCTAAGCATTATAGTAATAATAAGCGGTGCTACAGTGAAAGTAATGTAGAAGAATCGTAAGTCCAAACCGCTTAAGAAGAACATAGTTCCTAGGTCGTATGTAAATATTGATATGCAGACCAGAATTCTTTTCCAGTCCTTTTTGCTGAAGAAGTTTGATTTGGAAATTATGGCTATAGCCATGGCTAATAAAGCAACGCCAGTAATTCTTGTATATCTAAGAAAAGATGAAGATACGAGTTCCTTATAACTGGACAGGAAATTAATCAACTCGAGATTATACTGACTGTTATTTACAAATTCATTTGCTAAAATACCAGGTTCTTCTTCACCCAGAACAAAGTCCATATTGTAAACCATGCTGGTAATAGCGAAGTAGGCTTCCAAAGAAGCTTTGGGAGCTTTGGTAAAGCAGTCAGCGGTTATCCTAAGCATGCCAGGTATGCCTGCTTCTTCTATTGGATCAAAATTTATTCCATACCATTTGAGCAAGTTAAAGTTGCCACACTGGTAATAGCTTATCCAGTTAGATGGCTCGGAAACGGAATAAGCAAAATCAAGTGTTTCCTGACTTAGTTTATCAGGCTCTTTCTGAACTGCGTTGCCAAGTATTGTTAATGCCAGTCCAGTTGTCTCGACTACACGTCTGTCTGGTTTTTGGACATCGAAAGCACGATATACTGGGACTTTTATTATCGAGAAAAACAAAGCAAAAGATACCAACAGGACTACTACCTGCTTTTTGTTAAGGTAGAACAGCAATGCCACAATAAGTGTTCCTGAAAACAGGATTCCATTATGTCTGAATATAGTCGCATTAGCTAAGACGATACCAAGTAAAGCGATTCGCCATAATTTCTCTCCCCATGCTTTGGAGAAGTGTATCTCGGTAATCATGGTAAAGGCAAGGCAGCCTACGATGGCAAAAGCAACATCTTTCCATGGATAAAGCAAAATCCATCCTGTATATGGATTTAAAATGACATAAGCAACAGAAAGCGCAGCAACTTTGATACTGCTGTGCTTATAAATCACCATTCCCATATATCCCATCGTTAATGAGAAATATATCATCTGAAATAAAACAATATTTGCATAGTTGCCAGTAAGCTTAACTGGCAGTGTAAAGATCAATAATGTATGCCAAGCTGGATGCCAGTCGGTATATTTTCCTGAAGTGGCTTCAATAAGCTGATTTATTGAGTCTACTGAATAAGCTCCAGGGTAATAAGCAACATACCATAAGAGCATTACTGCCAGAGAAACTGCTGTAAAAATAAGAAAAGAGATGACTTTGCCTTTTGTAGTGTCAGGTTTTACTTTGATGGAAATATTACTACATACCCGAACTAGCGCTTTGGAAATTAAGAAAGCTGCTACCAATGCACCAATCAGAATTATTAAAAGCCCGATTGCGCTGCTGAAGCATCTTAAATAAATATATGGTGTCCAAACAGCAAACAGATACAGAGTTAGAATCAGTGTGCTGGTGTTTGCTTTTAGCAGAGATTTAATGTTTTCCCCCATCTTTCCCTCAATTAACTAAGACATTTTTATTGGATATGAGTATATATTTATCATGCATACGAAGAGATTATACAATAAATACATTATATTTATGGTTTAATTTTATGGGCTCTTAATAGGAGGTTGCTTATATGAGATATCCAATCCTTCTAGTGCATGGAATGGGAATAAGAGATGACAAGATAATCGGATATTGGGGTAGAATTCCGAAGGCTCTTGTAGAAAGTGGATTTGATGTGATTTTAAGCGGGCAGGACTGCGATGGTTCAATCGAGTCTAATGCTAGACAGGTGGCGTCAAAATTAGATGAAGTATTACTTAAGTACAACACTGATAAAGTAAACATCATCGCACATTCAAAAGGTGGACTTGAGGCTAGATATCTTGCTTCATCACTTGGATATGACGGAAAGATAGCATCTATTACTACAATATCTTCACCGCATCATGGATCTAAGACAGTAGATTTCTTGATGCAGGTACCAGATTCCATTATTAGATTTGCATGTATAATTACTGACTTTTGGTTTGGAATGATAGGGGACAAGGAGCCTAATACTTATAGTGCGATTTGTGCATTTAGAACTCCTGATGCAGCGCAGTTCAATTCTCAAAACCCTGATTCAGAAAACATCTATTATCAAAGTTATGGTTTTAAGATGAAGAATTTTACTTCTGACTTTTTAATGTGGATTACTAATGTCGTTGTAAACCATTTCGACGGAGCTAATGATGGCCTCTTGTCGCCTGATTCAGCAAGATGGACTAACTTTCAGCCCGTGGTTACTGGTTACAAAAATCGCGGCGTGTCGCACTGCGATGAGGTTGATATGAGACGCAGCAAAGTTCTCGTCAATACAGAAGATGGTGTTGTTGATATTAAAGATTTGTATGTTAATATCGCTAAAGGATTAGAAAACAAGGGATATTAACGGATAGATATGACGACTAAAGGTAGAGTAATAGATTCGATTTTAGTGCTTATATTTGCGCTGATATCAAACTGCTGCTATTTGCTTGGGGGCAACTATAGTTTGCTTCGCTTTTTGTGGATTCCAGCGCTTATTGTAATGATTATCGCAGGACGAATAGGCTACGATATTCCTAAGGGTCATCTAAGAAGACTTAATAATGGCACTTCCTGTCTTGTTATTTTTTATGTTGTGCTTGTTATCTCGCTAATCTGGCATGTAGTTATGGGTATAGTTAATGGTTTTGTTACTTGGGATATGCTTTATAGTTGTCTCTGGTGTTATGGCTGTGAATTAATAATCTTTTGGGCCGGAATCATCACGGTTTACTTAAATTCAGTTCAGCTTGGTTTGTCCCATAGACTTCTTGGTTTGTTAATGGGTATGATCCCGATTTTAAATCTAGTCACACTTGTTAGAATAATACGCGTCTCTTCGTATGAGGTTGAACTCGAGTCTGCGAAGATTAGGCTTAATGAGCAAAGGGCACACGAGCAGGTTTGCAGGACAAAGTACCCGATTTTAATGGTTCACGGCGTGTTTTTCAGGGACTTTCAGCATTTAAACTACTGGGGGCGAATACCAAAGGAACTCGAGAAAAATGGTGCCAAGATATACTACGGCAATCATTCTTCTGCTTTATCTGTAGAAAAGTCTGCCTTAGAGCTTAAAAAGCGCGTCCTCGAAATAATTGACGAGACTGGCGCAGAAAAGATTAATATCATCGCTCATAGTAAAGGTGGACTTGATTCACGTGCGATGATTGATCTTGGGATGTCTTCATATATCGCTTCACTTACTACAATTAATACGCCTCATAGGGGATGTGAGTTTGTCGATTATCTTCTTAATAAAGCGCCGACTGGACTTAAAGAAAAACTTGCAGGAGCCTACAACTTTGGTGCAGCAAAATTAGGTGATGATAATCCTGATTTTTTGGAGGCGGTAAATGATCTTACAGCAACCGCTTGTAAGACTTTTAATAGTAATCACATCCCTAAAATAGAAGGTGTTTACTGCCAAAGCTTTGGTTCTGTTATGAGAGGTATGCGAGGCGGACGTTTCCCACTTAATGTTGCATATCCTATGGTTAAGCATTTCGACGGCGAGGATGATGGTCTTGTTTCTACTGGCTCGTTTGAGTTTGGCGAGAACTATTGGCTTCTTCGTAATAAATATAGGCGCGGCATATCTCACGCTGATGTTATTGATCTTAATAGAGAGAACATAAGAGGCTTTGATGTACGCGAGTTTTATGTAAAGATTGTAAGTGATTTGAAGAATAGAGGATTTTAATCCTAAGGTGATGAGATGGGACTTAATTTTACAAATAAAGAGTATTTTGAGAAGGCATGTAAGTTACAAAGACTCCTTCTAGAGAAAGTAAACTTTCAGTAGCAGATGCTTTTGGTGTGCTTATAAGTGATTTAAGGCCAGGACAGCTTGATAATCTTTATGATGAAGTTAATATGATAATAATATTTCTTGTCATGGAAGTCTTAAAGTCGCCTGTAGATAGACTTAATGGATTTTGCAACCATTACTTGCATGGAAAAACAGCATCAAATGTTATATAGTAAAGTTATCGCATTAGTAAAGGGATAGTTTATGAGATATATTGAGGGATTTCACGGTATTTTCCGCGATAATAGTGCCAAGCCAACGACTTGGGAGCTTGCACAATATCGCAAGGATTTTTATGCTGAAAATCCTGACGCCCCAAAGATAGAGACAAATCAGTTCGTAAGCCTATGGGCGATTTTTATTGGTGTTCTTGTTTTCATATTTGGTCTTATAATTAAGCACGATAATCTTCCATTGATTGGCTTAAGTGGAGCTTTTTTATTCAACGCTCTTAAGTATATTATTGTGTACACTAAGGGTAATTATCCAAAGGAAGAAAAAAGCAGGTTGCTTCTTCCTATCGTTGCCCTCGGTGTTTCCCTGATAATCTTCGTTTATAACGTGCTCCGAATTTTTAAAATTATTCCTGCATCTCAGCTTGGAAATGATATCTTGGGAGCTTCAATCTTTGGCTGGATTGGTGGCGTTACTTTACTTATGCAGCTTTTCTATGCGCTTAAGATGAATATTAAGTGCAGGGAGAAGGCGGAAGGAATTCTGATTGGATATTCAGATTATGAGACTACAGAAAGTACAGGTGAACATAATTCACGAAGAGTTGTAGGTTCAAGATATGTTTATTGCTTTGATGTAGACGGTGAGGGATACACTGTAGTCTCGCCTTCGGGTCAAACCAACTATCTCTTCTTAAGACCAATTGGTTCAACTCATGTAATTAAGTACGATCCCAATAATCCTGAATTTTGCATGATAAAGCATTTCGAAATAAGTTCCATTATCATTGGTCTTATTGTTGGTTTAATCTTTGGATGGTTTGCATTAAGACTAACTAGTACAGTAATTAACTACGATCTTGAAGATCCATACGGCGAGAACATGCCTACAATGCCAGCAATTATTGTCGTAGATGACGACGGCCGTGCTCATAGTATTGAGGAATATGAAGCAATTTATGCTACAGATGAGACGATTGCTACTGAACCTTCAGAGACCCCAACTCCTACACCAATTCCTCTTTATTCAGACGAGTGGATTAATGATGTTTACGATACTGACGATTATGTCTGTTATGTTTATCCTGTAGATTCTATTGAAGGTGACAATGCTTATATGGGCACTGTTCCAGGTCTTTATAGTAGATATATTCCTAGTGATGACATAGAAGTTGGCGATGAGATTCTATTTATTAATTTCAGTGGAACATACGCCTTGTATAAACTTAATGAAGGCGAGTCTTATACAGGAGATCATACTCCAGAAAACAGAGGCTGGGTTGCTGAGGACGGCAGGCTAATCTTTGGTGAAGATTACGTAGAATTCTATTATGGTGATGAATTTGAGATTGATACGTTCTATGTTCAGGGCCATGATGGCGATGTCTACCATATTGGCTGTGATGAGTACTATTACGACTTCGATGCGAATTTTATCGAGGATATCTCACACTGGAATATGGAGATGGGACATGTGTACTATGCAGCACATAATGATATTACTGTTTTTATTGTAGACAGTGATCAGTTCGTTCTCCCTTAAGACGGATGTTTGAATATTATCCGGTGAAAGAATGTACAGTATGGAAAAGGGAATAAGTCAAAAAGCAAAATTCTATATTGCATTCCGCTTGTTGTTCAGCTATAGCTCATATAGTGGCGAATTTTATTGCAGCACGGGAGAGTAGTTTTAGCATGCAGAGTGTATTTATTTTCAGTATTAAACGCATTGATAAGTTGCCATCAAAGAAGAAAAAATAAGTAGGAAAAGCATCTGGACTGTACTAGATTATTATCTACAAGGAGTAGATAGAGCAACCCAGTTCATAAGTACAATAAATCCAACTAGCGGAAGAATTATACCCATCTCAATAGTGAAGATATGAGGTCTCTTAAACATACTTTCGAGCAGACATAAAAGAGTAAAAAGAATGATTCCTACAGGGATAGCATAAATAAGCTGAGATGGCACAAACATGTACTTATAAGCCTGCTTGGCAGCTTCGTAATCGGTCTCACGTTCAGCTTTTTCATTAGTTATTCTAATTAGATTTTGCTCAATTGCTTCAGGATTTACGAGATCGTCGGGTGACAGTTCCTGGCGAGTATAGTCATGAGGCAAAACAGAAGAGTTCATTCCCTGTTCAGAATAAAGGTTTATAAAAACAGGCTTACCATTTTCAAAAGAATAGATAATTTCTGTTCCAGCAGGGAGAGTTATATACTCATATCCACCTACTATGCGATGATTAACTGCAACAGGACGAGCCAGCGTGCCATGGCAATTTACGTACGAACGATCATCAAGCATATGAGAGGTATGATTTGGTTCTGCTGGCCATGTAAATACATATGCAATCATGAGAGAAAAAATGAGTATAAGTATTCTGTTTACTGTCTGTAACCCGCTATTTGATTTAAACATAAATGCCTCCCCGCGAAAGCTTATTCTCTAATATCCAAATTATACGCAGTAAGAGTTCATAAAAATTAAAGTATAATTTAAGTAATGATTAAGGCATCCAGGGTATCAGCAGGAATTGCTAAAAATCTGGCTTGATAAGATAACATAAGCTTGGAAAAGCTGTAGATATTAATAAATGATTGGAGAAAACATGAAAATACGTGGAGGTAGAAATCATATTATTTTCGATATGGAAAATGGATATGTTCTGCGAGCAGGTGGAGAATTACAGTACAGTGGCGGTTTTTGGGTAGATAAAACGACAATAAAGAATTGGGAACCACCACATGAAAATGAGCTTGTTACTTTGGAACAGTACGAGGATTTGGTGAACAGGGTTAATAGCAGAGATCCGGAAAACTCAGTACCAATAAAATTTATATAATGGTTTGGAGTTTTTGTTTTATACCTGTTTAGAAGGATAGTAAAAGAATGTGCACCAGTTTTACGATTAACAAAAAGAAAACGCTTGTGGGATGGAATCTAGACATATTAGGCATGGAATACTGTGTCAGGCCAACAGACGATGGCGTGTATATCGAGATTAATGATCCTGCAGAAGGGTGGATGCCTATTTTTGGAGCAAATTCACGTGGTGATTTCGTAGGGATGCCTACATGTCATCCATTTGATGACAGAAGTAATCCTAAGGCAGAAGGCCCTTTGTCAATTATGCTTTGTATAGAGCTTCTGACTAAGCAGAAAACCTTTGAGGAGATTAAATCAATAGCGGAAACAGGAAATGTATATAGCATGCCTGGAGTAACACATATGTGCTCTATGACGGATGCAGATGGAAATGTGCTGCACATCATTCCAGGGCAGGGCTATAAGTACTATGAGAAGCCAGAGTACGTTGTACTTACAAACTTCTCGCCATTTAAAGGCGACACGGAGAAGCACCCCTGGATGGGAATGGATCGCTATCAGACCGCCGAGAGGATGCTTTCCAATGCAAAAGATGATTTTGACGTATGTGACGGTTTTGAAGTGTTAAAGGCATGCTCACAGGAGCTGTGTCCTACAGTCGTGTCTATGATTTACGATGTTGATGCAAGGACAGTTTACTGGTGTGAAAACCGTCAGTATGACTGTATTGAAAATAAAAATTTCAGTTGAGATAGAAAAGGGGCTGTCTCAAAAGTAAATTGAGATAGCTCCTTTTTCATGCAAACAAAAATGAGCTCCGAAGAGCCCATTAATGGTAGAATAATTGTGTGAAAAATATTATAAATCTACAGTCAAACTATAGCAAAAATGGAAGTTATG
>JAZRYF010000033.1:0-66931 GCA_045600625.1 Saccharofermentans sp.
AGAGTTTTAGTTCTCGGACATTCATAGGTGAACAAAGTCATAAGTGAAGAGGTGCAGAAAGGATAAAAGGTTTTAGTTCTCGGACATTCATAGGTGAACAAAGACTCTTGGTTTGTATGGAAAATTCATCAGATGGTTTTAGTTCTCGGACATTCATAGGTGAACAAAGACCTGACCTTAGATTAATGGTAGCGTGCATCCGTTTTAGTTCTCGGACATTCATAGGTGAACAAAGACGAGCTGGATGTACTCTTCACACCTCGGACAGTTTTAGTTCTCGGACATTCATAGGTGAACAAAGACCAAGGCACGGCCGGAGAAACATCCGCATGGTTTTAGTTCTCGGACATTCATAGGTGAACAAAGACGCCTCATAAGCTCAACTCCTGCAGGAGAATGTTTTAGTTCTCGGACATTCATAGGTGAACAAAGACTCGTTTAACGAATTATTAAACGGTGGTTTAGTTTTAGTTCTCGGACATTCATAGGTGAACAAAGACATTTACTAATATATCTTATAAAGGAAATACGTTTTAGTTCTCGGACATTCATAGGTGAACAAAGACTTTCGTTGGAATCCATTCTTGCTCTGCTGAGTTTTAGTTCTCGGACATTCATAGGTGAACAAAGACTTACAAGCATATTGATCGTATGCGCTGGAAGTTTTAGTTCTCGGACATTCATAGGTGAACATAACGTATAACCGAATCATTATTTGAAAATATCATGGGGCGGATATTATGGGCCATTCTTGATTTAGGCTTTTTATTTTGGGTGTTAGCTTGACAATGGCAATTGAACTACCACTGTGCTATAATTCCGATAATTCGGAAAAGAGGCGGTGTATATGGAAATTTACGAGAGAATATTTGCCAGATTAGTAGAAACTAATATGAGTCAATCTGAACTGTCCAGGAAGACAGGGATTCCAACAAGCACGATTAGTGATTGGAAAAAGAAGAAAATTAATCCACAGGCTGATAAGTTGTTCTGTATAAGCAAAGTGCTTGGAATTCCTCTTACCACATTGTTGTGCGATGATTCTGAAGGACAGGATTCTTCAGCTGATTATGTGGTAGATGAAAGATTCATAATAGAGTCATTTCGCAGAGTTGATAAAAATTACCGTAAGAATATTATTCAGTATTTCGAATTACTGGAACTTTGTAACGAATTAAATAGCGAAGGAAATCTAGAACGTAATGCCGCGGTGATTCAGGATGTTGATGGAAATAATATCGTCGTGATAAATGATATTCGCTTCAAAGGAAAAAGATCAATTAACTGGAAAGATGTTAGAGAGTATTTAAAAACATATATTGGAGATTTCTATACGATAGCATCTACAGGCGATGTTGTTTATATTGGGTCTGATTTAGCGAGTGAGTATTCAGGGTCTTTGTATACAAGAAAACTAAAGGGAACAATAGCAAAAGCTAAAGCTAATGCTGCACAAGGTTTGCCAGAAATGATAGAGATATCTACCGGGAAAACTTTCAGGGAAAACAAGAGTGATAAACATAATTGGAATGCCAAATTTGGTTGGTATAGATATGATTCCCGATTTGCTTTGCCAGTATATGATGAAAGTGGGGAAATCAGTAGATATAATGTTTTTCATGCGTCTATGCTAATAAGACATTCAAATGACGGAAAAATGTATCTGTATGATATTACTGACATAAAAAAAGAAACGAGCAACCCTTTGGAGTCTTAAGACTTTACTTGGCACAAAACCCATTTCTCTTGCGAGTTGATTTTACCCTTGGTTATTACTGTCTGTCAATTATAAATTTCGAAGATTCGGAAATGTGAGCAGTTCTATTACGAGATTTCTAAAGCCAATTCCTGATAATGTGAGTATAATAATCTCAATTGATTTTTTTGGAGGAAGCAAATGAAATACAGTAAACTTGTATCTCTTTTATTGGTAGCTGCTATGAGTAGTTCATTTATAGCTGGCTGCTCAAATCAAAATGCATCTGAAACAACACCTGCGGCATCTGAGTCTCTGGTAGCAGTGGAGACAGAGGCTGTTACAGTTGAGGAAACTGAGGCTCCAACAACACCTACTCCAACACCAGAGCCAGTTCGTCATATCGATCCTGACACTCCTGAACTTGAAGGTTATGATCTTCTCTGGAGCGATGAATTTAATGGCGACAGCCTCGATACTTCTATATGGAATCAGGAGGTTCGTCAGCCTGGCTGGACTAATAATGAGCTTCAGGCATATACAAACTCTGAAGAAAATGTTTATGTTGAAGATGGTCGCCTTGTAATTCGTGCAATTCAGAACTTCAATGAAGACGGTGAAGCTTACTACACATCAGGTAAGATTACTGGCCGTGGTCATACAGATTTTCTATATGGCCGCATCGAGATTTCTGCCAAGGTTCCACAGGGTCAGGGCTTGTGGCCTGCAATCTGGATGATGCCTTATAACGAGAGTATTTACGGCAGCTGGCCTCGTTGTGGTGAGATTGATATCATGGAGAGCCTTGGCCATCAGACAAATATCACTTACTCCACTATTCACTACGGAAACCCACATGCTGAGCAGCAGGGAACACTCACACTTGAAGATGGTCTCTTCTCTGATGACTTCCATGTATATGCTTTGGAGTGGGAGCCTGGCGAAATGCGCTTTTACGTAGACGATATCTGCATTCATACAGTAAATGACTGGTTTACAGGTAGCAGCCTTGAGAATATGCGCGACTATCCAGCTCCATTTGATCAGCTTTTCTTCTTACAGCTTAACCTGGCTGTAGGTGGTAATTGGCCTGGAGATCCAGACGAGACAACAGATTTTGATAACGCTACATTTGAGGTCGATTACGTAAGATGCTATCAGCTTCCTGAGTATGATACTAATGTAGAGCGACCACCAATGACATTCCGTGATATATCTGAAGATGGCAACCTCCTCTGGTACGATGAGGAAGAAAATCTCTATGATGAGAGTCTCTGGACATTCCTTACAACCAACGGTGGTGTTGGTTCTGGTATAGATCAGGATGGAATGTTTGTAATTACTACTGAAGAGGCTGGTACAGATGATTATTCCATTCAGCTCGTTCAGGCAGATTTGCCGATTATGAATGGTAATTCTTACACAGTTACTTTCGAGGCTTGTAGTGATGAAGAGAGAACTATGGTTGTAGATATCTCCGGACCACATGCGGGATATATCCGCTACATGCAGGATACGACGGTTGATCTGACAACTAACTGGCAGTCTTATGAGTATGTATTCACGATGATGGAGAACGATGATAATTATGGCCGTATTGAGTTCAATATGGGTGGTACAGATTCAACATCTACAATAAGAATTCGTAACGTTAGAATCGAGATAACGGAGTAATTTATGAAGCTTACAATGCTTGGTACAGGCAATGCTATGGTTACTGAGTGCTATAACACTTGCTTTGTAATTGAAGACAATGGAAAGTATCTTATGGTTGACGGAGGTGGTGGAAACACCATTCTCCGTCAACTTAAGTTAGCTGGAATTGCTTGGCAGGATATCCATGAGATTTTTGTTACTCATAAGCATGTTGATCACGTTATGGGAATAATATGGATGATAAGAATAATCTGTCAGAATATGCGAGTAGGGAAGTATGAAGGTGATGCTAATATCTACGCTCATGCTGATCTGATTGATTTAATTAAGGATTTATCATCAAAGCTTATTCAGGCAAAAGATGTTGCCATGATAGGTGAGAGAATGCATCTTATACCTGTATCAGATGGTGAAGTAAGAACTATCAATGGCCGTGAGGTTACTTTCTTTGATATTGGTTCTACCAAGGCAAAGCAGTTCGGCTTTACATATAAGTATGCTGATGGCAAATTAGCCTGCTGCGGTGACGAGCCTTATAACGAGTGTGAGAGACAGTATGTTGAAGGCTCCACATGGCTTTTACACGAAGCCTTCTGTCTTTATTCGCAGGCTGATATATTCTCTCCATATGAGAAACATCATTCTACTGTTAAGGATGCGTGTGAACTGGCAACGAGTCTTAATGTTCCAAATTTGCTTTTGTATCACACCGAAGATAAGAACATTTTAAGACGTAAAGAGTTGTATTCAGAAGAAGGTCGTAAGTTCTATTCGGGCAACCTTTTTATCCCTGACGATTTGGAGTCTATCGAAATTTAAGAATAGTGAATTGCCAAAACTAACAAAATTTCTCAAAGTATATTGTCAACCTGTTAATTGTTGTTGCAATTAATATGTGGGAAACTATGCTTAGGTTATTGTAGATTGGAGCACTATGGTGAAGACTGTTCTGACAATTTCGGATTCAGTTGAGGGGACAACCTTTGATTTGAAGCGATCTACAGCAACGATTAAGGATTTTAACCTTGATCCCCTTTTGGTTGTGCCTAAGATAATCTATTCTGACAATAGCTTCGAAGATAATGATGTATCCGAGATGCTTGATTATGCCTTTGGTGAATGCGATTTCGCGACGCTGGCAGTCGGATTTTTAACTAAACCAGAAGTTATCACATATATTGCGGACAAGCTTGATATGGGCAAGAAGGCGCCTGTTGTATGCTGCCCATCCCTAATTTCTGATTCGGGTGAGATTTTAGTTAGTGGCGAGGTTTATGGAGAACTTTGCGACAGACTTTTAAAGCACGCCGATTACCTTATTGTTAACAGCTTAGAGGCTGAGGCTTTCTGTGGGTTCGAGTGCTCCATGCGTAATGACTTCCTGCGCGCAGCCAAGAAGATATTTAATCTTTATGGATGCCGCGTATTCATTAAGGGTTGTGATATTACTGACGGTAAGGATGTTTTATTTGAAGGTGATAAGCCCGTATGGATTGATCCAATTCCTTATGCTGATGGGTATGAAGACAAGTATAGCCTTGTAACAGCTTTAGCATGTGAGATCGCTTGTGATAAGCCAGAACACCTAGCAGTAACACTCGCATTAGAGTTTATAAGTGGTAAGGATGCGGCAGAAGGGGTAGTAGTTCCTGTGGCTGAAGAAGTTAAGGTAGAAGAGCCTAAGGATGAAGAGTTAGTAGTTGAAGCGATTAAGGAAGAACCTGTAGTTGTTCCTGAGCCTAGAATTGAGATTCCTAAGGCCGAGGTTCCTGTACCTGAGAAGAAACTAGAGATGCCTAAGTTTGAATTACCTAAGTTCGACGTAACTTCATCAAAGACGGCTGTACCTGAGTTTAAGGTACCGGATATTAAAACTTCTGTTACTTCTTCTCTTGTTACACCTGGTAAGTCATTAAGAGACTTAGCTCGTGATATTGGAACTACTAAAACAGATGCTTCTGAGACTGCAGTAACAAGTTCAATTAAAACTAAGGGAGACGTTGTATCTATCGCATCTCCAAGATATAAATTTGATACTGAGGTAAATAATTCGATTACTGAGCTTCAATCCCTTAAAGATCGCCTTAATAACCTCAATAATCTAGCAAATTCAGGTAAGTAATGACACGACTTTTTATGGAAGAGACCGAAGCGTCTCAAGGAAGAATTACGCTCAATAACGACGATTCAAGATATATCTCTCAGGTTTTAAGAATGACTCCTGGAGAGGAGATTACTGTTGTCTTAAAAGATGGGATAGAAGCTCTTTGTGAGATTAGTGAAGTTAGCAAGAATAATGTGACTTTGGAGATTAAGAGTACCAAGTCTATTACTTCCGAACCTCCATATAACATCACTTTATATCAGTCCGTCTCCAAGGGCGAGAGGATGGAGCTTACAATTCAGAAATGTGTTGAGCTTGGAGTTACAAGAATCGTTCCTGTCTTCTCTCAAAGATGTGTTGTAAAAAAGGATGATCCAAAAAAGCAGGCTTCGAAGATCGACAGATGGCAAAAAATTGCTCTTGAAGCTGCAAGACAAAGTGGAAGAGGAATAGTACCTGAAGTATCTGGAGCTATGACTTTATCACAGGCATTAGACGATGCGAAATCTAATGCGACCATCGTCCTTTTTCCTTGGGAAGAGGAAAAGGGCATGTCTTTGAAGGCTGCTTTAAGCGGTAAAGTAAGTGAAGATTTTAAAGAAATAGCAGTTTTTATTGGACCTGAGGGTGGATATGACGAGTCTGAAGCCCAGAAAGCCAAGGAAAATGGTGCTATTCCTGTAACTATTGGTAAAAGAATTCTTCGCACAGAAACTGCCGGCGCTTCTGTGCTGTCTATGCTGTTATTTAACTTCGAACTTTGATATAATACTCTATTGCTATAAAGTGTCGTTTTTTACGATACTAACAAGGAGATTATAGATGAAGATTACAGCGCCTAAGGGCACGAGAGACATACTTCCATCAGAGACACCTCTATGGCAGCTCGCAGCAAAGAATTTTGCTGATATATGTCACAGCTTCGGTTACGAAGAGATTAGAATTCCAACATTTGAGGACACAAACCTTTTCCAGAGGGGGGTAGGAGATACTACAGACGTTGTTCAGAAGGAGATGTATACCTTCGAGGACAAGGGTGGCAGAAGTATCACACTAAGACCTGAAGGAACTGCAGGTGTAGTTAGAAGCTACATTGAGAATGGTATGTCTTCACTTCCAGCCCCAGTAAGGATGTATTATGACATTACTGCATTCCGTTATGAGAAGATGCAGAAGGGCAGATATAGAGAGTTCCATCAGTTTGGTCTCGAGGCATTTGGTTCCAAGGGGCCAGAGATTGATGCAGAGATTATTTCAACGGTAGATATTTTCTTTAAGAAAATGGGCCTTAAGAATATTGAGCTTCGCATTAATTCCATTGGCTGTCCTAACTGTCGTAAGGCTTATAATGAGCAGCTTAAGGATTATTTCAGACCTCATATCACAACAATGTGTGCTGACTGTCAGAATAGATTAGAGAGAAATCCACTCCGTATGATCGACTGTAAGGTTGATGGGGAAAAGGATATCGTTAAGAACGCTCCAAGACTTATAGATCACCTCTG
This sequence comes from Saccharofermentans sp., assembly GCA_045600625.1. Classification (GTDB taxonomy): domain Bacteria; phylum Bacillota; class Clostridia; order Saccharofermentanales; family Saccharofermentanaceae; genus Saccharofermentans. The sequence goes on from JAZRYF010000033.1 coordinate 6,962, forward strand.
TGATGAGTGTAAGGAGCATTTCGAGGCACTTAAGACTCAGCTTGATGCTATCGGGATTAACTATACTATCGACCCTAACATCGTTAGAGGTCTTGATTACTATACAAGAACAGTATTTGAGTTTGTTTCCAAGAATGTAGGTACACAGGGTACTATCTGCGGCGGTGGTCGTTATGACGGTCTCGTAGAAAGTGTAGGCGGACCTGCAACTCCGGGTATCGGTTACGCTATGGGTGTTGAGAGATTACTCCTTGAACTCGAGGCACAGGGCGCAGCTGTTGAGCCTAAGAAGAGTGTTCAGGTTTATTTCGTTGCTATGAGTGATAACGCCAAGGACTTTATTACAAAGGCCTGCTACGAGTTAAGAGCTAACGGAATCGGCTGTGAGCGCGATCTTATGGGAAGAGCTTTCAGAGCTCAGATGAAGTACGCTGGTAAGGCAAATATTCCATATATGTGCGTAGTTGGTGACGATGAGCTTACAAGTGGAAAGTTAAAAATTAAAAATATGACTGACGGAACTGAGACAGAAGTTGAAGCATCCGGACTGGTAGCATTTTTTGAAGGGAATGGTGAAGCATAATGTCTGAATCAATTTTAGGTATGAAGCGCACTGATATGTGCGGAGTTTTAAGAGAAGGCGATGTAGGAAAGTCCGTTACTTTGATGGGCTGGTGCCATAAGTGCAGAGACTTGGGTGGTCTTACATTCATTACTTTAAGAGACAGAACTGGTGAGGTTCAGCTCGTAGTAACACCTGAGAGCTCTGAGGAAATCAGAACTAAGGCTGCTAAGATTCGTTCTGAGTATGTTCTTGCTGTAAGTGGTAAGGTTGAGCTTCGTTCTGCGCCAAATGACAACATGCCTACAGGTAAGATTGAGGTTACTGTTGAGGACCTAAGAATTGTATCTGAGTCTGAGACTCCACCATTCTATATCGAGGATGAGAATACTGCTAACGAGTCACTGCGTCTTAAGTATCGTTACTTAGATCTTCGTCGTCCTGTTATGCAGAACAACATGATTCTTCGTCATAAGATAGCAAAGTCAGCAAGAGACTATTTTGATCAGGAGGGCTTCCTCGAGATTGAGACTCCAATGCTTGGTAAGTCTACTCCAGAGGGTGCTAGAGACTATCTCGTACCATCCAGAGTTAAGCAGGGATCTTACTTCGCACTTCCACAGAGCCCACAGCTTTATAAGCAGCTCTTGATGCTCTCTGGTTACGATCGCTATATGCAGATTGCAAAGTGCTTCAGAGATGAGGACCTTCGTGCTGATCGTCAGCCTGAGTTTACACAGGTCGACCTCGAAATGAGCTTCGTTGACTGCGATGACGTTATGGGTATCACTGAGGGATTCGTATCCAAGGTATTTAAGAATGTTCTTGATGTAAATGTTGAGCTTCCATTAAGAAGAATCACATGGCAGGAAGCAATGGACCGCTATGGTTCTGATAAGCCTGATTTGAGATTTGGTATGGAGCTACAGGATATCTCTTCATGGGCTTCCAATATCGATTTTGTAGTATTTAAGGGTGCACTTGAAGCAGGCGGAATGGTTAAGGCTGTTGTTGTTCCAGGTGGTGCAAGCTTCTCTCGTAAGGAAATCGATGCTTTGGGTGAAGTATGTAAGACTTATAAGGCAAAGGGAATGGCATGGGTAGTTCCATCTTCTGAGCCACGAGGATCTTTCCTTAAGTTCTTAAAGCCTGAGGATATCTCAAGCCTCGCTTCTATGGTAGGTGCTGGTGAGCAGGATCTTATCTGCATCGTAGCTGATAAGTTTAAGGTTGTTGCAGACAGCTTGGGTCAGCTTAGAATTGCTGCAGCTAATAAGCTTGGTCTTATCAAGAAGGATGATTTTAAGCTTTGCTGGGTAACTGAGTTCCCTATGTTTGAGTACTCTGAGGAAGAGGGCAGATACATGGCTATGCATCATCCATTTACATGTCCTATGGATGAGGATATTGATCACTTAGAGTCTGACCAGGGTAAGGTTAGATCCAAGGCTTACGATATTGTACTTAATGGTTGTGAGTTAGGTGGTGGTTCTATAAGAATTCACGACAGAGATCTCCAGATGAGAATCTTTAAGCTTTTGGGCTTCACAGAAGAGTCAGCTCAGGAGCAGTTCGGATTCTTGCTTGATGCATTTAAGTTTGGTGTACCTCCACACGGTGGTTTGGCTATCGGTCTTGACAGATTTGTAATGCTCCTTACAGGTGCAGGTTCTATCAGAGAAGTAATCGCATTCCCTAAGGTTCAGAATTCTTCTGACCTTATGACAGATGCTCCAGCTCCAGTAGCACCAAAGCAGCTTGAAGAACTCGCTATCATGAATGTTGCTCCTTCTGAGGATTACTGTGATGACAGCGATAATCTCGTAATGGATTAAGGAATTATGAAAAAACACGATAAGAGTGACAATATTGAAGTAACACAGGAAAACAAAAAGCAGGAGATTATCGCAGCTGCTCTTGAGTGGTTTGTAACTATCGCTGTGGGAGTTTTGGTTGGCGTATTAGTCGTTTTGTTTGTGGCTCAGAAGGATGTAGTTTATGGTGAATCCATGGTGCCTACACTGGAGAGTGGATTTGTAGTTTTTACAGAGAAGATTTCTACTTACTTCGATAACTATAAGAGAGGCGACATCGTTATTCTTGATGGACAGGGTATGGAGGGTTATTACCACGAAGAATACCTCATTAAGAGAATTGTTGGCTTACCAGGCGAGACAATCAGAGTAGCTGATGGTGTTATCTACATAAGAGAAGCTGGAAGTGATACTTTCTATGTTCTTCCAGAACCATATCTTCCTACAGGTGCTTCAACAGACATGATGAGCTGGGGTATCGAGAGAGGATATGATGAGATTACTCTTGGTGATAACGAGTATTACTGCTTAGGAGACAATCGTCCTGTAAGTAATGATTCACGTAACCTGGGACCTTTTACTGAGGACAGAATTCGTGGTGTTGCTTTTATTATTCTCTCACCAATTAGCAGATTTGGATTTATTTAAGATTTAACACATGGAAAGACAAGAATTAATTAGAAACTTTTGCATTATCGCGCACATCGACCACGGTAAGTCTACTCTTGCCGATCGAATTATCGAGCATACAGGTGTAGTTGAGAAGCGTGATATGCAGGCTCAAATCCTTGATAACATGGATATCGAGAGAGAGCGTGGAATTACTATCAAGTCTCAGGCCACAAGAATGACTTATAAGGCTTCAGATGGTAATACGTATACGCTCAATCTTATCGACACTCCAGGCCACGTTGACTTTAACTATGAGGTATCAAGAAGCCTTGCTGCATGTGATGGTGCTATTTTAATCGTAGACTCATCTCAGGGCGTTGAGGCTCAGACAATCGCGAATGCATATCTGGCTGTAGATGCAGACTTGGAGATTTTGCCTGTTATTAACAAGATTGATCTTCCAGCAGCTAGACCAGAAGAGGTAGGACGCGAGATTGAAGATGAGATTGGATTAGATGCATCCTACGCACCTCTTATTTCAGCCAAAAATGATATTGGTATCGATGAGGTGTTGGAAGGTATCGTTAAATATTTACCACCTCCTTCAAATCCAGAAGACGAGCCATTCAGAGCTTTGATTTTTGACTCCAAGTATGACCCATATAAGGGCGTTATCGCGAGTGTAAGAGTTAAGGCTGGTTCAATCAAGTCTGGTGAGACAATTAAGATGATGCATACTGGTAAGCAGTTTGCCATAACTGAGCTTGGTTATTTCCACCCGGGTCAGTTCGTTCCTGCCAAGAGCCTAGAGGCTGGCGAAGTTGGCTATATCTGCGCTTCAATTAAGTCTGTATCTGATACTGCTCCTGGTGACACAATTACATCTGCGACTAATCCTGCTTCGGAGCCTCTTGCAGGCTATAAGGGTATTCAGCAGATGGTATTTTGCGGTATCTATCCAGTTGATGGTGCGCGCTATGGCGACTTAAGAGATGCATTAGAGAAGCTTCAGCTTAATGATGCAGCTTTGTCTTTCTCTGCAGAGACTTCTGCTGCTCTCGGCTTTGGATTCCGATGTGGATTCTTAGGACTTCTTCACTATGAAGTTATTGAAGAAAGATTAGAGCGCGAGTTTAATCTTGATTTGATTTCTACCGCGCCTTCAGTTATTTACAAGATTCATAAGGTTGATGGTACATGTGTTGACTGTTCTAACCCTACAAATATGCCTGACCCAACCGAGATCGACTATATGGAAGAGCCAATGGTTAAGGCTTCTATCATGCTCCCTAAGGAGTATGTAGGTAATATCATGGACCTCTGCCAGAATCGTCGTGGTGAATTTAAGGATATGACTTATCTTGATGAGTCCCGTGTTGTTTTGCACTACCTTATGCCACTTAACGAGATTATCTACGATTTCTTCGATGCATTGAAGTCAAGAACACGCGGCTATGCTTCTCTCGACTACGAGGTATCAGGATATCAGACAAGTAAACTTGTTAAGCTCGACATCCTTCTTAACGGCGATCCTGTAGATGCGTTGTCCTTCATCGTTCATACCGATAAGGCCTATGAGCGTGGTAGAAGAATGGCAGAGAAGCTTAAGGAGAACATCCCAAGACAGCAGTTTGAGATTCCTATCCAGGCCTGCATTGGCGGTAAGATTATCGCACGTGAGACGATTAAAGCCTTTCGAAAGGATGTTACTTCCAAGTGCTATGGTGGTGATATTTCCCGTAAGAAGAAACTTCTCGAGAAGCAGAAGGAAGGTAAGAAGAGAATGCGTCAGGTAGGTTCTGTTGAGGTTCCACAGGAAGCATTCATGAGTGTATTGAAACTCGATGAAGAGTGATAAAATATACTCGAGTATAGAAAGAAAAGAGGTAATGAATATGAAGAGATTCATTAGTATCGCAGTAGTTTTAAGCCTTGGTATGGCTTTGGTTGCATGCGGTGGCAATACTGAAGAGACTGTTGTTGAGACAGCTGCACCAGAGCCTGTTGCTACAGTAGCAGAGACAGAGGCTGCTCTTGCACCAATTATTGCTGAGACAACAGCTGCTGAGGTTGCATCTCAGGCTGCATCAATCCCACTTAACGAAGAAGCTTATAACGAGTTTGCTGAGCCAGTTATGTATGAGGTTGTTGAGGACTGTGTTGCATGGACAGATAACGGCCTTCAGGAAGTATCAAGAACTGTTACAACTGGCAGTATCGTAAACGGCGTTGCTACAGATGGTTACTATCTCATCCTTGACGATCAGGAAGTAGTTGAACTTTCACATTTGCAGATTTTTGAATAAATCTATATAATCTAGTCTGTCCGCGGGTGTGGTGAAATTGGCAGACACGCCAGATTTAGGTTCTGGTGAGCGATCGTGCAGGTTCAAGTCCTGTCACCCGCACCACGAATACAACTCCTATGCCTTCGCAGGTCCTCCGCGCTTTGCTTGTGCGGATGTCTGCGGCATAGGAGTATTTATTTGTGATTTTTCTGCGGGTGACAGGTGCTTTTAGTTTGTGATATTTTGCGGGTGACTGGTGGATTTTAATGTTTTGGATTCGCCATTACCTTTTTTATGACCTGGATTGGCAATTTAGGTAGTGTTTTAGGTAATAATTGCTGATATTACCATTTTCACTACCTGTTTTTGTGTTCCAGGTCCCAATTTGGGTAATGGGATTCATTCATATTGAAGACAGATTCAAAAAATCTCGATAATTTTGCAAATTACAATTAAGCATTTATACTCTTCCGCGCGACCCTGATTAGACGACTCGCGTTTATTTCGAGCTGGTCGCGTGTTACTTCGCCGCTACCAAGTGCTTTTTTAACCATTTCGAAGTCTCTTTGGCCGCCTGGCATGAAGAGGTCGTTGCCTGCCATTATGGTCTTAGGAGCGACTGAGAGTGGGTGGATTAGCTCCTTGTCGTTATTGAAGGTGTCTACTACCCAGTCGGTCATGACGATGCCCTGGTGACCAAATTCTGCTCTTAAGATGTCCTCTATAAGGCCTCTGTGCTCGCCAGTGTGAATTCCATTAAGGAGATTGTAAGAAGTCATTACAGCTACAGGATTAGACTTATTAACAGCGATTCCGAAGCCCTTAAGATAAATCTCTCGCATCGTGCGTTCACTTACCTGACTGTTATTTTGTGTTCTGTTATATTCCTGGTTATTTGCGGCGTAGTGCTTTATGGTTACGCCGCAACCCTTGTGTGCCTGTACACCATTCGTGATTGCTGCCGTGAACTCGCCACTTAGAAGTGGGTCCTCAGAATAGTACTCGAAGTTTCTGCCACACTTAATTGTTCTATGAATATTAAGTGCAGGAGCAAGCCAAAGCCCAACCTTAAACATCTCCATCTCAAATCCAACGATATCACCGCACGTCCTTGCAAAATCAGTATTATAACTCTGCGCGATTGCTGTACCAATCGGAATAGCTGTAGCGTACTGATGCTTGATTACATCTGTCTTCTTAGGCTTGTATGAATTAAGCTTAAGGAAGAAACCAATAATGCCTGGCATAAACTGCACCATAGACTCAGGAATAGAAGCGCCAAGCATATGTGGACGACCGTTAATATCTTCGGCATAATCTCTCGCGATTCTAACACCCGCAGGACCGTCCGCAAGAGCCATAGAAGGTACACCCTTATCAATTAATCCCATATATGTCTGGCCTGCAGCTCCTGCGACTGAGAGACCCGAATTACCGATCATATCAGCGATGCCTCCGTCAGGATTAAATGCGCCAATATTAAGCTTGATAAGATCGTCCTCAGGTAAAGTTTTTACAAGTGGATCCACTTCATACTCAGGGTCGTAGCTGATATAAGAAGTTTTAACAGCATCGCTATTAAGCGTTAATACGATGCCTTCTTCAGAATTATTCTTTTTCTCAATCTTTAAATCCTCAAAATCAGGCTTACCAAGTACGTTCTTTGCCTTAAGAACAGTAATTTCTTCTTCGACTTTGATTGTGCCAATCGTACTAACAGAATCGCTGCTGTTACCAAGAAGCAGATTGTAGTTGCCAGACTCTAAGATATAGCTCTCGCTTTCTTCGCTATATGAAGCAATATCTTCCATATTAAATGTCAAAGCTAGATCTTCAGATTCGTCTGGCTTAAGGCTTATAGTCTTGGCAAAAGCCGCTAAGTCCTTCTGCGCCTGGGTAAGCTTAACCGAAGGCTTTGACACATAAAGCTGCATTACCTCTTTTCCTTCGAAGTCGCCCACGTTAGTTACAGTAACCCTTACAGTAATAGTTGAACCGTTGAGCTCCAGTCTGGCATTATCCTCTCGAAAGGCAGTAAACGACAGACCAAAACCAAAAGGGAAGAGGGCTTTCTTATTCTTGGAATCAAAATATCTGTATCCGACATAGATACCTTCTTTATAGTGAGTGTCATTTTTATCACCAAAGTCGCCAACTGTCTGGTATTCATCATAAGCTGCCCATGTTGTTGTGAGCTTTCCTGATGGGTTGCTTTTACCCAGAATGATATTAGCCAGAATATCTCCTGTAACTACGCCTAACTGCGATAAGACAAGAATGTTTTTTGCATCCAAAACAGGAGTTAAATCAACTACGCCGCCAGTGTTAATAACAAGCATGAAGTTCTTATATTTGCTGTTGATAATATTAATATCTCGAACTTCTGTATCAGTAAGTAAAATATCACCTTTAATATTCTCTCTGTCTGCGCCTTCTCCTGAGATTCTGGAGAGTACATATATAGCTGTATCACCCTCGCCGTTAATATCGATATTGTAATCTGGTTCAGGCATTATTCTGCCCATACTGTATACGATTGCTGGTATTTTATTCTTACTTGCTTCTTTCTTAATTTGCTTTACAAAGTTTTTCTGTGCTTTGGATCTTATGGAATCATATTTATCAAGCCATGCTGCTGTTGTGATATCAAATCCGGCATTCTTAAGGCCTTCTTCAATATTTACAAAGAATCTGGAATTAACTTCACCTGAACCGGTTCCGCCCTTTACTGTCTTTCTGGCACCATTTCCATAGAGGGCAATTCTAACTGGAGCTTTGATTGGAAAACTGCTATCTTTTTTAAGAAGAACAGTACACTCTGCTCCGTTAGCTCTTAAATAGTCGTTATGCTTAATCTCGTAGCTGTTAAGTTCCATAATCCTATACCTTCATAAAATAAATCTGATAATTCACGATACTATAAGCGAAGTCTCAATGATATTATTTAAGGGGGATATATATCAAAAAGGAGACATATTTATGAGAGCTTTATTAATCGGTGGTACAGGAACTATCAGTATGGCAATTACAAAACTTCTTGTTGAAAAGAAGTGGGAGGTATATCTCTTAAACAGAGGCTCTCGTACTTCTGAACTTCCTGAAGGCGTAAAGCTCATTAACGCAGATATTAATGATGAAGAAGCAGTTAAAGCAAAGATTGCTGATATGACATTTGATGTGGTTGGCGAATTCATAGGATTTGTTCCATCTCAAATCGAGAGAGACATAAGGCTTTTTAAGGGTAAGACACGTCAGTATATCTATATAAGTTCTGCATCTGCTTATAATAAGCCTGCAAGAGATTATCGAATCACTGAAGGCACTACTATGGCAAATCCATATTGGCAGTATTCAAGAGACAAGATTGCCTGCGAGAATCTGCTTTTAAATGAATACAGAGATAATGGTTTTCCGGTAACAATCGTCAGACCAAGTCATACTTACGATAACCGCTCTGTGCCTCTTGGCGTTCATGGCAAGAATGGTAGCTTTCAGGTTTTAAAGCGAATGATGGAAGGAAAGCCAGTAATTATTCATGGTGACGGAACATCTCTTTGGACAATGACTCATAACTCTGATTTTGCTGTTGGATATGTTGGACTTATGGGTAACCCACATGCAATAGGTGAAGTGTTCCATATCACTAACGATGAGACTTTGACATGGAATCAGATTTATCAGGCAATAGCTGATGCTTTGGGCGTAGAGCTTAAGCCATATTATGTCACATCAAGATTCCTGGCAGACTGTTCTGATATGGACTTAGAAGGAAGCTTAATAGGTGATAAGGCTAATTCTGTAGTATTTGATAATTCAAAACTTAAGAAAATCGTTCCTGAATTTAAGGCGACCAAGCATTTCGAGCAGGGCATAAGAGAGACCATCGAGAACATTATGGCTACCCCTGAGCTTCAAAGAGAAGACCTAGAGTTTGATATGTGGTGCGATAAGGTTATTGCTGCTTTAGAGGAAGCAAAAAAGGCAATTATTTAAACTGTTCTGGGGTGCATGAGGATTAATTATGGAGAATGATCTGGCTGTGAAGCCTGAAGATAAAGGGATTCGTGATTTTCTTCGAGATAACACGCTCTCTCTTATTCTTCTAACTGTTGGTTTAACTATTGGCATCGTTGTTATAGCAATGAATTTTGCTTCATTTGGATTGGACTCTTTTTCTTACTACGAGATTTCTAAGACTTTTTTTAATGATTTTGGAAAAGTACCAACGATAAGACAATACGTTATTGATTCAGATTACAATTGCTCCTTTCCATACCTATATCCTCTATGCATTTTTATTGTCAATAGTATTACCAGGTTAGGAATCTGTTCAGGTGTCGTTTTTAATATTCTCGTTATGCTAATAACAGTGGCTGTTCTCTGTTTTATTAGTATGAGATATACAGGAAACCTGTTCTGTAGTGCTATAGTAGGCTTTTTGCTTTTTACAAACTATGATTATCTCGAAGGAGTCTTTTCAGGTGCATCACTCCCTTTGTCATTTCTGCTGTTTGCTATTAGTGCTTTTGTTATTAGTGAATTATTTCTTAATCAGGAGTTTTCAATCAAAAAATTGATAGTACTGGGGGTGGTCGCGGGTTTAAATGTTGCTAACAGATTTGATGAAGTATCTTTTCTTGTTTATTTAGTACCAGCTGTATTTGTAAGCGTACCCAAGGGAAGAAAGGTATTATCTTGTGCCATATATACACTAAGTGCTGCAATTCCAGTTTTGCCGTGGTCGATTTATTCACTTCGTCATTTTGGAACTCTATTTGCATCTGATAATAATGGCACACTCCTATTAGTGGATGCTTTGGCTCCTAACAGAGTAGTACTCCCAGGTCAGTTTGTTGCTGATATATTTAATTCTCCAACTGCCTGGATGGAAGCGGTTCTAAATAGTTTTATAGAAGCATTGAAATTATTGTTTACTGATTATAGCCTGGTTTTTACCTTTTTAATTACCTGGGTTTTGTTAATAGTAGTAGGTAAAAAGAAGAACGTCGATATAAAGAAAGACAATAGAGTTTTTCAATTGTCATTTTTTATACTGCTATATGCTGTTTTAAAATTCCTGATGTATGTATTGGTTAAGTATATTTTGGACAGGTATTTCGTAATTATTAGTTTTTTGTGTCTGTACACAATAGTTATCCTCTTGTATAAGCAGGATACGCAGTTTGAAAAGAAAAAATACAATGTTTTGGTTGTTATAGCCTTGCTTGCTTGTAATTTTTATTATCAGATATTTGTAATTGCTGATTTGAGTGATAAGGGTGTATTGTTGGAAGATTTGTATTGGGTAGAAGAAGTTGACGATGCTATTCAGTCAGTCGGAAACGATAGTGATGCGGTAATTGTTATTAATGAGAATGGATTTGCTTATGGCGCTTTGTCAGGAAGAAAAACTTATCTTCAACCTGTATATACATCATATCAGTCGATAGACTATGTCATCGATAATAATAACGAGATAGTATGGATGATATTAGGAAAAAATCAAAATCTATACGATGATTATATAGATCAATACTTTTATGTAGAATTTGATAATTGTTATCTGTTACAAATACGATGAGTATGTTTACAGATTTTTGATTTGGGGAAGTAAAAAGGCTGTTATAATCTAATAATCATCCACAGGGAGTTTGGAAGTTGGGAAGACTAGTTAAAGAGATTATCTCTTACCTTCGAAATCAGGATATTGATATAAGAATCAGGATGCTCATCTTAATGGAGTATTCTACGCTTGTAGCCTGTATCATTGGTACTGCAGCTATGCTCGCGTTTACTCCCAACTGGCTTATTCTTATTCCGAATTTTGTAATGATTATCTTCTGTCTGGTGGGTATATATTTTACCCGCGTGAAGAGAATGTATGACTTTGCCGTGCACCTTATTATCATAGGATGCGCATATATAACTTTACCTTTTATGTATTTTACAGCAGGCGGTAATATCTCTGGCATGCCGCTGTGGTTTGTCTTTGGTGTCGTGTTTTCCTGCATGATGTCTAAGGGTAAATCGAGAATTGTACTTCCATCTATTGGCATCGCTCTTTTAAGCGTCTGCCTTGTTATAGGCTACAAGTTCCCTGGCATTGTAATACCTCTCTCGAGTCCAGGGGAGGAGTTTATAGATTTACTCCAGTCCTTTATCATCGTAAGCATTATGCTTTGCGGCTGCATTATGGTTTATCTTCATACCTACGACAAGCAAAGGGACTTGTTAGAATACCAGCGAAATGAGCTTAAAAGAATTACCAATACAGATGCGCTGACTGGTATTTCTAACAGACGCGCTTATTATGAAGATACAGATAAGTATAGAAATTCCAGTGCAGTCGAAGATGTAGTAGTCGTTACTATGGATCTTAATGGACTTAAGAAGATTAACGATAATCTTGGACATGATGCCGGCGATGCGTTTATTAAGGGTGCTTCCAGAGTAATTAGCGAAGCACTAAGCGAATATGGAACAATCTACAGAACTGGCGGAGATGAGTTCATGGCTGTTCTAAGTATGAGTGATTCTAAGTCAGTAAATATTAGTCAGATGCTCGAAGAATCCATAAAGGCATCTACTGAGGAATTAATGTCTGAATTAACTATCGCTTCTGGTGTTGTCTGCTGGAATCAAAATAAAGATTTGAGTTTTTCTGATATTGAGAAAATAGCTGATAAAAATATGTATCGTAATAAATCTGAATACTATCGTAAATCTGGATTAGACAGAAGACAGCGATAATTATCTTGTGGCAAAAAACTTCTTCCTGTAGATTACGTATGCTACAGCAATTCCAATTACTAATACAGTAGTTACTCCAAGACCACCTTCCAGGCCGAAGGCGCCGCCATTAATTAGTTCTTTTCCTTCTATTAAAGTGCTGGAGAAAACTGTTGTAGTAGAAGGGTTACCGCTGACACTGATACCGTAGAAATTACCCTGAACCATATTCCAGATAGAGTGAATAGCGGCAATTGTCCAGATGCTTTCAGTTATCAGGAAAACAACAGATGCGAATGCACCGAATAAGAAAAGATTAAGCATAGCAAGCGGAGTAAGTCCTGCATTAAGACAGTGAAGTCCAGCAAAGAAAGCTGAGTTAACAAGAACTCCAGTAAGAGTTGAATGCTTTTTACATATACTTCCCATCATCCAGCCTCTGCATAAAATTTCTTCAGAGAAACCCTGAATCATCCATGCCATAAAGAAGAATGGAATATATATGAGGGTGCTTTCTGTTGCAACACTTATAGTAAGAGCACCTGTTAGGTTGCAGATTAAAACAGCAGCAGAGAAAATAGCAAAACCTGTTGCCAGACCAATGAGATATCTGACTACTAACTTTTCCTTTTTGATACCAATAGTTCGCATTGGCATTTTGTCAAAAAATCTGGCTATAAGAAGTACCATAATAATCATGGCAGCAGTTGAAGCATACTGCATAATTTCCAAAGCAGGATTCATATAAATATCGTACGCACTCGGCATTGGGGTGCCTGTTACGGAAGCTTTAACACCTTCGATGAAGAAAAAGATTATAACAGGAACAACGAAGAAGAACTGCTCTAGCATCCATAAGCCTATACCTACGAGCAAAATCAGGATTATGTTCCAGCTTCTATACTTCTGTAGTGCTGCCTTAGAATTCTCAATTGGGCGGAAAATTTTATCCATAATATCAGCCTTTTCTAGTTATTTTTCCAAGAAGATTTTTGTTCTTATTATACGCTATTGTGATAGTATTAATCCTATGAAAAAGATATATTTTGTAAGACATGGACAGACTTTTTGGAATGCTGAAAACAAGATTTGTGGCGCGACTGATATCTCTTTAACAGATCTTGGTCATGAACAGGCATTAGAAACTGGTAAAGCAATTCTTGATGCTGGTATTAAGGCTGATGAGATTTTGTATTCACCTCTTATCCGTGCCAAGGATACAGCACTCCACATTTCTCAAATGACGAAGATTCCTGCCAGAGAAGAAATTCGTCTTAAGGAACAAAACTTTGGTAAATATGAATCTACACCAAGAAATGGTCAGGAATTTGCTATGGCCAAGAGACAGTTTGCAAATCGCTATGAAGGCGGTGAGTCTATGCTTCAGCTGGCCCAGAGAATTTATAATTTATTAGATGAACTTAAGGGCGATGACAAGACTTATATTCTGGTTGCACATAATGGAATCGCACGTGTCGTTCAGTCTTATTTTTACGAGATGACTAACGAAGAATATGGGGCGTTCGGAATCAATAATTGTGAGGTAAGGGAGTATACATATGAATAAGTTGAAGAAGGTTTTAATTCCACTTTTACTTGTAGTTTCAATTCTGTTTTCTGGCTGTAGTGAATTTCTTGATGAATTAAATAACGCTCTTGAGACTTTGGATGTAGAGGTTATAGAGGAGACTGATACTCCTGCTGAAGAGACAGAGATTTCTTATGAAGAGACAGACGAGACTGTTCCTGAGACTGAAGCATCTGAGACAGAAGTAATTATTACAGAAACGCAATATTTACTCGACCCTGATGGCTCCTATACAACAGCTGAAGATGTTGCTTTGTATCTTCATGTTTTTGGAGTTCTTCCAGGAAATTTTATTACCAAAAATGAGGCTCGTGCTTTAGGTTGGGAAGGCGGTTCTTTGGAAGAATTTGCTCCTGGTATGTGTATCGGAGGCGACATTTTTGGTAACTACGAAGGAGTACTTCCTGAAGGTGTTACTTACCATGAATGTGATATTAATACATTAGGAGCTTCATCACGTGGCGCTGAAAGACTTGTCTATTCAGTAGATGGAGATATCTACTATACTAGCGACCACTATGAGACTTTCGAGCTGCTTTATGAGGGGGCATAAGTAATGAAATATGTATTTTTAGACTTTACAGGTTCAATGAGTAAGAATGATGTTCAGGATGTAATTGTTAACAGCAGCATCGGTACACCTAAAGGATATGGGCGTAATCTTGACGCGTTTTACGACGTGCTCACAAGCCTTAAGGAAGATGTAATTATTGATGTCCTTGGAGTAAGTTCAGCAGATGAAGAAGTTCAACCATATCTCAAGAAGCTCGAGCAGATGGTAGCAGACGCAGCTATGGCAACTTCTAATCTTTCTTCGGGCAGAGTAATTCCAGTAGAGCCAGTTGATGATTGATATGCAGTATAAGTACGAGACGCATCTTCATACATCTCAGGGTAGCAAATGTGGCCATAATACAGGCCGCGAGATGGCTATTGCACACAAAAATGCTGGCTATACAGGAATTATTGTTACTGATCATTTCTATTATGGTAATACAGCCCCTGATAGAGAACTGCCTTGGAATGAGTGGGTTCATGAGTTTTGCTCTGGATTTCGTGATGCAAAAGCTGCAGGAGATGAGATTGGTCTTGATGTTTTCTTTGGTTGGGAATCCGGATATAACGGTACTGAGTTTTTGGTTTATGGCCTAGATGAAGAGTGGCTTATTAATCATCCAGAGATTAGAGATGCATCTATTGAAGAGCAACTAAAGTTGGTTCATGAAGGCGGCGGGATAGTTATTCACGCACACCCCTTTCGAGAGGAATCATATATAAGTGAGATTAGACTTTTCCCTGAATATGTAGACGGAGTGGAAGTATATAATGCGCGTAATAAGTCACCTCTTATGAACGATAAAGCGGAAGAATACGCAGCCAGGTACAGTTTTCCTGTTACGGCCGGATCTGACGTTCATAGCACAAATGTAATCGGCAGTGGAATGCTGTTTGCAGAAAGACTTAATAGTATCCACGATTTCATCTCTCATGTAATGAACAAAGACGGTGAATTAGTTCGAATCTGATAATTTCGATTCCAAATTTCAAGCAAGAAAATACCCCTGCAAGGCTAAGAGTTCTTACAGGGGTTAACCTATATTGGGAGGGTATTGGTTAACTGATTCTTTCTACGCGAACGTTAGTGATATTGATAGTTGCAGATGAACCACGGTTGCCCATATTGAACTCAAGTCTGCCTCTTGGGTCGTCGCGCTCAGTCATGTCGAACTCATACTCATATGTCTGCCACTCTGTAGTAAGTTCGAACTCTGTATCTGGGTAGTAGCGAACCCAGTCTGCAAAAGGTGCTGTTACAGAAGAAATCATATTTCTGTCTTCATCTGCTCTGGCATCGAATGTAACTCGATAAGTACCACCATTCTCGAAAGGAATATCCCAGAAAACGAGCTGTACTGAGTAGTCTACGGAACCTTCTGCGTCAGTTGTAATCTCAATCATATTATCGTGAATTGAAGCTGCACCTGCGCCGCCTTCAAAGAGAAGGAAGTTCCAGTCAACGTCTGTTGTGAGGTCGATGGAAGCATCAGAAAAATCGCCGTTAACTACATAGTTGCCATCTTCCTGAGCCTCTCTTGCTTCATATACTGGGCGGGATACATTTGTATCGTACTCAGGTCTCTGATAAACACGAACATAATCAATCTCGAACATTGCTGTATCAAAGTTAGTTGTCTCATCTGGGTCGCCTGGCCAGTCGCCACCAACTGCAAGATTCATCTGAACGAAGAAAGTCTGGTTAAATGGAGCTGGATATTCCTGCTCATTATCGCCATCAGCAGAGAACCAGTCGTTAACTGTGAGTGTAAGCTCGTCGTCGATATAGAAGCGCATCTCGCCTGGTTCCCACTCAACTACATATGTGTGGAAATCGGAAGCAAAAGTGCCATTATCAAGTGTGAGAGAACCCTGCTGCTGGCCGTGTGGCTCGCCGTAGTGGATTGTCTGGAAAGCAGACGCTGGGTTATGTCCCAAAACCTCCATAATGTCAATCTCACCACACTTAGGCCACTGACCATAGTATGACTCGTCTGTTGGCATCATCCATGCTGCAGGCCACAAACCCTGACCTTCTGGTACGCGAGCACGTACTTCAACACGGCCATACATAAAGTCTGTATTATTCTGGCTGTTAACCTTACCAGATGTGTAGTAAGTGTCTCCGTTTTCATCTGTAGTCTGAATTGCTCTTAATACAAGACAGCCATCCTGAACATAGATATTCTCTTCAGAGTCTGTATATTCCTGAAGCTCATTATTAGTCCAGCCTGGTTCACGAAGTTCTCTGTTCCAGATGCTCTCATTAAGAGTTGTTTCGTTGAACTCGTCGTGCCAAAGAAGTGTGTATCCTTCAATTTCTGGTACATCTTCGTCAGCTACCTGATTAATAAGATCGATAGTAGTTTCCATAGTCTCTTCTCCTGCTGTAGCGTCTGTCTCTTCTGTAGAAGTGCAGCCAGCAATTCCCATAACAAGTGAGAGTGAGAGAGCTGTAGCAATCAGTTTGCGATGCATAGGATCCTCCTTGAATTCGTAATTATAATATTTGTACATTATGGGATTAGGCTGATATATCAGAATTGTGATATAGTAATAACAATTATGATGTAATAATTCTGGGGGATAAATGATTCGTAAAGATCTGTTCAAAGAGTATGTAGTACGAGAAGAAGAGTATGCACATGCGCCTTATCTTCCTGAACTTGAATTCTATGCATATATTAAAGCAGGTAATGTAAAGAAGGTACATGAATTTTGCAGTGAGCCTTTGCATCTTAAAAAAGGTCTTGGAGTTTTATCCGATAATAACCTTCAGCATTTTAAGTATCATTTTGTTGTTACTGCAGCTTTGATTGCCCGCTACTGTATAGAGGGTGGAATGGCTTTGCCAACAGCCTATAGCTTAAGCGATTTCTATATTAAGAAGGTCGATAAATGTCGCGCTCCTGAAGATATATCCAGGCTTCATGACATTATGTGCGAAGACTATGCGACGCGTATGGCAGAGCTTTTGAATTCGGAAATTAAGTCGCGTCATATAGTTACGACCGTTGATTATATTTACGATCATTTAAACCAGGTGATTAAGGTATCTGATATCGCGGACATCTGTGGTATATCACAGGCTCATCTGTCTCGTCAGTTTAAAAAGGAAACTGGCTACAGTGTAAGTGAATATGCGATGAAGATTAAGATCAATACTGCGGCTAATATGCTCGAGTATTCTAATCTGTCTGTATCACAGATAGCATCCCAGTTTGCGTTCTCGTCACAGAGCCATTTCGCTGAGTGCTTTAAGCAGTATAAGGGCACTACGCCTTCTGCTTACAGGCGGGATATGCAAGGCAAGATGAAATTGGAATAATCGTATTTCAGAAATAAAATATCGTAAAACGATAAAAATGTGTTGACTTTCAATTGGTGGGTGATTATAATCAAACCATCAAAACCGGTTAATTAGCAAAAAATATTGGAGGTTCAACATGGAACAGAATAAGAAACTCTCAACAACAATGTCTTTGGTAAAAGTATTTACAGTAGCAATGATCGCTGCTCTTGCAATATCAATGGGTGGATCATACATCATCGCTAACTACATTGGACTAACATTACTTGACAACCCTGCAGCATGGCAGATCATCGTATTTACAGCAGCTATTGTTCTTTGCTGTATCGGAGCAATTATCTCCATGGTTCTTGTACTTAAGGTTCTCGGTAACATTGCCAAGGGTAATATCTACGGTAAGGCTAACACAAACTTGTTAAGCAAGATGTCTACAGTAATGTTTGTTATCTGCGGTATCTGTGTAGTATCTGGAATTATCGTATGGCCAACAATCGTACTTATTGGTTTCATTGCTCTTTATCTTGGTGCAATTATTAAGGCAGTTGAACTTTGCTTCATTAGAGCTAACTCTATGAAGGAAGAACTTGATATGACAGTGTGAGGTGAGATATATGTCTATTATTGTTAATTTGGATGTAATGATGGCTAAGCGTAAGATGAGTTCTAATACTCTGGCGGAGAAGATTGGTATCACACCTGCAAACTTATCAATTCTTAAGAATCAGAAGGCTAAGGCTGTAAGATTCAGTACTCTTAATGATATTTGTATGGCTTTGGACTGTCAGCCTGGAGATATCCTGGAATTCGTTAACGACGGTAAATCTGAAGAATAAATCAGGAAAAAAGAAATGGATAGTATAAAGAAAACTGGCTTAATAAAGCTGCTTGCAGTTTTATTAAGCTATGTAATGGCATACCTGTATGTCGATCAGTTCTATGATTTAGTTAAGCATAAATCTGTCGGTGCGATTGTTGGAACTATTGTTTTCACATTAGGATTTGTTCTCTGGAATGAATTGATTATGTATATTCAGCGCATGGAAAACAGGTTTGTAGTAAGTAAAGCTTCACTTGGTGAAGCGAGATTCTGGGAAATAGTCCTGGTTATGTTATCTGGACTTACTCACTTTGGTGCTGATTATGCTCTTACTGTATTTTCCATGCACATAGTTGTTGTATATATGGTACTTTGTGGTAGTGGTCATCTTTGTAAAAACGAATCCAGTATTTATCTTCCGGGCGACCTGCTTAATGGATTTGTAAGAGTACCTTTTGGGAACATAGCAGTGCGAGTTCTTACTGTTTACGATAGTGTAAAGTTGCTGGTAAAAGGTGAAGAGAACGAGTCAGGAAATACCAGATTAAAGAAAGCTATAGTTGCATTAATAAGTGCTTCTTTCATATTAGTAGCAATAGTTATTTTCTGGATAGTATTTGGTCTTCTGGCAGAACTCGATGAGGTATTTAATGCTGTTTTTGTTTCTATTAATAATGCAATCGAATACTTCTTCATTAATCTTAGCGTGATTGATGTTATTGGTACATTTATTATATCAATTCCAGTTGGAGCATACCTTGGTGGTCTGTTCTTCGGTTCGGTAAGACACAACTATGGATTTGAAAGCAAAGTAGCCAATAAAATAGATGCCAATTATAAAAGACTTAAGGTTATACCAGCTTTGATTTTCTATATTGTATCTGCGATGTTTATTGTGATGTATTTGTTGTTTTTTATATCACAGTCCAGACTTTTATTTAGTGGATTTGCAGGAATCGTACCTGATAAGCTCACTGCTTCACAGTATGCAGTAGATGGATTTGAACAGTTGGCAACAGTATTGCTTATTAACTTTATGGGTCTTGGTGTGATGAGATTATTCTCATCAAGAAGTGTTGTAGATTCTAAGTTAACTGCAGCAGGTTCCATTCTACTTATGGTAACGAGTATGATTTTTGCTGTAATCTCAGCCTCTAAGATTATTCTTTATATCTCGAGGTTTGGATATACACCATTAAGATTTGAATCGATGTGGTTTACAGTAGTAGCTTTTGTTGGCGCAGGTGCTTCAATATATAACATAGCTACATCTAAGAAGGTATTTAAGTATTGGTTGTTCTTTGGTGTTATTACGTTTGTCATTATGAATGTACTAGCAGGTATTTGTTCGGTTAATTAATAGTCGTTAATAATAGATAAGGTTAAGGTTATGATGCTGTTTTCAATTTTTGCAATACTGTTCTGGGGTCTGATTATCTATTCGATAATAAAGGGGGTAATGAATCCAAAAACTCGTAAGAAAACCATAATTATTCTAGGTGCACTTATTGTTATGGCGGTTATTATTGGGTATTGGGTTTATTTACTAAATAAAGCGCTAACCTGGAAAGAATATGATCACGACACATCCTCTGCATCTTACGCGAGAAGTAGTCTCTTGCCTGAGCCATTTGTTAATAATATCGAGACCTACTATGTTAAGGGCTTTCGTGATGCTTCGTATTGGTATCAGACTGGTTGGTATCCATCAGTTGAAGAACTCATAGAAAGTATGTCTTTAGATGAAGAACAGGAAGAAATTTTCATAGACATACTCCAGAACGCACCGGAAAAAAGTGAGTTTGGCAATAGTGATTTATATACAGTTCCAGCTAATGATGATAGAGATGTTCTCTTTTACGAGATGAAATTTAGTGAAATTTTTGAAGATAGTTACAATGGTTGGTGTATAGGTTATTATGTAGTAGTTGATAGTGATACTTCAGAAGTATCTCTTGCTGCTATTTATAACGAGACATAAGAATTAAAAGAGGTTGTATATGTTATATGCATTTGCTATTTACCCTTTATCATTTCTGTTTTTTATATTATTGTTTGTACTTATCGTAAAGTTGATTATGAGAAAGAAGAACAATAAGTCTTTATTAATCTCTCTTGGTGTTACGGCTGCACTAATTATATTCTGCATTGTAGGTTTCGCTACGTGGACCCAAAAGACATTCGCCTGGAGAGAACTTACTTATGATAGAAACCATACAGATGTCGTATATACTTTGGATGAGCCAGTAGCAGATTTGATAGATGTTTATTACATTAGAAATCATGGCTGGTCCAGTACTGATTCTTGTGAACACTGGTTTCAGACTCCATGGTATGAGTCAATTGATGAGCTTATTGAAGTAATGCCGCTTGAAGGCGATGAGCAGATTGATTGCTTTGTAAGCAGCTTAGATAATTCTAATGTTGAAACATCGTTTAAAGATTATGATTTATATGTTGTTCCTGTAAATGAGAATCGCGATGTAACATATTATGGTGTTGATCATGAAGAATTAGGATTTATGACTCCACGATATGATGATCCTATTGCGTATTACATTGTAGTAGACAATGATACATCTGAAGTTTCTTTGGCAGCATATTATCTTGAGAACTACAGGGGATAATTATTAAGATGACTATCGTCGTATTAAGAATGATTATTTCATTAGTAATTAATACTTTAATTTGTGGTGGCATAGTATTTTTAATCGTAAAAGGAATAATTAACAAAAAGACTCGTAAAATTACACTGATTATTACAGGCGCTATATTGGCATTAGGTTTATTCGTAATAGGGACCTTTGTCTACCAGTTTAAAAGGAACACAAGCTGGATTGAAAAGTCTTATGATGATATATATTTTGCAGAACGCTATCGAAGTGATTCATTAGCAGATTTACTTGATACATGCTACAGGAAGAGTAATTTTGGTGATTATGAGTATTGGTATCAGACAGAATGGTATCCTTCGCTTGACGAGCTTGCACTGGAGCTGCCTTTCGAGAGTAATGAAGAAAGAGATTTGTGGGTAGAAAACTTGCTTGATGATATCATCACTCAGGAGACACAGCTCGAAGAGTTTTCTTCGATACCGACATTCAAGAATCGTGATGTCGAGTATTATGGTGTTGACGTATCCATATTTAACGAAGAGATGAGAGACGATTTTACTCGCATTCGTGTTGTTATTGATCAGGACACAGGAGAAGCTTTGCTTGGCGTATATGATTATTATGCTTAAAACTAAGGCTCCAACCAAGGAGCCTTTTTTAATGCTATTTTTCGTCGAAATGCAGTATTATACGTGAGCGATTATAAATATATAATTTTCTCTATGAGTACAGAAGTTAAAACAGAAAACCCATTAGGGTACAAAAATGTAGGTAAGCTTTTATCAGGATTCGCGATTCCTAGTATCATCGCGATGGTAATAAGCTCCCTTTACAATGTCGTAGACCAGATTTTTATTGGTCAGAAGGTCGGATATCTTGGTAATGCAGCTACTAATGTAGCATTCCCGTTAACTACTATTTGTATGGCGATTACACTTTGTATTGGTATCGGTACAGCGGCTCGCTATTCACTTTATCTTGGCCGTAAAGAGGAGGATAAGGCGGCTAAGGTTGTAGGTAACAGCTTATGCATGATGATTTTATTCGGTGTTTTATACGCCATTATCGCTGAGATTTTCCTGCCTAATTTCCTTGTTTGGTTCGGTGCTACTGAGAGCATCATGCCATATGCGATGGATTACACAAGAATCGTAATTATCGGTATGCCACTTATCGTCGTGATGAATGGCATGAGTAATATAGCAAGAGCAGACGGAAGTCCAATGTATTCCATGACATCTATGCTTGTAGGTGCGGTAATTAATACAATTCTTGATCCGATTTTTCTCTTTATTTTTGAGTGGGGTGTAGCAGGTGCCGCGTGGGCGACTGTTATTGGTCAGATTGCATCATGTATTTATGCTCTTTTGTATCTTAAGAAAATTAAGCGTACTAAGGTTAAGAAGGAGTACTTCAGATTATCTGTTACTCAGATGCGTAAGACTGCAGTTATGGGTATGAGTAATGGTTTGACACAGCTTGCTATTACAGCAGTTCAGATTATTATGAATAACTCGCTTGTACATTATGGTGCATTAAGTATCTATGGTTCAGATATTCCATTGGCTGCTGCAGGTATCGTAATGAAGGTTAATGGTATCGTATTATCAGTTATCATTGGACTTGTTCAGGGTATGCAGCCAATTATTGGCTTTAACTATGGTGCACGTAAGTATGATCGAGTTAAGGTGACTTATGCACTAGCGATAAAAGTTGAGTTAATTGTTACCCTTATTGGTGTATTCTTCTTTGAATACTTCCCTAAGCAGGTTCTTTCTATCTTTGGTGACAGCGAGGGAGGACTTTATATTGAGTTTGCGTGCCTGTTTATGAGAATATTCTTAATCCTGTTGCCATTAGGTGGTGTGCAGATGATTTCTTCGAATCTCTTCTCTGCTATTGGTAAGCCACTTCTTGGTACATTATTATCTCTTTCAAGACAGGTATTCTTCTTTATTCCACTCGTTTTGATAATGGGTAAGTTATTAGGGCTTAATGGAATTATGTATGCCGCTCCTGGTTCTGATTTATTAGCTTTTGCTGTTGTTATGTTCTTTATTGTCAAGGAATTTAATGCAATGAGTAAACTTGAGCAGGCAAAGACTTACGACGAAGAATAGTATTGATATTAAAATTTAAGCATAGAAAAGTCCGCCCATTTCTGAGCGGACTTTAAATTGCAATTAACAACTAACTATTAGTTGAAAAGACCTGTAATCCAGTCGAGTAAGTTGTACTTAGAGAATACAGCAACTGCAACAAGAGAGATTGTACTCATAATCTTGATAAGGATATCGAGAGAAGGACCAACTGTATCCTTCAAAGGATCACCTACTGTATCACCAACTACTGCAGCGTCATGAGCAGGGGAACCCTTGCCGTGACCCTTAATAGCGCCTGTCTCAATGTACTTCTTACCATTATCCCATGCACCACCTGCATTACCTGTGAAGATAGCAAGCATGATAGCAGAGATTGTAGCACCGAGGAGGATACCACCGACGAATTCAGCACCGAATACGAATCCGGAAATAACAGGGAAGATAAGAGCTGTCAAAGCTGGAACTCTCATTTCCTTCAAAGCACCCTGAGAGGAGATGGAGATACAAGACTTTGTATCTGGCATAGCCTTACCCTCGAGCAGTCCCTTGATTTCCTTGAACTGACGACGAACCTCTTCAACCATCTGCTCAGCAGCCTTAGCAACTGCCTCAATGAGCATACCAGAGAAGAAGAATGGGAGAGCCGCACCTACGATTGCACCAGCAAGGATAAGTGGGTTAAGAACGTTAAGGTTAATTGCTGTAGCATCAATTTCTGGTGCAGTGTAAGAGTAGAGGTAGGAGTTCATCATGGAAAGTGTAGCGAAAGCTGCAGAACCAATAGCGAAACCCTTACCAATAGCAGCTGTAGTATTACCAACAGAGTCGAGTGTATCAGTAATCTTACGAACGCCCTCGTCGAGGTAGCTCATCTCAGCGATACCACCAGCGTTATCAGAGATAGGACCATATGTATCAACAGATACTGTTGTAGCTACAAATGAAAGCATACCGAGAGCTGCACAAGAGATTCCATAGATACCACCAATGAGGTAAGAACCGAAGATAGCAGCACCGAGTACGAGAACAGGAGCCATACAAGACTTCATACCAAGAGCTAAGCCCTGTGTAACTGTCAAAGCTGGACCATCGATAGATGCCTTAGCAAGAATTTTTGTTGGCTTAAAGTCATAAGATGTGTAGTACTCAGCGATAGCACCGATGATGATACCTGCTGCTACACCAAGAACAGCTGCAATCCATGGAGATACCCATCCGAACTTAAATGCAGCGTATGCATCCTTAGCATTAGAACCGAAGATGTAGTAGGAAAGAGCAAGACCGAAGATAGCTGTAAGTCCTGCAGATACCCAAGTGGAGATGTTAAGCTCCATGTGTGGGTTATCAGAAAGCTTCTTCTTAAGAAGTGTAGAAGCAATACCGATTACACAAGCGATAAGACCCAAAGCAGCAAATGCTACAGGGAAAATCAAAAGCTTCTCGAGGAAAGCAGATTCGAAAACGACACCACCGTTAACCTTACGAGAGAAGAGCTCACAAGCAAGGATAGCAGCAGACATGATAGCGCCAACATAAGACTCGAGGAGGTCAGCACCGAGACCAGCAACGTCACCTACGTTATCACCAACGTTATCAGCGATTGTAGCAGGGTTACGTGGGTCATCCTCTGCGAGGTGAGCCTCTGTCTTACCAACAAGGTCAGCACCCATATCAGCAGCCTTTGTATAGATACCACCACCTACACGGTTGAACATAGCGATTACAGAACAACCAAGGGAGTAGCAGGAGATTGTCATTGAGAATGGAGCCTCAAGACCTAAGAAGTTAATAGCATCAGCGCCTTCCTTAACATCGTTGATCTGACCTAAGCCATAACCGAAGATAAGGTAAACGAGGAAGATACCAAGGAGAGCAAAACCAGCAACGCAAAGACCCATAACAGATCCGCCTTTGTATGCTACCTTGAGTGTGTCGCTAAGCTTCTTGGTTGTACGTGCTGTATTAGTAACACGAACATTAGAATATGTAGCAATCTTCATACCGATATAACCTGCAGCAGCACTCATGCAGGCACCGATGATGAATGCACATGCACCCTGCCAAGAAATAACGATACCGAGTACAACAGCGATAATTGCACCAATGATGGCAACTACTTTGTACTCATAGTTGATGAATGTGTTCGCACCCAAGCGAATTTCCTTAGCAATCTCAACCATTCTGTCAGTACCCTCTTCGAGCTTCTTAACAGAATAGAAGTTAATTGCTGCATAGCAAATTGCTAAGAGTGAGGCCAGAATAACGAGGCCCAAGAAAATACTCATAACAATACCTCCTATAAAATGTTTGTGGATTTACATTAGTTATAATACACAAGCCAAATAGGAATAACAATTATTTTTTTATAATATATGTAGAAAGTTAAGTGGAAAATGAAAGCCGTCAATACAGTTCAAGTAGTTTAACGATTTCTCCCTTGATTTCTTTGTAAAAATTACCAATTACAATACTGAATCTCTTGTCAGCTGATTCAAGTCTCATAAATCTCTTGTATTCGATAAGCACCATGTCAGGATATTTTGCTTTTAAATCTTCAAGACTTATATCTCTTATTCTGAAAAACGATTTCTTGGTAATAAGATGTATCTCGCCTTTAGTAGCAATAAGCCAGATAATCTTACGCTTCTTCACCTTATCGATTCCCTTCATGGCAAAAAGAGGAATAGCAAATCCGATGTCCTTATACTTACGCTTAATTCGTAGTGGGAGTTTCTTATGAACAAGATTTACAGGCTTATTCCTGCTGAAGATTCTATGAAGAATAGCCTTGGCATAAACTTCCTTATAGTAGGTGGTAAGTCTTCTAAGTATGCCGAAAAGCAAGATTCCAAGAATTGCGATGATAATACTTACAATTAAGCTTACGATTGGATATCTAATCTGAATCAGTATAAGACCTGCATGAAGAATTGCTTTAATTACCTGCTCTACAATATTAAGGCCCTTAACAGGAACAGCAGCGCAGATTGTACCGATATTGTCAAAAGCATCATAGACAAAGCTGTATATAACAGTTGCTACTACCAAAGCACCAATACCAAACACCCACATATACCAGGGAGCAAGATTAGATACAGCTAATACGCCAGGCATAGAAGGTCTTATAAGCAGAACCTTAGGATCAACCTTGTCATTGGTAACAAGGGGCATCAGCGACATAGCGGTTATGCCGAGCCATCCTATAAATTTATCGAGTTTATCAATTGTTGCTGAAGTTAAAAGCTTACTCTCAGAAAATGAGTGAACGACAATCATTACTGCTGCTACGAGCGTCAGGAAAACTGCTGCAACTGGATTTGCTATAGACAGATTTGAAGCTTCGCAGATAATTGGTACGCTGTTTAAGTAATCTGCCAGAGTAGTAAAGAATGCAGAATCTGGAGAATAGATCGCAGCATTCTCGATAGCTCCCAAAGTAGCAAGCGTAGCCATAGTCGCTGTTGGGTTAACTGAAGTGGTTACTGCTGTGGAGAAAATTCCAGAATAGTAGCCAAAAGTATTAGTAATTTGTTTTACAGCAGGATAAATCATTCAAAATTACCACCTTTATTCCACAGAAATTTTAGCACACAAGGGGATGATTTAATATAATTAGGGCAAACTTGGAAGTGGAGTATAAGTATGAAGGTTGTTATTTATGGTGGCGGAAATATCGGCACTTATCTGGCTATAGCATCTGGTTCTAAGGGGCATGAGACTATTATCTATACGCCTCGCTTCAGCGCCTTCGGTAAAACTTTGAAGGCGATAGATGCTGATGATAACTTGATTATGGAGAGCAGTATAACCTGTGCAACTGACAATGCAGAAATAGCATTTAAGGATGCAGATTTTGTTGTGGTTACAGTCCCAGACAGCATGAAGGCTAAGGCCTCAGATGTAATACTTCCATATGTTCATGAAGGTATGATTATCTGTCTGATGCCAGGCTATGGCGCGGGTGAATTTGCCTTTAGAGAAGCTATTAGTAAGGGCGCGATTTTATTCGGCCCACAAAGAGTGCCATGCGTAGCCCGCCTTACCAAATACGGAAGCACCGTACGAACTACAGGCTTTAAAAAGTCACTTAAGTGTGCGGCAATACCTTCTAACAAAACCATGCACTGCTGTAATGTCTTAAGCAAGCTACTCGAAATGCCTTGTGAAGTACTTCCGAACTACCTATGCGTTACGATGACTCCTAGTAATCCGATACTCCATACTTCAAGACTTTATTCAATGTTTAACGATTATTGCGAGGGCAAGACATACCCAGGCGATAATCCACTATTCTATGAAGGATGGACTGAATTTGCTTCTGAAGTCTTAGTTACTATGGATGATGAACTACAGGATATTATAAAGAATCTGCCGGAGTTTGATTTAAGAGGAGTCGAGGCACTTCGTTATTATTACGATGGGCCTGACCCTAAGGATATAACCAGGACCATACGTAATATTAAAGCTTTTAAGGGGATTACGTCTCCGGTTTTATTTGGCGATGGTTATTATGTTCCTGATTTTGATTCCAGATACTTTTCTGCGGATTTTCCTTACGGATTAGCTGTGCTTGTTCAGCTTGGAACACTTACCAATACAAAAACACCGCAAATGAATACCGTGCTCGACTGGTTCAATAAGCTTTGTCCTGAGATGAAAGCTTTTGATTTTGCTTCGCACGGTATTAAGACGAGGGAAGACCTCGTAAGTTTCTATAGTAAATAATTAGTAGTTAAGTCCCAGGTGCTTCTGGAGATCCTTGTCAGCGCCAAGAACTAATACGCACTGACCACTCTTGAACTTGTCGTTAGGATCGTATTCCAATGATAATCCATCCTTGTTAACCAAGGCGAGAATATTAAGATGCATATCCTTACGAATATTGAGTTCAATGATTGACTTGCCAACCCACGACTTTGGAATCTCTACTTCGAAGATTGAGTAGTCGCCTGGTACAGGGATGTAGTCATGGATGTTGCTTGAACTATGGCGGATAGCTGTCCATTCTGCCATGTTCTTTTCTGGGTAAACAACCTTATCAGCACCGTTGTTAAGTAAGAACTTCTCGTGAACGTCTCTGGATGCTCTGGCGATAATATACTTGGCGCCTAATTCCTTAAGAAGATCTGTTGTCTCGAGAGAACTCTGGAAATCATCACCAATAGAAACAACGCAAAGATCAAAGTTGTTTACACCAACATTTTCCATAAAATCTCTGTCGGTACTGTCACCAATAAGGCTTGATGTTACATAAGGGAGAACCTTCTTAATTCTCTCTTCACTAATATCAATAACCAAAATCTCATCACCTAAGTCGTGGAACTTCTTCATCAGATGTGTTGCAAATCTTCCTGCACCAACAACAAGAATGTTCTTCATTTATACTACCTCCTTTATCCTACGGCGATGTGGTCGAGCGGATATCTCTCGTTCCACACATTTTTACGTGAGACTGCGGCGAAAATCAGTGTCAGACCACCAACTCTGCCTGTATACATGATAAATATCAAAATGCACTTGGATACTAGGCCAAGGCTTGATGTAATACCCATCGTGATTCCAACTGTAGCAACAGCAGATGCACACTCAAATAAAACCTTCATCATAGGGAGTCCTTCGATAAGTGAGATGGCAATAGAACCACCGATGAAGAGAATCATATCCATAAAGAAAACTGCGAGTGCACTGTATATTACTTCGGAACTGATTCTTCGCTTAAATAGTGCAGGAGATTTTTCCTGACCAAATACAGAAATCATAACTGCCAGTAAAACAACAATAGTTGTAATCTTCATACCACCTGCAGTAGATCCAGGAGCACCACCAATTAGCATAAGCATGATTGTGATAGTAATACCTGCAGGAGATAAGTCGTTATAATCTATAGTATTAAATCCTGCAGTTCTGGGAGTAACCGCTGCGAATAATGATTCTAAAATACGTGCCTTCATGGGCTCGTCAGATAACTCAAAAACAAAGAAGTACAAAGCAGGAACTAAAACGAGTACAAGTTCAGCTACGAGAATAACCTTACTCTGAGTACTATATTTTTTGAAATTGAACTTATGATTCTTGATATCGCTCCATGTAAGGAAACCAAGACCACCTGTCAAAATAAGGAAAATGAATACTATATTTATCCATGCATTGTCAGCGTAATACATCAAAGATGAGCATTCACCCTTTGACCCCATTAAGTCAAAACCAGCGTTACAAAATGCTGATATTGACATAAAGACTGAATACCAGATTCCTTTTGCAAATCCGAAATCCTTAATAAAAACAGGTGAGACGAGAAGAGCGCATATCCCTTCAATAAGAATTGTACCCTTAACAATAAAACCTGTAAGCCTAGCAATGCCACCGATATTAGGGGCAGATACAGCTTCCTGCATTACGGCTCTTGTCTTAAGATTCATAGCTCTGCCAGTAATCATCGTGAAGAATGTTGTCATAGTTACAACGCCCATTCCACCAATCTGAATAAGCATAAGAATGATAGTCTGACCAAATAACGACCATGAAGTCTGAGTATCTTTTACAATAAGGCCTGTAACACATCCAGCAGATACTGAGGTGAACAGTGCATCAATAAAAGGTGTTACCTCTCTGTTTTTGGAAGAAATAGGGAGCATAAGCAGTATGGCGCCGATAAGTACCATAACGATAAATCCCAAAAGAATGATTTGTGGGCCAGATAGTTTTAGTGTTCTACGTTTTTGCATGGAGATATTATATAATACAAAACTATGAATAAGAAATTTTTTACAACAGTATTGTTAACAATAGGTTTGTCAGTGTTCTTTGTGGCTTGTTCAAAA
This sequence comes from Saccharofermentans sp., assembly GCA_045600625.1. Classification (GTDB taxonomy): domain Bacteria; phylum Bacillota; class Clostridia; order Saccharofermentanales; family Saccharofermentanaceae; genus Saccharofermentans. Next base: position 36,775 of record JAZRYF010000033.1, read on the forward strand.
GCTCCAGCTGAGACGACAGTTGTAGAGCCTACAGAAGTGTCTGTGACATCTTCTGAGGCGTCTGAATCTGCGACTCAGACAACAGCTTCTCTGGCACCAATAATTGTTGATACTCCAACACCATATCCTTATGTGGATACTGTGGCTCCTTTTTTTCTTAAGATAACCCGTAATCCTTCTATTACTGTTGGAGATGAGTTTTCAATTGATGACTACATAAGCTATATCGACAATACAGATCCTAATGTAACTTTGATCGTGGATGGCAGTGTTGATAATTCTGTTATAGGTTCATATCCTCTTAACTTAAGAATTGAGGACGAGAGCGGTAATTATACAACTGATTCAATTACTGTAAGTGTTGTAGCTCCAGTTGAACCTGGTTCTGGAGGCGGTGGATCAGCTTCATATGATACGACTCCATTTGCAAACTTTATTAGTGCATATCCAGGAGATAATATTCACTACGGAATTGATGTTTCTGTCTGGCAGGGCGATATCGATTTTAATACAGTAAGAGACAGCGGATGTGAATTCGTATTTATTAGAGCAGGTCGTTCTTCAGGTGGTGAGTTTACTGAGGATGATTATTTCAGAAGTAATATTGCTGGCGCTACCGAGGCTGGTCTTCATGTAGGTGTATATGTATATTCTTCAGATAATTCAATTGAAGCCGTAGAGAACTTAGCTGACCTTATGATTGAGATGACGGATGGGTATGATGTTGATCTTCCTATTGTGTTTGACTGGGAGGCATTTGGCAGATTCCAGCAGTTTAATATGAGTATCAATGACCTGAACTCTCTTTATACTGCTTTCGAGAATCGCCTTGAGGCTCAGGGCAGGGAAGCGATGCTTTATAGTAGTAAGTATTACCTCGATGTTGTATGGGCTGAAGAAGGCTCAAATGTGTGGCTTGCTCACTATAACAGTCACACAGACTACACTGGCGAGTATATTGTCTGGCAGCAAAGCTGTACGGGTAGAATCCCTGGTATCAATGCTGATGTAGACATGGATCTTTGGTATGGAGATTTCCCAGGATAAATTTATGATTGAAGTTAAATCAGTAAGTGCTAAGTATCGTAAAACAGTCTTAAACGACGTTAATCTTATTGCTAACGAAGGTGAATGCATTGGCCTTCTTGGTCTTAATGGTTCAGGTAAGTCGACGCTTTTATCCTGCATCGCTGGTATTAAGAAGCCTAATTCCGGTTCTATTAAGGCTGAAGGCAAAGTAGGCTTTGTTACTCAGGAAAATGCTTTAATAGATGAGCTTAATGCCATAGATAATATTATGATGTGGACCTCTATGAAGCGCTCTGAGATTCTAAAAGCACTTGAGGGACCAGAGCTTTCCATACTTAAAGTAAAGGACTTTGCAAACGTTAAGGTTAAGAATATGTCAGGTGGTATGAAGAAGCGAGTTGCTTTAACTTCTGTTTTAATTACCAGACCTGATATCTTACTTCTGGACGAGCCTTTGGCCGCGCTCGATATTCCTGCCAAGAAGGATATCCTTAAGATTATTGACAGCTTTACAGCTAACGGTGGAATAGTAATTGTAGCAAGCCACGAAGAGGAGATGTTTACTCATTGTAGTTCTGTGTATTATCTCGACAAGGGTAAGGCTACGCTTCTTCCTAAGGATGCCAATATTACCGAGGTAATTAATGCTTAAGGCGTTCTTCAAAAGATCGCTTAACTTTATGCCGTTTGTAGCGGTTTACTTTCTTGTACTTTGCTTAATGGCAGGCGGAATTATCGCATATGCTCAGAGTATCTTTTATAAGGATGGAACCTTCGCTATAGTTAATGTTGCCTGCTACTATAGTGGTAATGCTGACAATAACTATGGCCTTCAGTTTGTTGAGAATATGGAAAGCTTCAAGCAGTCGATTAATCTTATTGACTGCCGAACTCCTGAAGAAGTCGTTGAGTTGGTTGAAGATGGCGATGCAGTTGCAGGCCTTTTATTTCCGGACAGGTTTGTAGATTCTGTAATGTCGGGTGAGAATTTAAGTGTAGATGTCATTTACAATGAGTCAGCTACATTTGAAGGATATGTTGTAAGTGATCTGTTATCCTCTTTGACAAAAATGCTTGGCGTAGGACAGGCATGCATGCAGACCATGTACGATTTTTGCTCGACGTATGACCTTGATACTTCTGCTGTTGATATGGCTCAGATTAGATCTCTTACCTACGCTTTATCACGCTTCGATTTATTTGATGAGGTGCAGGCGGACTCTATTACAAGTTACTCTCTGGTACAAAAAACGACAGCTTCCTATAGCATTTATGTTCTTCTGCTGTCAGGCTTTGTCTTTGCATATTTTTATAAGGGCAACACAGCTGCTTTTGAAGCCAGAGCAAGGCTTGCAGGCATCGCCAAAGGAAGATTATTCCTAATCGAAGACTTATTTACAGCTTTAATGCTTTACGTTCCTACGCTTGTTCTTATGGCAGGATTGATGTTGTCACCTCTTAAAGTTTCGCCACTAGCGTTAATAGCTGTGATTCCTGTTGTGCTAATAATCTCGACAATTATTGCTGGCTTTTGCTATTTGTTTAAAAATCCAGTGGTGTCTGGATATGTGCTTTTCGCGATTAGTACTGTAGTTATGTATATGGCAGGTGGCTTGATGCCTCTGGAGTTCATGCCTAGGTTTGTTCAGGAATTAGCTGTATATAACCCTTGTTATTACTTAATTGAGTTTATGCTTAAGGTGATGTATCTATGATGCGTAACAGATTGTTTGTAATGATAAAAAGAAGCTTATTAAGTCCATATATTTACGTGATGGCTTTTATTTTGCTGTCTATGTCTATTGTGTCTATAATTATTCCTGACTCTAAGGCGTCTGCGTATATTCCTGTAGCAGTTTTAAATCTTGATGAATCTGATGAGACGGCCCAGGTTGTGGATAACCTTTGTGATAAAAATTCTGTTTTTACTTTCTACGAAGTTGATAGTGAAGAAGAGTTATATGAAGATCTATCCTCTGGTAAAGCCAATACAGGTTATATTATTCCTGAAGATTTTATGGATAGCAGTCTTAGTATTAGACGTTGTCCTAAGATTTCTATGGTAGTAACTCCATCGTCTACATTGACTTCGGTATCTTCAGAGGAGCTCTTTAACGGACTATTCAGATACATTGGTTACTATATTCTTGAAGATATTACTGAGGGAGAGAATTCTTCTTCTCTTCGTGCTATTTATGATACTCATGTGGCAGGGGATGATATTTTTCATCTTCAAAGTGTAGAGAATATGGAATATGACGAAGTTACCACAACAAATAAAATTCTCATTCCAGTCTATAAGTTTGCTGGATATTTTATCTTCATGGCATCCTTGATTGGGGCTCTGGCTTTCCTTCACGATAGTGATAATAAACTCTATCTTAGGATGAGTTTTATCGATAAAACTATGATGGGATTAATACTGATTAGTGTGTATACGTTGCCAGTAACGCTGGTTTCTATTATAGCTTTCCTATTAGCAGGTATTAGCTTCTCGATACTGAAAATACTGGTGTTTAACATTGTTAATGTGGTTTTGGCTTTGGTGTTAGCCTTCGTATTCACAATTCTTCCAGGTCAGGGAAGGAAGAGCCGTATATTTGCAGCTATACTTCCAGCTTATCTTTTAATCTCCTTCTTGTTGGGTGGAGTTTTGTTCGATTTGTCAACTTTTAGTCCGTTAATTAAGGCAATATCACTCCTATTTATTCCGCACTATTTCTAATACTAAAGTGCTATAATGGTTTTACTATGTCTTAACTCTATACGGAGGTTTATATGTACCTAATTAAGAAAAAAAGAGTACTATGTCCTTCAATCTTTTTGATGGACGTTGAAGCACCACGTGTTGCTCAGTATTGCGAGCCAGGTCAGTTCATTATCGTAAGAATTGACGAGAATGGCGAGAGAATTCCTCTTACAATCTGCGATTATGACAGAGAAGCAGGAACGATTACTATCGTTGTTCAGACAATCGGAGCTTCTACCAAGAGAATGATGGAACTCGAGGAAGGCGATTCATTCAGAGATTTTGTTGGCCCTCTCGGATGCCCTTCTGAACTCGTAACAGATGACCTCGAAGAAGTTAAGAAAAAGAAGATTTTGTTCGTAGCTGGTGGTCTTGGTACTGCTCCAGTTTATCCACAGGTTAAGTGGCTTCACGAGCATGGTATCGACGCTGACGTTATCGTTGGTGCCAAGACTAAGGATCTCGTAATCCTGGAAGAAGAGATGAAGGCTGTAGCCGGTAATCTCTATATCACAACAGATGATGGTTCTTATGGCAGAAGCGGTATGGTTACTAAGGTTATCGATGACTTGGTAGCTGAAGGCAAGCAGTATGATCTTTGTGTATCCATTGGACCAATGATCATGATGAAGTTCTGTGTACTCACAACTAAGAAGTACAACATTCCTACAATCGTATCTATGAACCCTATCATGGTTGATGGTACTGGTATGTGCGGTGCCTGCCGTCTTACAGTAGGTGATGAGGTTAAGTTCGCTTGTATCGATGGCCCAGAGTTTGACGGTTATAAGGTTAATTTCGATGAGGCTATGGAGAGAATGAAGCTTTACAGAACACAGGAGGGCGAGGCTCTTCTGGCATTACAGGAAGGAAAGACACATCACGGCGGATGTGGTAACTGTGGAGGTGACAAGTAATGGCTGCAGCAGGATTTGAGAGAGTACCAATTGCAGAGCAGGAGCCTGCAGTTCGCGCTAAGAATTTCGACGAGGTTTGCCTCGGTTATACAGAGGAAGAAGCAGTAGTAGAGGCAGCTCGCTGTCTTAACTGTAAGAACCCAAGATGTGTTCAGGGATGTCCTGTACAGATTAATATTCCTGGCTTCATCACAGCCTTGAAGGAACAGAAATTCCAGGAATCTTATGAGATTTTGACTCAGTCATCTTCTTTGCCAGCTGTTTGTGGTCGTGTTTGTCCACAGGAGACTCAGTGTGAGGCTCAGTGTATCAGAGGTATTAAGGGTGATGCTGTATCTATCGGTAAGCTCGAGAGATTTATCGCTGATAAGGCAAGAGTTGAAGGCATGAAGATGCAGACAGCAGCTCAGAAGAATGGCCATAAGGTTGCAGTTATCGGTTCTGGCCCTGCTGGTCTTACATGTGCTGGAGATTTAGCTAAGCTTGGTTATGAAGTAACAATCTTTGAGGCTTTGCACGAGGCTGGTGGTGTACTTACTTATGGTATTCCAGAGTTCCGTCTTCCTAAGGACACAGTTGTTAAGTCTGAGGTTGAGAATGTTAAGGCTTTGGGCGTTAAGATTGAGACTAATGTAGTTATTGGTAAGTCTATTACAATCGATGAGCTTATGTCCGAAGAGGGCTTCGTAGCTGTATTTATTGGTTCTGGTGCTGGTCTTCCAATGTTCATGAAAATCCCTGGTGAGAATGCCAAGGGTGTATTCTCCGCTAACGAGTATCTAACACGTAATAACCTTATGAAGGCTTTCCGTGATGATTCTGATACACCAATCTTCAAGCCTGCCAAGGTTGCAGTTATCGGTGGTGGTAACGTTGCAATGGATGCTGCGCGTACAGCTTTAAGACTTGGTTCTGAGGTAACAATCATCTACAGAAGATCCGAGGCTGAGCTTCCTGCAAGAGTTGAAGAGGTTCATCACGCTAAGGAAGAAGGCATCAAGTTCGAGCTTCTCACAAACCCTGTAGAGATTTTGACAACTGAGGATAATTCCGTTCGTGCTATCAAGTGCATCAGAATGGAACTTGGTGAGCCAGATGCATCTGGCAGAAGAAGACCAGTTGCAATTGAAGACTCTGAGTTTGAGATTCCAATGGATGCAGTTATTATGGCTCTTGGTACATCACCTAACCCACTTATCGCTTCTACTACAGAAGGACTTGAGACTAACAAGTGGAAGTGCATTGTAGCAGATGAGGCTAACGGTAAGACAACTAAGGAAGGTGTTTATGCTGGTGGCGATGCTGTTACAGGTGCAGCTACAGTAATTCTCGCTATGGGTGCTGGTAAGGCTGCTGCTCAGGGAATTGACGAATACTTAAAGAATAAGTAATATTTGAGCAAGTTTTTGGGCTGTCGCGTAAAAAACGACAGCCTTTTTATGTTCAAGAGGGGATAGAGTATGAAAAGAAAATGGATTAGCCTTTTACTTGCTTCTGCTTTGATGCTTAATGTTGTTGCTTGTACTTCCGATATGGAGAATAGCGACGATAATCAGAATGAGACTGAAGTAGAAGTAACAGAAGAAATAGGATCAGATGAGACTACTTACGAGACTTCTGATATAGATAGCGATTATCCTGATTATATTGGTCTTGCTGAGATACATGCAGGTGTAGAAGCGCCTGAATACTCTGCTGTATATAATCAGCCTATGTATCAGTTGGAGCCTGATTTTGTATTCGAATTTGAAGCTGAGGATAGTGCAGGATATATTGCATATGACGCTTTCAGTGTTTATATCGAACCAAACTATAATGTTTCCCAGGTAGATTACTGTGAATGCTCATATGATAACGGCATAATCAGTGTATCTCCAAGAAGTACTTTGCATATTACTGAAGATGGCAGTGAGAGTATAGATGATGGCACATGGGGAAGTTTAAATAAGCTTTATCTCGTTCAGAATATTGACCTGACTACAGGTGAAGAATTAGAAACAAGAATTATTACTCCATTCTCTATTGTTCATGATCTTGATGCTCCTGTTTTAAGTCAGGGCGTTACTGAGAATAATTTGTACCAGCTTACCTGGACTGAAGTTCCTGGTGCTACAGAGTACAGGGTTTACAGAAACCATAGTGATTTGTGGTTTGAATTAGAGGTTACAACATCATCTTTGTCAGCCACTGTTGAAGAATTTGCTTCAAGAATTGCAGATGAAGAGTTTATGGATCTTTTTGAAGGAGATCTCGCGAATGCTGGTTACAGAGTAGAGAGTGGTACATCAAATCAGTTCTATATGAACACATGTCTTGGTGACAGCTACGTAGTAGTTGCTGTTAATGGTACACAGCAGTCTGGAATCAGTAATGAATGTTTAGTAGGAGAAATCTCGAATCGCCTTCCATATTATGTTGAGGGTAATATCAATGAGGAAGTTGATTCTGTTTTGGATTTCCCAACTCACGTAAACGTAGTTATGCTCGATGGATCTACAGTAAGCATGCTTATTGACTATACAGATGCAGGAGCGGCAAGGCTTCCTAATAATCCTAATGGAATTGTTTTGTATCCTCATGTTCTGAATACAATGTTTAACAGTTTCCAAATTATTCTAACTGGATTCCCTTATGAGGATTTCCTGGCAGCTGCAAGTGAGATTCATAACAGACAGAGTAATATCGACAGAACGGGTGGACTTGTTGAGCCAACTCTTGTTATTCCTCAGGCTCCAACTAATGGTGAAGATGAAGATCTGACAGATCTTATTAATTCTCAGTTCGGTGCTATAGCATCAGGCAGCTTTGATGCTGGATTAAGACCTGGAGGAGGACGTACACCATCTGGTAGAACGACTTCAACGCCTACACCTACACCAGCTTCAACATCGACTTCTACTGGTGGAGGACTTGGTCTTAACAGAAGACCACACGGACAGACTCCGCAGGGAGATTCTACTTCAGATCTTTATGCTGCTGCAGTTGCTGAAGTGGATAACAGATTAGCCTTAATTGATGGTATTGAGGATGTTCTTTATGCTAATAGTGAGCTTGAAGAATGGATTGCCAAGTGCCTTGTTACTAATCTTGAGTTAATACCTATTCCTTCAGCTGTATTCCCTGAAGTATCTAACAGCAGCTATTTAAATAGTGTATTTATGGAGGCATACAGACAAAATCCAACAAGCGGAATGATTACTAACTGTAATTACAATTATTCCTATGAGGCATTCGTTGTAACTTATGCTGAAGACTGGAACACAAGAATGACTAAAACTCAGCAGGAACTTGCTGCAGCAACCCGTATTGCTAACACAATTACGGGTACAGGTGCTCAGGCTGTATATCAGATTAACGATTACCTTTGCGCGAATGCAAGTTATGATTTTGATTCAACATCAGATAATGTAACTCCTGGAACTTATCCAGAGGCATATGTAGATGCACACACACCTTATGGAATTATCTGTAACAACTATGGTGTATGTGAGAGTTATTCTGAAGCTTTTGCTCTTATCGCCAGAACGCTTGGCATGAACGCTATTATGGAAACTGGTACTCTTGATGGTGGTCCACATGAGTGGAGTAAGGTTGAGATTAACGGTATATGGTATGTAGTTGATGTAACAAATAACGATAATGATTATGTGAATAATGCAATACTTTGTATAAGTGATTCTGTGGCAAGAAGTTTGATTATTGCTAATGCTGCAACCTCTTATATCGGAACATTCTCTGCTACTGATGATTCTCTTGATTATTACTCCTATATTGGAAGATCAGCTACAACAGAATCGGAAGCTTCTTCGGTTTTGTCAGAGCAGTTATCAGATGGCGCATCAATTGCTGTATGCCGAATCCCTTCTAACTTTGGTAGATCAACTCAGGCTTCTATATGCAGGAATGCTTACCAGAATGCGACTTCCGTCTATGGTGATAATCCATATATGGTTAACTTCGCCAACATTGTCTGCATAATGTTTGAAGACTGATTATCTTAAACAATTCTTTAACTTTAGTTGAAGCAAAATAAACCCTCTTTGTATAATCTATATTTGGTTATACAAGGAGGGCATTTTTATGCTTACAGTTAATGGTGTTACTAAGAAGTACAAGAAGTTTCTAGCTAACGACAATCTTTCTTTTAGTATTAACGATTCCGAGATTGGAATTTTACTTGGACCTAATGGTGCTGGTAAATCAACAATTATCAAGTCTATTGTCGGACTTTTAAAATATGAAGGAACAATCGAGATTAATGGTCTTGATAATCGTTCCTTAGAAGCAAAAAGATTAATAGGTTATATCCCTGAGATTCCAGCCTTATATGACACTTTAACAGTTGAAGAGCATATGGAATTCGTAAGACGTGCATATCGTGTTACGGATGAGAATATTACTGAACAGCTTCTTGAGCGATTCGAACTTACTGATAAGCGTAAGAAAATGGGTAAGGAATTATCCAAGGGTATGCAGCAGAAGGTTTCAATCTGCTGTGCATTAGTACATAATCCATCTGTAGTTATCTTTGATGAACCAATGCTCGGTCTTGATCCTCACGCGATTAAGGAGTTAAAACTTCTTTTTAAGGAGTTAAAGGATCAGGGCAAGACAGTTCTTATTTCTACTCATATGATTGATACTCTCGAAGATTACTGGGATGTAGTTCATGTCATGATGAACGGTAGAATTGCAGCTACAAGACATAATGTTGCTGGTTCTCAGGATAACAAGAGCCTTGAAGATTTGTTCTTCCAGATTACAGAAGGCAATAAGGCTTAAGGAGGAATTATGCTCTCTGCTACACTTTATAGATTTAGAAGAAGCCTTCTTAAGCATCCATGGAAGATTCTTATAGCTTTGCTTTTCATAGGCATGATTATTGTGATGCTCCTGTATCCAACCCTGATGGCTATGCCAAATTCTGATGGCACTCCATCTGACAGTATAGTTCCACGTAATGTTGAAGTAGTTACTGGTGGACTTTATCTTATTGAAGGCATCATGTTCACATTCATGTGCTATACGGGTATCGTCGGAGGCGTAGGTGGTATTTCTCTTGCTGATGTTAATTTCCATCTGGCAGGTCCTTTTACCAAAAAGTTTAATCTCTGGCTTGCTGCTATTGGTGCCTTTGGAACATGCATAATGATTATGTTCATGCTTTCCTGTCAGACTGCTGTTATTTACGATGCTCTTGGCGTAAGTACAATGGACTTAATCGCGCTTTGGATTAGTTCATTGGCGAGTGCTTTCTTAGGATATTTTATTGGTGCCTGGTTTGGAGTTAAGTTTGTAGAAGACGACAAGGTGAAGAATATCTGTAAGATTGTACTATTCGCAGTTATGCTCATCCCTGTAGTTGTAGTCCTACTTCCAATTCTTGCATCAGGTGATAAGTTTTCAGCAACAGTTGCTATTGCTGCTCTTGGTAAGTCTGTACTTACTAAGTTCTATCCTGTATGGGGTTGGATTGGTGTTATCTACGATGGAATAATTAATGGAACAGTTGCATACTCTGTTATCGGCGCTATTTTAGTAGTTGCAACAACAGCAGGATTAATCGTTCTTTATAATAAATCAAATCTTGAGTATTACGAGTCCGCTATAGCTTCAGCGCAGAAGGTTGCTGATCTTCGTGAGGCAAAAAGGGCTGGTATTGACGCTGATACAGCTAGAGTTAATAACAAGATCAAGGTTGGTAAGGAGACGATGGGTAAGGGTGAAGGCGCCTTTGCTTTTGCTGCTACACATCTTCTTATGAATAAGAGAGCTTCCAAATTCTCATTCATTAATCCAATGGCGCTTCTTTACAGAGTAATCATTGTCATTTACATGCTTATCTTTATGAAGACTATTGCAGCTGAAGGCGATGAGTCATTAGCTTTAATTACATCGCTTATGATGACTCTTATTCTTAATGCAGTTATTTATGGTGGTGGTAAGACTGTACTGGAGTTTTCAAAGCCATATATTTATCTCGTTCCAGAGAAATCTTCACGTAAGATTTTAGCTTGCATGGCATCTGATATTCAGGAGATGATTTTTGACTCAATTGTATGTGTTGGAACTTTCTTCTTCCTGATTCCTAACATTACTCCTGTAGCAGCTGTAGCACTCTTTTTCATGATGCTTGTATATGACATTCTTTGTGAGGTTTATGCACTTGTTGTATTAAGAGTATTCTCAAGTCTTGGAAGATATCTCCTTATGATTGTAAGATACCTGGGAATTATGGTTATTGTAACAATCGCTACTATTGTATCCTCTGTGGTAATGCTCGTAACTTCATTAACAACTGCTGTTATAACAATGACAGTAATTGGAATAGTAATGACTCTTATTATGCTCATTCCGGCATCTAAGGTTATTGAGAATGCAGAGTTATAACTCACAAAGTAGCTCGTAGCTTCGAACAGGTCCTCGGCAGCTAAGCTGCCAAAGACCTTGCCGTAAAGGAAGTTTTTGCTTGTTTATTATTATTTGAGAGTAAAATAATGGAGTTAATTCAAAGTTAACAAAATATTCAAATTACCCGTAAACCCTTATGTAGTGGCGAAAACGCTTGCTATCCTACGTATAGCAAAGTCCACTGGGCTTGTTCTGCCCAGTGGACTAATAATCCTTAAAAACACAGGGATTATTTAAGGGGGACAGGAAAGTGTTAGTTACACTTATTACAGATAGTAGCTATAACTCTATAGTTTTGCCTAACAAGATAAATGGACATTTCAGTTTGCGTTCATCTATTATAGATGGTGTTGAAGTAGCAGTTATTGAAGGCGATGATGATCGTTGGATAATGAAAACAACTAAGCACTTCAAATTACTTGACTCTCAGAATAATGCTGTTGTTAGAACTTATTTAGAAGAACATAATTCTTATAGTCTTATCAGAGATAATGGCGAACGTCTATGTGTTTATGTTGATCCAATCTCAGATGATTTAGTTTCTTTTACAAAGTATATATTTAGAAATGATGCAGAGCTTCGTATTGGAAGAAACGAGAAGAATGACATTGTATTTGCTAACAGTCTTGTTTCTTCTAATCACGCTGTATTATCTTATACCAGTGGAAAGTGGTTTATTTTTGATTCTGATAGTACAAACGGAACTTTTGTTAATAATTCCCGTGTTAAGAAGACAGAACTTAATGTAGGTGATGTTGTCTTCATTATCAGTATGAAGATTATTATTGGCAAGGGTTTTATTGCAATTAATAATCCTGATAATAAGGTTACAATTAATACTCCAGTTGCTGAATTACTTAAGCCTCAAAAGATATCTGTAGTTGAGGGAGAATTAGATTCTTCTGCCACTGTGGATTATTTTTCAATTTCACCACGCTTTAAATATGATGTGGAAACCGCAAAATTTAAAATTGATACTCCACCTCAAAGTCCAATAACGGCAGAGTTACCATTTTTATTAGTTATAGCATCTACGTTAGCTATGGGATGCATGTCTATAGTAACTCTATATAATGCGATAAATACTAAGAATTATGCTTCTATGGTTATGGGTGGCAGTATGCTTTTGGCTACGGTACTGATGCCAACTATAACCAAGCGATATGAAAAAGCTCAAAAGCGTAAAAATGAGGAGTTACGTCAGCGTAAATATAGGGCGTATCTTGATTCGATACAATTAAAAATTGCTGAAGAGAGTAAGAAGCAAGAAACTATTCTTAGCGATAATAATAAGAGTGTATCTGATTATATTGAAGTAATTAGTAACCAAGACGACTCTTTGTGGAATAGAACTATTTTGCATAATGATTTTTTGAATATCCGACTAGGATTAGGAGATTGTGATTTAGATGTAGATTTTCAATACAGTGATAGAAAGTTCTCGCTAACAGATGATAACTTGCAGGAAGAACTATATGCAATTGGAGAGACGAAGCATAGAATAGCCAATTCTCCAATTACACTCTCACTACTTGAAAATTATATTGTAGGTGTGTATGGAGATAATAATTTAAGGAAAAGTTTTGCGGATAATATCATCTTTAGAATAGCATCATACTATAGTTATGAAGATGTGAAGTTTGTCTTCATCATCGATAACAAGGATATGGAGCAGTATGACTATATTAGATGGCTTCCACATACATGGAACGATGATAAGAGCATTAGGTTCATTGCTACTAATCATGAAGAAGTGAAGGAATTGTCAAGTTACTTTGATGGTGTTATAGCTGATAGACATAATTTTAATGAGGACGATTTAGCTAGTAATCTGCCGTATTACATTCTCTTCCAGATGTCATCAGAATTATCTGCGAATGTCTCATTTTTTGACAAGCTAGTGAATCTTAATGCTAATGTGAATTTTAGTGTTGTTAATATTGCTGTGAAGTACAATGAGCTTCCTAGACAATGCTCTGCTGTTATTCAGCTTAACGATAAGAATAATGCTGTACTTTATAGGAATTCACCTAAATTTGATGGACCGATTAAGTTCGTTCCGGATAGATTTATTGGTAGTATTCAAAGTGATCTGAGTAAGAGACTTCTAAATACATTCTTAAGAAATGCAGATCAGCAGTATTTGATGCCTAAGACTCTTACTTTCTTAGACATGTACGGAGTTGGTAAGATAGAACACCTCAATCCATATACTAGATGGAAAGAAAATGATCCTACTTTGAGTTTGGCCGCTCCAGTAGGTGTTGATACTGCAGGAAAACTGTTCTCAATAGATTTACATGAAAAGTATCATGGTCCTCATGGTCTGGTTGCTGGTATGACTGGTTCTGGTAAATCTGAGTTTATCATTACTTATATTTTGTCTATGGCAATTAATTACCATCCTGATGAAGTAGCATTTATACTAATCGATTATAAAGGTGGTGGATTAGCAGGTGCTTTTGTTGATGAAGAAAAAGGAATAAAACTTCCTCATATTTCGGGTACTATAACTAATCTCGATGGTGCATCAATTAACCGATCCCTTATATCTATCCAAAGTGAGCTGAGAAGGCGCCAAGCGATTTTTAATGAAGCTCGTAAAGTGTCTAATGAAGGAACGATAGATATTTATAAATATCAAAAACTATATAGGCGTGGAATAGTATCTGAACCAATACCACATTTGTTTATTATTTCAGATGAGTTTGCAGAGCTAAAGACACAAGAACCTGAGTTTATGGCTCAACTTATTAGTGCGGCTAGAATTGGTAGAAGCTTAGGAGTTCATTTGATTCTTGCTACTCAAAAGCCAAGTGGTGTTGTTGATGATCAAATCTGGAGCAATAGCCGATTTAGAGTTTGTCTTAAGGTTCAGGAGAAATCTGATTCTATGGATATGATTAAGAGACCTGATGCAGCAAGTTTGGCTGATACAGGTAGATTTTATCTACAGGTTGGATTTAATGAATTTTTCAGTATGGGTCAGTCTGCTTGGTGTGGAGCACCTTATGTACCTAGCGATAAGGTTGTAGAAAAATTCGATAATTCAATCAGATTTATCGATACATTAGGTAGGACATTAACTGAAGTTAAGCCTAAGGATAACAGCAGTAATGAAAATAATTTGAAGCAGGTTGTATCCATTGTTAATTACTTATCTGGTATTGCCGCTGATGATAATATAAGCGTTAGACAGTTATGGTTGGATCCTATTCCAGAGAATATTTATGTGAATAATCTTGAGGATAAATATTCATATAATTATTTACCGTATTTCTTAAATCCTGTTATTGGTGAATATGATGATCCTTATAATCAGAGTCAGAATTTATTGACATTACCTATTTCTAGTGAAGGTCATGCTATCATTTACGGTTCTACTGGAAGTGGTACAGAATTGTACTTAGAGACTTTGTGTTATTCGCTAATAAAGCATCACGATGCAAGAGAATTGAATCTTTTCATTTTGGACCTTGGTTCAGAGACTTTAGGTGCTTTTGCAAAAGCTCCACAAGTTGCTGATGTTATGTTTTCTGCTGATGAAGAAAAAGTAATCAACATGTTTAAGATGCTTCGTAAGGAAGTTCAGGATAGGAAAAAGAAGTTCTCAGAATACGGTGGTAACTATGCAAGCTACATCAGTAAGTCAGAAGATGTGCCGGCAAATATTGTGGTCATTATCAATAACTTTGCGTTGTTCAGTGAACTATTTGAAAACCTCGACGATGAAATAACATTCTTATCTAGAGAAGCGCAAAAATATGGAATCTATTTCGTTATTTCTGCTACAGCAAGTAATGCTGTCAGATACAGACTACAGCAGAATTTTAAGCAGCTGATTGTACTTCAGATGAATGATTCTTCAGATTATGTTGGAATTCTTGGTCAAACGCAGGGCGTCTGTCCTTCTGGTTATGTTGGTAGAGGTATCGTAAAGCTAGATAAGGTTTATGAATTTCAGACAGCTAAGGCTTTAGATTCTGAAGATATAATGGTTTTTTACCGTGCTTATTCATTAGAGTTAAGAGGTAATTCTTCAGTTAATGCAATAACTATTCCAGTATTACCTTCTGTCGTGAAAATGGAATCTGTAATTTCAGAGTCAAGTGATTTAAGCACTGTTCCTGTAGGTATTAGTAAGGACGATCTCCAAATTGAAAAGATAGATATGGATAGTAATGTGACGACTATGGTTTTATCTGAAGATATTGAAGATATGAAATCCTTTGCTTGTGAATTCGCAAGAGTCATTAATTCACTTGGTCAGAAAGTGTATGTTATTGATCCTGATGATATGTTGCCAGAAGGTAGTTATGAACTAGTCAATTCTGATTGTGATTATGATGATTTCGTTATGGATGTGTTTAATGATTTGAAAGAGAGAAATAATAATTACAAAAATGCAGGTTGTGATTTATCTGTTCTTGATACCTATGATAATCGTGTGTATTTCATTTTCGGAATGGAGTCATTAGCTAATACGTTGCTTGATGATTCTCTAGATAAATTGAAGGTGTTAATTGAAAAAACAGCCTCAAATTATAAGGTTAAATATGTAGTATTTGATGATGTTTCATCAGTGTCGTCATACATCCATCAGGGATGGTATAAGAAGACAGTTCAGAATAATAACGGTATCTGGATAGGTAATGGACTGTATAGCCAATACTATTTAAAACTTAATAGGATTGTTAATAATCCAGACGATGTACCTAATGGTTTTGGATACGTAATAAATCAAGGTAAAGAAGTTCTTACCAAGTTGTTAAGTTCTGAGAAAGTTGGTGAGTCTGATGAATAAGATTTTGGTTGAGGTTTTTGTTCCATCTTTGATGTCAACATACGAAGTATATATACCACAGAAAAGTCATCTATATGAAGTTTTATATCTTTTAGAAGAGGCTTTGAGAGAATTGTCAGGTGGCTCTTTTTGTATCGATCCAAACGTTATGCTTTGTAATAGAAATAGTGGGATTATATACAACATTAATCTGACTGTAGAACAATTGGGATTAAGCAATGGTTCTCGGTTAATGCTTATTTAGTTTGAATGTATAACTTTTATACATAAATAAAATTAAAGGAGGATATGGCTATGGCTATGTCAATCAGAGTTGAGCCTTCCAAGTTGGAAGCTGCTGCTACACAAATCGATAATCAGGCTGCTGAGTACAAGAGATTGTATGAACAGCTCTATACTGAGGTTGAATCTATGGCTAGTTCTTGGCAGGGATCGGATAACCTTGCTTTTACTTCTCAGATTAATGGCTTTAGAGAAGATTTTAACATGATGTATCAGCTTATGATGCAGTATTCCGAATTTCTTAAGAATAGTGCAAATACATATCGTCAGACTCAGCAGGAAGTAGCTGACCAAGCAAGAAGACTTACAAATTAATAGGAGGATTATAGAAATGTCAACAGGTGATGGAATTCAGATTACATTAGGAGAACTTACCTCGATAGCATCAAATATTCGTCAATTGAATGCAAATCTAACAACTTGCCTCGAGGAATGCAAAAATCAGATGAATGCTCTTTCTGCTGATTGGGAGAGTGAGTCTTCAGAAACAATTAGAACTAATTTTAACAATCATGCGACTCATTTTGAAGAGTATAGAGCAGTAATAGATTCATATGCTAAGTTCTTAGATGATACAGTTA
The DNA here is from genome assembly GCA_045600625.1 of Saccharofermentans sp. Taxonomy (GTDB): domain Bacteria; phylum Bacillota; class Clostridia; order Saccharofermentanales; family Saccharofermentanaceae; genus Saccharofermentans. The sequence continues at coordinate 53,548 of JAZRYF010000033.1, forward strand.
CCGCTTATGAGTCTGCTGAGACATCAATTAATTCTAATGCAAGTGAATTTATTTGATTTAGACCTAATAAGGTTATTGAGTATGGTTTAGGTATTAGTATGGCCAACATCACAGTAAAATCGGAAAATATAATTAAAACAATCAATAAGATAAATAAATTGATTATCAACTATCAAGAAGAGATTATAAAGTTAATATCTATAATTGAAAGTAATGAAGCGGAACTTGATGATACGACACAAGCTGCATTGTTGACGTCATATAGAGAAATGTATACACGATTTATGTCAAATAAAGAGTATCTAGATGCTGCTATTCAAATTACGAAAGATATTGCTAATGACTATAAGAAATTTGATACACAATACGAATCAGCAATAAAGAACGTAAATAATTCTTTGTAGCGTAGAGGTGAATTATGAGCAATCATAAAAAGGAAATAAATGTACAGTCTACTAGAGTAATTGCAGCTGAACAGAGGGTGTTTGGCTGTAATGAGATGTTAAAATCTGATATAAGAGCTGTTATTTCTGGTGTTGAATCCCTGAAAAAAGACTACAAATCGATATATGCGGAACTATATTTTGATGCAATTATTGCTCAGATTAAGGAAATCGAATCCATGCACGCAGATTTGCAGAAGAAGCAGAAGTATTTTTTCGATGAGTTATTAAGGAAATATCGTGATCAAGAAAATCAAATATTAGATGATGCTGAAGGATAACATCTATTCCTTTGGTTTGTTGTTTTATTTTATAGGAGAGAGGTTATGCGTTTTTCTGGTGCTTCATGTTTATCATCGGCTAAATCAAGTTTAGATGAAGCTTTCTATTTGACTGAGTCTGCTCTTTCATGTATCGCTGTTTCTTTTGAATCTAAAGGATCGAGCCAATTAATAAAGAAGAAAGGCGATATATCGATTAAGTATCATAATGCTTATAGTGATATCGAATTAGCTTATAGCTATGCGTGTGCACTGAATGGTAAAGTTCATTTATTTGAATACAAAAAGTATTCTCTAAGTATAGCTAGTGTTAAGTCTGGCATCCATATAAATCAGGGCGGCATGAAAGGCTCTCTTGACCAATTGGATAGAGTTTTAGTAATACTAGCAGAATTATCTGTAAACTTAGAAAGTGCAAAAAGACACTTTGATAACATTGTGTATTCTGAAGCTTATTTAAGTACCTTAAATGCTTTGGATGTTATTTTGGGATATCATTCAAGTGGAGTTACTTTAGCTGTGCGAGCTGCACAGTTTGCAGAAGTGAAATACGGGGGTAGTCTTTATTGTTCGAATGCAAAATTATCTGTAGATCGTTTATATAGCTATTTACAAAATGTAAGACTCACTGTTTCAACATATCTTGAAAAAATCAATAATTATGATTCTCAGATTGAAGATAAATTAATAGATTTTTCGATTAATTTAGTTTCAGACATTGTAGGTGGCGATAGGTTAACTCATGAAAAAACTAAGCGAGAGACCCTAGAAAAATTGCAAGCTAATTATATTAGTATTAATGGTCATGAATCTCAAAAGATTAATGACCACATAGCGCATTTGAAGAACCTATATGTTTATAGTGATAGTTCTTTCGCTTGTGTAAGTGGATTTGATTATTCGCATGCATTAGGACAGTTTAGCGTATCGGGAAACGGTTGGTGTATAGTTACATCATTGGCAATCGCATATAATTTAACATCGGGTAATAATCTGTCTTTATCTCAGTTTATTGAAGTAACAGCTTCTTATGGAGAGAGTTATTCTGGTGACGGTTATATATGTGATGATTTGCAAGGTATTCGAGATTATTTAGGGGCAAATGGCGTTACATATGATTGTATTAATGAACCAACTATAGAAGGAATTATTCGCATATCAGCAAGAGAGGTTTTTGCTGGAAATCCTTGTGTTGTTCGTTTAAATGGACATACGGTAACTGTTGTAGGCATGCGAGATGGTGTTGACCCTAATAATGCTACTGCTAGCGATTTGCTGATTTGTGATCCTGGCTATTACGACGGAGGTCATATTGTTACTTTAGACCAAGGTTATAAGTTCGGAAATCCTGATTACAATGGATCTAACTCAATTAGAGTTTTTCACAGTGTTTAATTATGAGTAATGTTTATCTCGATTACTACCCAAGAGAAAAATATCTTGTTAATCAACTTACATTCCCAGAAGATGTTGTAACTAGATGGGTTAACGATTTTTCTGCGTCAAAGTTCCGAAGTATTTTGCCTGTCTCAGTTAAGGGGACAGGTAAAAATACTGTTTTGAGATGTTCCATTACAGGTTTGCAAAGTTTGAAAAAATACTTAAAGAAAAAAACAGTTTCTCGTAAAGATTTTTTGTTCATAGTTAATCAGATTCTTGAAGGAATTGAAGAATGCGCTTCTAACAAAGTTGATATAAAAAATGTAATGCTTACGGTGGATAACGTGTATATCAATCCTACTAATAAAGAGGTAAAGCTCATTTGCTGGCCAATAGTCAATAATCAACTCTTCTTTCCTGCAAAAGATTTCTTTCAGAAACTAGTTTCGTTTGTTCAATTCTCTAGTGCTGATGATGTTGCTTTTTTGAGTTTATATTATCAATTCTTTGTTGGGTATGAAGTGTTCAATATCACTGAGTTTAAAAGAACAATAAATGAATATGGTAAGTCAGGTAATGCTCCTTCAAGTAACATTAAGGATAATAAAAACTATAGCTGTAACGCTTCATATGATCCATTTTCGCAGAAAAGTAATATAGAGAACATATCTTTCTCCGAATGTGAGCGTACATCAGCTGTATTAGTACGAAAAGAATCAAATAATAATTCTCAGCAAATAGCGTTGGAGATAAAGCACAACAAAAAGCTGTTCATTTTGACTAATTCTATTGAAAAGATTGGCAAGAATCCCGAGATGAATGACTTAGTTTTAGACAGTAAATATGTAAGTAAAGAACATGCTAAGTTGATTACTAGAGATGACCATTACTACATAGTTGATACAGATTCTAAAAATGGCACATACATAGATGAAAAAAGAATACGTTCACAGGTTGAATATGAAATACAAAATGGGAACTCAATCAGATTTGCTGATGTTGAGTGTATATTAAAGAGAATTGAGAAATAAGGATTATGCAGTATCAGATAGATTATAAATCTATATCTAATGTTGGTGGTCGCCCAGTTAATGAAGATTCTGTTGGTGAGTATATCTCTGAAAGTTTGAGCGGTTTCATTCTCTGCGATGGCCTTGGGGGCCATGGCATGGGAGATAAAGCTTCTCAATTAGTTAGAGATGTATTCACAAGTTGTTTTAGCTCGATGACTAAACCTAAAAAGGAATTAGGCTCAGCATTTGTAGCGGGACAGGATTTGCTTACTGCAGAGCAAGAGAAATTAAAAGTGTCATCGAAGATGAAAACAACGGCGTCTGCTTTAGTTATTGATAACAAAAAGGCGTACATTGGTTTTGTTGGCGATTCTAGAATATATGCCTTTGGAGAGAAAGGTATATTAAAGCGCACCTTAGATCATAGTGTCCCTCAAATGCTAGCGTTAGCTAAGGATATTGATGAGAAAGAAATCCGTAATCATCCTGATAGAAGTAGTTTGCTTAAGGTTATGGGAATGCCTTGGGATGAACCTAAGTATGAGTTGCTAAAAGCTATTCCGCTTCGTAAGTGCAAAGGCTTCTTAATGTGTTCAGATGGTTTTTGGGAATTGATTGAAGACGAAGAGATATTCGAATTACTAATCAATTCTTCTTCTGCAGAGGAATGGCTTGAAAAAATGAATTCCATGGTTCAAGAGCGAGGAAAAGTATTGGGCGAGAAGATGGATAACAATTCAGCTATAGCAGTGATGGTAAATAAAAGTAAATGAGAACTGTACCAATAGAAAGTTTTGAGGATAGTAGAGTCACTTCAGCGTTTTTATCTGTGCTTGGAGACAGAGAGAATCAAGAGGATTCTTTTGCATTTAAGTCTAACAATTCAAATCGCAATTCGCTCTATATTGTATGTGACGGAATGGGCGGTTCAGATGCAGGAGAACTGGCAAGTAGTACTGCTGTGGACTTTTTTGTTAGAAAGTATGAAAGTGGTTATTTTGAAAGAGAAATTGTAAATACATTAGAGAATGCAACTTACGAAGCTGATTCTGTTGTAAGCAATATTACAGATTCGATTGGTAATACTCTTCAGTCTGGAACGACACTTGTTGCTGTAATTATAGATAACAATGAAATGTATTGGTCTTCCGTTGGTGATAGCAGGCTGTATCTTTATCGTAAAGATGAATTAGTTCAGATTACTGTTGACCATAACTATAAAGAATACCTTAAAGAAAAGTTCAATAATGGTGAAATAAGTCAGGATGAGTTTGTTAAAGAGATAAATGGACCTAAATCCGAGGCTCTTCTAAGTTTTCTTGGGTTAAATGGTATACAGCTTGTTAATCGCAATATTAATCCGCTCAAACTTCAGGCTGAAGATATAGTGATTTTAATGTCGGATGGCTTGTACAAAGTATTAAGTGATGCAGAAATCAAATCTATACTTGTAAATTTTACTAATGTTAAAGATGCAGTTGCTGCACTTGAGAATAAGTCTAGAAAGATTGCACGTAAGAAAAATTTAAGTCGTGATAACACAACTATTGGGTTGATTAAGATTTTATAAGGAGGATACTATGAATATAGTTCGATGCACCAATAATGATTTTTTTGACAAGGATACCTATGCAACGTGTCCACATTGCGGCGCGGGTCAAGCTGAGGAGTCTAAACAAGTTGAGATTAAGAAGCCCAGGGGCCTATTTAGTTTTTTTAGAGGGGAAAATACTAGCGAGAAAAAGCAGAATATTGAAATGATTAATGCTACAGATGAAACTGTATCAATGTATTCTTCTAATAATTCATTTGACGACAATGGCGGGAATAATGATGTAGTAGATCAAGAAAGAAAAGATAAGAATTCTAACTCTGAAAATACGTATAATTTTTGGGACTCAAATACTTTTGCTCAAGAATTTGAACCGCAAAAGCCCTCAGTAGCATCAGAGTATGTTCCAGAGATTACAGATACTATTAAGACTGCTCATAACACTGTAAAGCAGGAAGAAGAAAATCCAGAAGGGAAGAGTGAAGGCAAAATTGAAGAAATACAGGATTCTTCACTTAAGGATCAATTGCTTGAAGCTACGGGTAATGACGGTAAAACTTTCGGCTACTTTAGCCTTAACAAACCCGTATCAACAACTGAATTAGAAAACTCTTCTGAAGTTGAAACTAATGATTCTCCTGCAACTGTATCTCGTACTTATAATGAACCCGTAGTTGGTTGGCTCGTCTGTGTTAAAGGTCCTGCATTCGGACAGAGTTTTAATGTTTATTGTGGACGTAATTCTATAGGTAGATCGGCAACAAATAGAATTGTTATTCCGAATGATAATCACATTTCTAGAGAAAAACATGCATATGTTTTGTATGAGCCCAAAAAACGCGATTTTTGGTTGCAACCCGGAGATAGTAATAGTCTTGTCTATTTTAATGGTGATGTTGTAATGTCTCCTGCTAAGCTTGATTACTATAGTGAGATTGATATAGGCGAATCACGCTTTTTATTAATACCTCTCTGTTGTGAATCATTTTCTTGGGAAGATTTTACAGAGTAAGAGGGAAGTATCTTGTTATGAAGTATTGCTATTCATGTTTTGAACAAATTGATGATTACATCGGAGTGTGTCCTCATTGTGGTGCGCCTGTTGTAGATGCTCCTAAAGAACCTATATACCTTATGCCTGGAACAATATTAAATAATCGCTATGTTGTAGGCGAGGCAATAGGTGCTGGTGGTTTTGGTGTTATCTATAAGGCTTTTGATACTAAACTAGATGTTGTAGTTGGTGTTAAAGAATTCTATGCTAGTAGGCTTGTTACTAGAGCTGCTGGACAGAAGCAGGTAATTGTCAGCAAAAAGTCAAAGGATGAATTCGAATATCGTAAAGATCGTTTTCTTGCTGAGGCAAGAACTATGGCTCAATTTGGGAAGCACAGAAATATTGTTAATGTTTTTGAGTTTTTTGAAGAAAACAACACGGCATATATTGTGATGGAGCTTTTATCTGGAATGGCGCTTAATGACTATCTGAAGCAACATGGAAAACTAGATTCGAATTTGTCTCTAATGATAGTTAACGAGGTAGGAAGTGCACTTCGTTCTTTGCATTCCCAAGGTATTATTCATAGAGATATAGCACCTGATAATATATTCATTTGTGAAGGCTCTGATCTTAAAATTAAACTTCTTGACTTAGGATCAGCGAAACTCCCTGATAGTTCTGAGGATGTCATAGATATCATATTAAAGCCTGGTTATTCTCCATGTGAACAGTATGATACAACAAAAACAGTAAGCACCTGGTCTGATATATATGCACTTGGAGCGACTCTTTATGTGATGTTGACTGGTGTGAAACCAGATGAATCAACTAATAGAAAAATTAAAGATATTGTAGTTGCTCCAAAAGAATTGGATTCATCTATTTCAGAGAATTTGAGCAATAGTGTTATGAGAGCTATGGCAATTGAATACCATATGCGTTTTAAAACAGTAGATGAGTTTTTGAAAGCTATTAATGGTGAGAAGAAAGTAATATCACTTGCTGCCGAGAAAAGACGTAGAAATGCAATGCGTTTGGTTGAAATATGCGCAGTTGTACTCGCTTTAGCTATAACAGGTATGTTCGTATATAAGCGTTATGATGATAAGAAAGCAGCACAGATATTGCGTGCAGCTGAAATTGAAGTGTGGTTTTCAGTCGCAGATGGATCGAATGAAGAACTTGCAATGCAAGCTATTATTGAAGATTTTACGACAACTTTCCCTGATGTAACTGTTGAGTATCGAGCTATACCAGAAAATGAATATGCTTCTGTATTAGAGGAAGCTGCTCTTAGTGGCGAGTTGCCAGACTTATTTGAGAGCAGTGATGTGTCTCAAACTGTATTAGATTCTGCGAGAGATTGCAGTCTGGTGCTTAATTCTGAACAGGCGGGAGAATGTCAGTTCCTTAATGGTTATAGTGATACCAGCAGAGTTCCTTTGGGTATAAGCGTACCAATCGCATATATTGTTACAAATGGTCCTACATCAATTGATTATCAAGGCGATTCTTTTAATGATTTAGAGAGTTTTTCAGGTTATAACATCGCTGTTGGCTCTAACTATATTGAGTTGATAGAGCGTAATTTTGGCCAGTTCAATTGGTCTGATTCATCAGAATTCTTAACTAATGATAACTCGGTTGCAGTTATGCTTTCTTCATCTATGGATCTCGATACTGTTAAGACTGCTTTAACTGGTGTAATGAAGACTTGTGTAGCACCAGGTGGTGACGAAGTATTTTGTGACTACGTCTATTATTATAGTTTGGGTTTTGGTAATGACGATGAACAAGCGGCAGCAGATAAGTTTTTATCATGGATGCTTGGAAATGTTTATCAGAATGCATTAATGGTTAGTTATTGTAATGATGGTCAATTACCTATAAACAATACGTGTTTTCAAGACAAAATTGCCAATAGCGATTTAGCTTGCCTTATCAATGTTTATCAGAATTTTGTTTTTGATACTAATTCTCAACACGATGATTTGGAATTAGTAATCAATATTCCTGCGGTAATTATTAGAAGGAGATAATTAATGAAACATAGATGTCTAGGATGTATGGAAGAATTTGATGTAGAGACAAAAATTTGTCCACATTGTGGTTATGAAGTCGGAACAGAAGCCGAAGAAGCAATTCATATGGTTCCTGGAACTCTATTTCACGACCGTTATATTATAGGTAAAGTGTTAGGCTTTGGAGGCTTTGGAGTTACCTATCTTGCTTGGGATGGGAAATTAGAGCAGAAGGTTGCGATTAAAGAGTATCTCCCAAGCGAGTTTTCAACTCGTGTGCCTGGACAGACAACAGTCTCAGTTTTTAGTGGAGACAAGTCAGAGCAGTTCCGTCAGGGATTGGACAAGTTTGTTGATGAAGCACAAAAACTAGCTAAGTATCAAAATGAGCCAGGTATTGTAAAAGTATTCGATAGCTTTGAGGATAATAGTACGGCCTATATCGTGATGGAATACCTTAATGGTATGACATTGTCACAATATGTAAAAGCAAATGGTGTTGTTTCTCCTCGAGATGCAGTTGATATGCTTATGCCTGTAATGCAATCTTTGAAGGTAGTTCATGCAGATGGACTACTTCATAGAGATATTGCTCCAGATAATATTTTTATTACCCAAGAAGGTGAATGTAAGTTAATAGATTTTGGTGCGTCACGATTTGCAACTACTACACATAGCCGAAGTCTAACTGTTATTGTAAAACCAGGTTTTTCACCTGAAGAGCAGTATAGAAGTCGAGGCGATCAAGGTCCTTATACTGATGTGTATTCATTAGCGGCAACAATCTATAGCGTAATTACCGGAAAGACACCTCCAGATGCTATGGTAAGAAGAGCAAAATATGAGAATGAGAATAAGGACATTCTAATTCCACCACATAAACTTTGTAAGGGAATTCCAGTTAATGTTGAAATAGCTCTTCTTAATGCCCTTAATGTAAGAATAGAAGACCGTACACCTGATATTCCTACCTTCGTAGAGGAACTAAGAGCTAATCCTCCGGCTAAAAGAAAGTATGGAAAAATTAAGAAAATAGATTTTTATACTTGGCCTATGTGGCTAAAAGTATTGTCAGGCTCTTTGGCGGGATTATTACTGGTATTTGGAATTCTTTTAGCTACAGGAGTAATTAGTTTTGAGTCTTTATATACTCGTAACATAGTATTACCTGAAGGTGTAGTTGAAGTTCCTAATGTAGAAGGCATGCAACATAGCGATGCAATTCAGGCTATCGAAGATACTCATCTTATGGCTATGGCTCAGGGTAATGTTATTTCAGATTACATTGAAGCTGGAATGATAGTATTACAGGATCCATCTGGTGGAACATTTCTTGATGAGAATAGTTTTGTTTATCTGACTGTATCTAGTGGTAATGGAGAAGTAATTGCTGCTGTAGATGGTATAGCTACTGTTCCTTATTTGATTTGGGACACAATAGAAGATGCAACATTAAAACTCGATATGGCTGGTCTTGGTGAACCGAATATTACTGAAGTATACGATGAGAATGTAGCAGCTGGTCTTGTTATATCGCAGAGTATTGACGCTGGTGCAGAAGTTCCAGAAGGAACTGTACTGGATCTTGTAGTATCTATGGGACCAGCGCCTTTTGAATTGCCAAATGTTGTGGGAATGACGGAAGCGGATGCTAGAGCGACACTAGCGGAATTGGGTTTGCGTTCTACAGTTCAGTATGAAGTTGATCAGGATGGCGTTGATGGTCAAGTTCTTTCACAAAATCCGAATGCAAATGGTTTAGTAATAAGAGGATCGACTGTAGTTCTACGGGTATGTGTGACTACAGACGATAATACAATAGAAGTTCCAAGTGTTGAGGGAATGAGTCAGGTTGAAGCTGTAGCTACTCTTGAAAATGCAGGTTTTATAGTAACTGTCTTGGAAAACTACAGTGCTGATGTTCCTGTTGGTGGTGTAATATCTCAATCTTTGGTTGGTGGTTCAACTCAGGCTTCGGGTGCAGCAATTACTATTTACGTAAGCAAGGGACCAAGAACTATAACGATTACATTCAATGCCAATAGAGGAACTGTCTCTGAGACAACTCGTATTGTAAATGTTGGCTCTGCAATTGGTAATCTACCTACACCTAATAGACAGAATTATGAGTTTGTCGGTTGGTATACTAGTGATGAAGGTGGTACGCAGGTATCAGCAGGTACAATAGCAGGTAGTGCAAATATTACGTACTATGCACATTGGGCTGATAATGCATATATAGTGACATTGGATGATAATGGTGGAGATTCTGGAGTATCACAGATATTTGCCATGCATGGACAAGCATACGGAGTGTTGCCTACACCTGTAAAGGATGGATATAGATTTGATGGTTGGTTTACAAGTACAACAGGTGGCTCTCAAATTACATCAACGACGATTTTTACTGGAGATAGAAATCAGACATTGTATGCACATTGGACTAGAACAGGATTTGTAGTTAGTCTTGATGCAAATGGTGGTAGTTGTAGCTCCTCTTCTGTTTCTGTAGTAACAGGTCAAACTTATGGATCATTACCAATAGCGACAAGAGAAGGGTATGAATTTGATGGATGGTACACATCTGTTACTGGTGGAACTAATATAACATCTGGTTCTGTATTCCCTGGAACTGCTAATCAAACATTGTATGCTCATTGGACTAGAACAGGATTTGTAGCTTATTTTGATGCAAATGGTGGTAGTTGTAGTTTTTCTGAAATTCCAGTAACTGTTGGACAACCATATGGTTCATTACCGTCTGCAACAAGGGAAGGTTATACATTCGATGGTTGGTTTACATCTGCTACAGGTGGAGCAGGAGTAACTTCTGGTTCTGTATTTTCTGGTAGTTCAGATCAGACTATATATGCTCACTGGACAGCTCGTTCATACACAGTAAGTTTTGATTCAAACGGCGGTTCAAGTATTCCTTCTATATCAGTAACTTATGGTTCTCCTTATGGAAGTTTGACAACGCCTAGTAGGGATGGATATACATTTGTTGGTTGGAGTGGTCCTAGTGGCGAGGTATCATCGTCGACAACAGTAAGTACAGCATCTAATCATACTTTGACGGCAAATTGGTCTGCTGGTTCTTATACAGTCTCCTTAAATGCGGGGGAGGGTGCTTCAATTACATCTACTAGTATGAATGTAACTTATGGTTCGACCTATGGAACTATTCCAACTCCAGTAAGAGAAGGTTATTCATTTGCTGGTTGGTCTGGTCCAAATGGAACAGTATCTTCGTCGACGACTGTGAGCACGGCTTCCAACCATACTCTGACAGCTAATTGGACGCCAAATACATATACAGTAAGTTTTGATTCGAATGGCGGATCTAGTGTGTCTAATATCAGCGTAACCTTTGCTTCTAATTATGGTTCACTACCAACACCTACTAGAGATTACTATCGATTTGTTGGTTGGACTCTTTCAGGTTCCACAGTTAATAGTTCTTCGACTGTAACTACCTCAGATAATCATACGTTAGTTGCTCAGTGGGAAATGAATCAATGGACGGATTGGAGTACTTCAAATCCTCCAGCGAATATTGATTCTGAACACATCGATTCTAGACGAGGTGAGCCATCTCGCTATCATCTTTCTTTTGGTCATGGCTATGGAGAGGTAAATGGTGTGACAGGGTACCATTATTTCCCTAGTGTACATGATGCATATGCTTGGGGATTATCTAATAGAGGTGGTAATGATTTTTGGATTGATGCGTGGCAACTGTCATCGTTACCATGTTGTTCTGGTGAAATGGCAACGGGTACATATTCATCTGGAGGAATTCCTCAGATTATTCATGGTACTTGTTACCAAAGTTCTGGATTATGGTGGTATATAATAGATACAGAGTACTCGACGGAATATCGATATATACCTAGATAGCATGTTTTCAATAAAACTAGGTAGTAGAAATATAATCATAAAATCAGAAACGCAGCTATTAAAAGGCTGCGCTACTGATATATTTATAATACCTGTTGAAGAAAACGGTATTATTAATAGGTATTTACATTATAATGTTCAAGATATGGTGTCTCTAAAGAATTATCTTGAAATGATTCCAATGTCTAAAAAGGTATTTGTTTCACTTTTAAGCCAGTTCTTAGAGATCCTTCGTAAGTTAGATGAACTGTCATTAGATAGTCGTAAGGTACATTTCGATATGGAACATGTATTTGTTGTCCCGTCTATTCGTAAATTAAAATTCGTGTATGTTCCTATTGAAGGTTATACAGTAAATAGTACAGCCGATGACTTTTTGAGAAATCTGGTTCAATATGCTTCTTTTTCTGAATATGAAGATAGTAGTTACATGAACGAATATATAAATATAATCAATCGTGATTACAAGATTTCTATGTATGATTTATCGGTGTATCTGTCAATTCTTACGAATGGTAATGTTTGTTCTAGTAATACTCATATTACGAGCCTTAGGTGTTGGAATTGTAATGCTATTTTAAAGCAAGGTAACCAGTTTTGCCCTGCTTGTGGAGAACGAATATTTAAAGAAAATATTCCATGTATCATCAGACAGAAGACACAGGAAAAAACATTACTCGATAGTAATGACTTGATTCTTGGAAAGAATCGAGATGAATGTAAGGTTTTTATTGGAGATAATCCGTTAGTTAGTAGGAAACATGCTTTGATATCAAGTAAGAACGGATACTTTTTCTTAATTGATATGGGTTCTACTAATGGAACGTATATTAATGGAATTAAACTTCAAAGTGGTGATAAATACAGACTTCGGAACGATGATAAGTTTTATTTGGCTAATGAACTTTTTGTGTTTTGTATGTGAGGATTTGTGCTATGAATACATTTAATATGACAATAGTTTTTAGAATAAAAGACAAAGCAACATTTGAAGTTCCTTTGTGTGATGAGATTATTATCGGAAGCGACAACTCGAGTGATTTTTTAATTCCAAATATTGCAAAACAGCAATGCAAGATTACTTGTGAGGGGGATAACGTTTATATTCAAAACTTATCCGAGGATTATAAGGCTATTTTAGACGGAAGAGTATTGAGTAGTGAAAAGACTACTCTTGATAATGGAATACTTATAATTGGAAATATTAGCTTTGAGGTCGAAGTGAGAATACTGACTCTGGGTAAAAAAGTTAAACTCTGCTCAAAGTGCGATTATATTAATGGTGATAACGCTACAATTTGTCGTAAGTGTGGATATGCCATAGAATCTGTTCCGGTAAGTGAACTGATGGAGAGTAATAATAATCCAAGAACAACAGAAAACGTGGACCAGAATTCTAAGATTATCGATACCAGCATACAGAATTTAAGTGAGAATAAGTTGATAAAGCTATTTAGCAAATATAAATATCAGGCGATTGGCATAGCAGTTGGTGTAGTAATACTCATAGGAGTAATCATAGGGATTGCGACAAATCATTCAAGTAGAAATGAGAATGAAGATTTAGAAATAGAGACAACTGGTTATGTACAAGAAACATCAGTAGAAATAGATGATACAGTTGAAATTATAGATTTAAACAATGTAACTATTAGTCCTATAGAGAATCAGTTGTATACGGGAGCTCCTGTTTATTGTTCTTTCGAAGTTCGTTCAGGAGACACAGTTCTTGTAGAAGGTACAGATTATTCTTGTGCTTATGAAAACAATACTGGAGTTGGTACGGCAACTGTT